>PUNT01000152.1 GCA_003551905.1 Halanaerobiales bacterium
ACCGGCCACACGAAGGAATCCAGGGAACCTCCCCGGTCAGCAAAATCCAGGGGCTGAGCTCCAGGTATTACCAATTCATCGCCAGCTGCAATACTGTCAGGGTCAAGACCCCAGTTGGTCTGCAGTATCTTCTCCACTGAGACCTCATAGCGCTGACTCAAATCACTTATGGTCTCACCCTCCTGGACTACATGCACTGTACCGTGCATGTTCAGCACTTTGAGTTCCTGACCAGGCCTGATGCGGTGCACATTATCCACGTGATGATTGGCCCCGGCCAGGGTGGCCACATTTATACCATATTTCCTTGATATATCCCAGAGGGTTTCTCCCTCCTGCACTATGTGGGTGCGGAAATAGGCGGTATTCTCCATTTCCCTGGCTATCTCTTCCAGGCGAATTTCTTCCTGCAGGGATACACTGCTTCCCCACATTTCGTCCCAGCCATCATCCAGGGGGCCAAGGGGAATACCTTCTAAATTATCAAACATGGAAAGCCTGTGGAAATATGTAAGCTCTGGGGCAGCGTGTTCCTTCTCTTCAACCTCCAGGGCTTCAGGAGGCAAGGAAAAAGCCGGTGGTGGTAGAAATAATACCGCAACCAGACATAAAGCAAGTAAAATTTTTCCTGGTACAATCCTTATCCCACCTGCAATTGCTACCACCCCCTATTGCGTTCAGTATTAAATATATTATTTCAAGCTTTATTGCTGCTACCTAAAACCCTTATCCTTTCCCTCATCACTTCCACCATGGCCTCCCGGGCCGGACCACAAATTTTCCGGGGATCATAAACTTCCCTATCTTCCTCCAAAACATTTCTCATACGGCTGGTAAAGGCCTGCATGAAGTCAGTATTGATATTCACCTTGCATATGCCCAGGGAGATAGCCTTCTTAAGATCTTCATTGGTGAGTCCGGAAGCACCGTGCAGCACCAGGGGAATTCCCACAGCTTTTTTTATTTCCTCTAAGAGGTCAAAATCCAGTTCCGGCTCCCCCTTGTAGGGGCCATGAACCGTACCTATAGCTATGGCCAGGGCATCAACATCCGTTTCCTCAACAAAGCGCGCTGCTTCTGCCGGCTTGGTAAAAGCTTTTTGCCGGTCCTCATCGGTAAAAACCTGTCCCGGGTCCCCAATATGTCCCAGTTCTCCTTCCACAGAAACTCCCACCGCATGGGCTGCTTCCACTACCCGCCTGGTCTCAGCTATGTTCTCCTCCAGAGGTAAACGGGAACCATCAAACATAACTGAACTGAAACCATTTCTGATACATTCCATTACAATGCTAAAGTCCTGGCCATGGTCCAGATGCAGCACTACCGGGAACCGGGCCAGGCTGGCTGCAGTATGTCCCAGGGCTGCAGCATATTCCACGCCCATATACCTGATGGCACCCTTGCTGGCCTGAATTATTATGGGAGCTTTTTCTGCTTCACTGGCTTCCATTATAGCCTGAATGGCCTCCAGATTGTTAATATTAAACGCCCCTACAGCATATCCACTCTTCTGAGCAGGTAATAAAACCTCATTCAGAGAAACCAGACTCATATGTACCTCCTCCTTCTATTATATTTATGTTCTCAGCCCGTCTATATTGCGGGCCAGGAACAACCCTTCCCGGCAGTTAATATCCTCCAGATCCTCCTCATACTGAGCAGGGATGGTAAGATTTCCTGAACATTCAGCACAGACCAGTTTTAGCCGGTCAGGATAAAGGTCTATCTGTATATCCTTGCTGCCACACATACAGGATACCCTGCCCCGCATGGCCATATCCTGCAAAATATCCAGGATATCCAGCATGATGGCAGGGTTGGAAAAATAGTCGTCTCCTCCCAGTTTCTCTGCCAGACTTTCCAGGCTATCTCTATATAAATCGTCATTATGAACTGCTTCTTGAGAACCTATGGTGCCAATGCGAACGCTGGCCTCCGGGCAATTTATGGGTACTGCCAGTTCACCCCAGAATTCCCCGTTCTTTAAGCTCAAAAGGTGCTCTCCTTCACAGATAGCACACAAATAATGCACCAAATATTCCTGCATGCTATCCCTGGCCAGAATAGCCTTTTGCTGTCCGCAGGAACATTCAACCTCCAGGGTCTGGCCACCAGAAAACTCAAATACATGAATTTCCTTGGACTCCAGGCGTCCACAGTGAGGGCAGCGCAGGGCGATTGTAGTTTTTTTCTCAACCAGAGACATTTTGACTCAAACCTCCCTAGTGTAATTATTTTCTGTCTCTGCAATTAGAATTCCTGCTATATCTGTAAAAAAATACTGTATCTCCCTATTGTGAATACAGGTATACCCAGGCTGCCTGGAGTTCTTTTTCCCCAAGGACAAGCTGCACAAAGTCTCCTACCCTGCACCGGGACTGTACTTCCTCCCAGGCTGCAGGAGATAGAATGTACCATTGCTGCTGATAGCTGTATTTTGCCTCCCGGCCCAATAAAATTGCCTGATTCTGCCGGTCAATTTGCAGAATCTCTCCCAGGACCATTCGTCCGGGAAATAAAAACAGGATATGGATGTCTCCAGATTCTTGCCGGCAGAGAACTCCCGGCTGACCGGCAAAAACATCATCTGCCTGAACCGGCTTTCCCCGGAAAAAAATCAGAATCTCCTGAGTGAGTATTTTAGCTCTTCCTCCTGGTTCTTGCACTATAATGCCATTATCTTCAGTCCTCCCCCGGACATAAATTTCCCGGGCCGGGGCGCTGAAAAAATACTTCTCCTCCTCCTGGAGGTATTGAAAATTATCCTTGAGCTCTTCTAAGTAGGGTGCAAGCTCATGCGCCTTCTGCCCATTCAAATAGATGGTAACCCCACCGGCTACTGGCGAAACACCAAAAAGCAATACTAGAACAAGAAGGAATGTGTACACGAATAAACCCCCCTCTCTACCCTATTATTGCCAGCAGCAGGGGGTTCTAAACATTTTTTCCAATTTTTTCTTTATATCCTTCCCTCGCTGTACTTCTTGGCTGCACCAATAAAGGAGCGGAAGAGGGGATGGGGGCGCTGAGGCCGGGACTTGAACTCCGGGTGGAACTGAGTGCCAATAAACCAGGGATGATCCTGCAGTTCCACCATTTCCACCAACCTATTATCCGGAGATATTCCGGCCAGAACCAGGCCGCCAGCTTCCAGATCCCCACGCAATTCATTGTTAACCTCATAGCGGTGCCGGTGCCTTTCCTCAATGAGATCCTGCTTATAGATGGCAGCGGTTTTGGTTCCTGGTACTAAGCTACAGGGATAGAGACCCAGGCGCATGGTCCCACCCTTATGGTCAACTTCCTTCTGTTCTGGCATGAGATCAATAACCGGAAAGGAGGTATGAGGATCAAATTCTGTGCTATTAGCGCCAGCAAGGCCGCAGAGACTTCGGGCTATTTCAATCACTGCACACTGCATTCCCAGGCAAATACCCAGGAAGGGAATTTCATTTTCCCGGGCATATTTTATGGCCTTTATTTTGCCCTCTATGCCCCGGTCACCGAAACCGGGAGCCACCAGTATGCCATGGGCTGTTCGTAAAAACTGAACTGCATCCCCTTCCTCCAGCTCATCAGCTAAAATCCATTGCACCTCAACTCCAGTATTTTCAGCAATACCTCCATGCTCCAGGGCTTCAGTAATGGAAAGATAAGCATCCGGCAGGCTTACATATTTCCCTACAATGGCAATTTTTGTCTTCTCACCATCGTTCAATTTCCTAACCTTTTCTACCAGTCCATACCATTCATCCAGTTGCGGCGGGGAAACAGAAAGTCCAAACCTCTCTATAACCAGGTCAGCAAAACCCTGTTTTTCCAGGATAGGAGGAACTTCGTATATGGACTCCACGTCTCTTGCCTCAATAACTGCCCTTTTCTCTATATCGCAGAATAAGGCAATTTTATCCCGGACATCCTGGGTCAGGGTGCGATCGCTGCGGCAGACGATAATATCAGGCTGAATGCCTAAGCTGCGCAATTCCTTCACTGAATGCTGGGTTGGTTTGGTCTTGAGTTCACCAGCAGTCTTCAGGTAGGGAACAAGGGTGCAGTGAATGTAGAGGACTTTGTCCCTCCCCAGATCTATCTTCAGCTGCCTGATGGCTTCCAAAAAGGGCAGTCCTTCAATATCTCCTACAGTACCACCGATCTCAGTTATGACTACATCTGCATGAGTTTCCCTTCCCACCTCGGTGATCCTTTCCTTTATTTCATTGGTAACATGGGGGATGGTCTGCACAGTAGCTCCCAGGTAATCACCCCGGCGTTCCTTGGCTACTACAGCAGCATATACTTTACCGGCTGTAATATTGTTGTTTCTGGTAAGATCCACATCTATAAATCGTTCATAATGACCCAGGTCCAGATCCGTTTCTGCTCCATCGCTGGTAACAAACACTTCCCCGTGCTGATAGGGACTCATGGTCCCGGGATCCACATTAATATAGGGATCAAACTTTTGTATGGAAACAGTAAGACCCCTGCTCTTTAAGAGCCTGCCCAGAGAAGCAGAGGTTATTCCCTTGCCCAGGGCAGACACAACACCACCTGTTACAAATATATGTTTTGTACTCATATCTCCTTTCCTCCCCTTCTCACATCTCTTTTGGGGCACTGACCCCCATGAGCTGCAGAAGATTCCGCAAGACCTGCCGGGCTCCCCAGACCAGGGCCAGGCGGGCAGAGCGTTTTTCTTCTTCTGCACCCATTACCGGACATTTATTGTAGAAAACATGAAAAGCCTGGGCCAGTTCATGCCCATATACTGTCAGGTAATGAGGTGACAGGTGTTCATAGCTTTCCAGGACAACTCCGGGAAAACGGGCCATTTTCCGCAACAGTTCATCTTCCAAATCATCCTGGAGAAGAGAAATATCCACTTTTGCAGGTTCCTTAATCTCCAGTCCCATCTCCTTGGCCCGGGCAAAAAGGCTGCAGATCCGGGCATGAACATACTGCAGGTAATATACCGGGTTGCTGGCAGATTGCTCCCGGGCCAGTTCCAGGTCAAAATCTATTGTACTATCATTGCTCCTGGTCAAGTAAAAATAGCGGATGGGATCCCTGCCAACTTCCTTGAGTATATCTCCCAGGGTCACAAACTCCCCGGCTCGCTTGGACATGGGAATATTTTTTCCGCCCCGGAGAAGGTTCACAGTCTGCAAAATAAGAATTTTCAGCTGTTCCGGATCATAGCCAAAAGCTGCAACACCTGCTTTCATCCTGGCAATATGGCCATGATGATCAGCTCCTAACACATCAATAATCAAATCAAAACCCCGCTCCAGTTTATGCAGGTGATAGGCCAGGTCAGCAGCAAAATAGGTATAATTACCATCAGACTTTATAACCACCCGATCTTTTTCATCCCCAAAGCGACTGGAAGCAAACCAGGTTGCTCCCTCCTTCTCGTATAAATGCCTTTTCTTCTTCAATAAATTTAAGGCTTTCTCAATAAGCCCATCCTCATAGAGACTGCGCTCGCTGAACCACCGGTCAAACTTTATGCCCAGTTTTTGCAAATCCTCTTTAATTTTCTTCAAAAGCTCCTGATAACCGAATTCCCTGCAGAGAACTTCCCGCTCCTGCTCCGGGTGAATTTCCAGGCTGCTGCCGTACTTGTCCATTATCTGCCGGGCCAGCTCCTTGATATATTCCCCCTGATAGCCATCAGCAGGGAATTGCACCTCTTCTCCCTTTTCCTGCAGAAGCCGCAGGTATATGGAGCGGCCCAGAAGATCCATCTGATGTCCTGCATTGTTCACGTAAAATTCTTTCTCCACCTGGCAACCACAAAAAGACAGCAAATTGGCCAATGTGTCTCCCACCACAGCACCCCGGGTATGCCCTACATGCAAAGGGCCGGTAGGGTTAGCGCTGACAAATTCCACCTGTACTTTTTTCCCTTCTCCTGCCCGGGAACGTCCGTAATTTTCTCCTTCTTTTTCTATGCAATGAAGCAGGGGAGCTAACCAGCCTTCCTTGAGAAATATATTGATAAACCCAGGGCCGGCAATTTCAACCTTGGCCACAAACCGAGCCTGTTCAGCATCCATGGGCAGGTTTTCAATGATTTCATTGGCTATCTGACGTGGGGAAGCCTTTAATTCCCCGGCCAAAACCATGGCAATATTGCAGGCGAAATCTCCATGTTCCCGCCGCCGGGGTTCCTCTAACTCTATTTTTTTCCGGTAATCCTCCAGGGGAAGCATCCTCTCCTGCAAAGTTGCTTCCAGTCCACCGGCTATAAAGGTTTTAAGTCTCTCCTGCACATCCTGCAAAAATGACATGATATACCTCCTTAGCTTTCACCCTTCCTATTATAACCGTATAAAAAAACATGGTCAACCACTAGCAGGACCATGTGCTCTATTTTCTGTGGATCTTTAGCGGGCTTAACTAAAACATGCGATTTGATTCCTCTATTTATACAGCCTTGAGCATAGAAAACCCTGCAGGGGCTAATAACCTGCAGGGCCTGGAATTAAATATTTTTCTCTATATTCAGGGTGTTCATCCCTGCAGATGTTTCATGGAACCGTACAGCTCAACCAG
>PUNT01000251.1 GCA_003551905.1 Halanaerobiales bacterium
CAACAACAGCCTGGAAAACTTTATTCATGAACTGCCCTTTTTCCCGGACGTAATTTTTAGGATAAATGAGGGGTCCTTTCCTTTTTTTCCTGTTGGTTGTGGAAAAAGCTATAATGAAATCTCCGCTTCCATGTCCCATGATAGAACCAGTCCTGGCGAGCCCAAGAGGAGCTCTTCGACAGATTCGTTTCAGTTGTCGGGAACTCAAAGGAATATCAGTTGCCAGCACAACTATTACTGATCCCTCATATTCTTTTTTATTTTCTGTATCAGAAAAATGCTGGCCCAGGGGAATTCCCTTTAGCATAAGATGTTCTCGCTTGCCAAAATTGACCAGCAGCAAAGCACCTAATGTAAACTTATAGTGATCTTCTTCAATTATACGAGAAGAATAGCCTATTCCACCTTTGAAACCATAAGCTACCATGCCTGTACCTGCACCAATATTGCCTCCTCTGTTTTCCTGATCAGAAGCATTTTGTATTGCTTCCTCAACATGATTAGCCTCTACATGCCTCCCCTGAATGTCATTCAGGTAGCTGTCATTACATTCTCCTACCAGAGGGTTTACTGTGTCTCCTTCTATACCTATGAAGGGGTTTTTTTCTAGAGAATGCTTAACGGCTGCATTATAGACCTTGCCGATATTTAGAGTATTTGTGAGATATATTGGGGTCTCCAGTGCCCCAAGTTCTTCAATCTGTGGCAATCCAGTCGTTTTCCCATAACCATTAGCAACGAACATACCACAGGCCGGACTATTAGTATAAGGTTCTTCTTCCCCTGGTAATATTACTGTAACACCGGTTCTAACTGGTCCTTTTCCTGGTACCAGTTGCCCCGAGCCCACGATTAATGTACAATGCCCGACTTTTACTCCATTAACATCGGTGATAGATGATTTTTCCCCTGAGTCTAAGGAGCCTATAGGGGTTTTCAGCTCATTTATTACTCTATTCAAATCAAGTCCCCTTCCTTTAGTGATAAAAAGTTTCCCCTTATTTCTCTGCCTTCTATAGTTAAAAGCTTCCTTTTCCAATCAAGCCCACCTCCAAAACCACGGAGGTGCCCGTCTTTTCCCACAACCCGGTGACAGGGAACAAGTATGGCAAAGGGGTTCTTGCTTAGAGCCTGTCCTGCCGACCTTGGTGATCCATACCCGATCTTTTTAATAATCCATTTATAGGAAGCAACTCTTCCATAGGGTATTGTACAGGTAGCATGCAGCACTTTTTCTTGAAACGGAGTTAACTCGTCCCAGAACAGTGGAAAATTACTGAAATCTTTCCTCTTACCCTGCAGGAACTCCCTGATTTCACAAAAAAGCAAGTCATAAAGATTACTATTACTGGGGCTGTTTAAATATGCTTCCACACTTACGCCTTCAAGCTCTATTTGGAAGTTATTCTTGCTATAATCTAATAAAGAAATACTCTTTATGGATTCCAGGGTTTATACCTCCTCCCATGCTTATTCTTCTTCAGTTATAACCCAATTCCTTTAAAAATGTATTTAGTAAATATACCGTGCAGGAAACAGAGGTTATAAGAAGAAGTACTCCCCATGTAATTCCCATCTCATGGAGGGATTTATATATTATGGCCCGTACAAATACGCATATTGCAGTGACAATGCTTATATGTTTTTTAGTGATAGCGGTCTCTTATCTTGTCTTTACCCATATCAGGGGAATGGGTACCCTTACGGTTGTTACATACCCTGAAGGAGCAGATGTCTATATAGACAGCGAATTTAGGGGATCAACGCCGGTTAAGATCCCCCGAGTCAGTTCGGGGCTGAGGGAGATTTCCCTAGATAAGGATGGCTATGAAGAATTCAGTGGTATGTACACTTTCTCACCCCGGGATGAAAGAAAAATAGAACTCTATCTTTCCACAGAAAAAATTAAAAAAGGGCCAAGTTTTTCTGCCAGAGCCATAACAGCTGCCGGTTTTTACCCTCATGGGTCAAAATTGTATTTAGCGACTGTGGATGGTTCTTTGTATGCACTGAACCGAGAAGATAAAGATATAAAAGAAGAAATTTCATTTTCTGATGTGACTGTACTTCTTCCCCCAGCAGCTAATGATGAAAGAGTATTTATAACGACCTACGACGGGAGAGTATTTGGAATAGATAATAAAGATTTTGAAGTTCTATGGGAGAAGGATCTATCACGGAGGTTTTTGCGCCACTTTTCAGTAGAGGACGGTCTGGTTGGTATCAGTGCTGACAGGACTAGTATTTTTTACCTAAAAAACTGTGGAGAGATGAAATGGTCTGTTAGGACCAGCAAGCGATTATTAGCTGAAAGCTTTAGAAAAGTTAATCATACCCTCTTAGGCCTTTTTGAGGATGGAAAAGTTGTTTCAGTAAACCTTATAGAAGGAGAAATGACGTATTTAGATGAAACAGAAATCTTGCATATAAAATTCTCAGATAATAACGGGGAAGTTATAGCAATATTTACCCGAGAAGGGCATTTAAATATTAGAAAAATATCTGGAGAACAGATCATGAATGCCCAATTTCCAGATAAGAAAATTGACTTCTTTGTAGTACAGGACGAACACCTATTCATTTCTCACAGCAAAGGGATCCTTATGGCCATAGAAATGGAAAATGGTGAAATCATCTGGGAAACAGATCTATTTAGCCCCACATCGGCATTATTAAAAGTAGAGAACAAAATTTTTGTAGGTTGTGAAGATGGGAGCATATATGTTCTGAACAAGGAAACAGGCCGTGTTTATGGTCGTAAACAATTATTTGGAGAAATAAAATCGCTATGCTATGATCCAGGCATTCTACATACTGCAAGTCTGCAGGGGTATGTGGAAACACTTATCATACCAAAATTTAGTGGTGCTTATTAAGTAATATTATTCCAATTAAAGAAATTCCCAAGCCAAAGATAGTTAACCAGAACCAGGAGGGCATGGAAGTAATCATGACAACCACACCAACGATTACTAAAATATAACCGCATATTTTTTCATAGGATATTTTTCCGGGCAAAAAACCCATCTGCCTCCTCCCTTCGCTTTTTTTTTATTCTATGCTATCAACAGGGCAATAGTGCTTCTTGACCACTAATTAATTTTTGTATATAATAAGTTATGTCAAGTTTAATGCTGACGTAGCTCAATCGGTAGAGCAGCTGATTTGTAATCAGCAGGTTACCGGTTCAAGTCCGGTCGTCAGCTCCATGATAATGAGGACTTCACAGTTCTTAATTATAAAAAAGAAACTAATAAAGAAAAATGCAGCGACGAATACTGCCGGGGAATTATCCCCGGCAGTTATCTGCCAATAGAATATTAGCTTTGCCTGAGCCTACTAAAGGCTTTTTTTTTATAGTTCATCTTCATATTTTTGTATAAAACTTTTATAAGAAAAACCTGAAAACAGAGGTCCCAGAAGAGTACCTGCTGCAATTATTGCTAACCCGACTACAGGTAGCCAGATGGATATTATGCAAGCTACAGTTAACAGAAGAACACCACCAATATATTGAAACAGTAACCAGAAATATAAGTACTGGTTAATTTCTATATTCCAGGCTTTGATTTTATTAACTCTAATTGTGATGATGAGAAAAAAGAAATTTAGAAGAGCAAAAAGGATGACAAAAAAAATGACAGCTAAGCTTGAGTTGGGATTATTGCCTATTAAGCTGGTTGGAAAGGGTACCAGAACCACAGCTCCAAATATAACTAGATTTATGAAAATGAGTACAGAATCCAGAGAATTAATCATTTGAAATAACTTGTGATGCTGCCACCAGATATTTGCAACCAGGGCAAAACTGATTAAAAAAGCAATAAACTGGGGCATTTGATTCACTAGAGTTGAAGCCAGCTTTTCACTGGAAACCTGGGGCGTGTCCAGGGTTAAGACCAGCAATGTCATGGCAATTGCAAAGACTGCATCACCAAGGTTGAGGAGGCGAGAAAATTCTATAGATCCACGATAATACCTTAAACTACTTGTAGAATTTTTATCAGCTGATGCCATATATTTCACCCTTAAAGGATTTTTGATGGGTATATGAAACTGGAACATACTCTAAAAAGATTCCTGTTGAAAACAGGTGGTGAAGCATTAATAGTTCTTTCTTAGTGTGCTTTGTACCGTTTTTGCTTAAAACTGAGCTTCATATAATTTCTGGTATACATCAGTTTCGACCAGATGAATATTATCCTTAGCATAATCAAAAGCATTTTTCCCATAAGAATCCAGTAGTGACCCATCTGCTCCTGCTTCTAGAATTGTGTTAATTACTCTGGGGTTAGTATTCCAGGCAGCAGCTAACATCAATGCAGTTTGATTGTCATGGGTTATAGCATTTATATTGGCTCCTGCCTCCAGTAGAGCTATAATTATCTCCGGATTCTCATTATAACCAGCAGCACAAATTAATGCATTCCATCCCCACTGATCCTGAGCATTTATATTTGCTCCTGCGTCTAAAAGTATTTTAATTATATCCTGATTATCGTTAAACTCAGCAGCGTATAACAAGGCGGTTCTACCGTCATCATCCCTGTCTTCAATTGTAGCTCCTGCACTCAAAAGCTTTTTTATTACTCCTGGGTTTTGATTATCTTTTACTGCTTCCATCAGGGCAGTAGCATTCCAATTATTACGGGTATCTATATCTGCTCCAGCTGCCAGAAGAGTTTGTACAACATCCGGGTTCCAGTTGCTGTTGGCTGCATACATGAGGGGGGTCCATCCCCATATGTCAGTACAATGAAGGCACGCCCCAGCTTCAAGAAGAGCTTCAGTTACTTCTGGATGACTGTTATACCCTGCAGCAAACATGAGAGGTGTAGTTCCCCATTCATTGGTAGCGTTTTTATCTGCACCTGCTTCTAGTAAAATTATAATAACTTCTGAATTTCTATTAGCACTGGCAGCATACATAAGGGCACTCCAACCCCAGTCATCCTGTGCATTTATATCTGCACCTGCTGCAATGAGTACTGCTATAACTTCTGGACTAATATTGGAGCTAGCTGCTTGCATCAGTGAACTGGTCTTACTTTCAGTGAGGGCTCCTATTTCAGCCCCGGCTTCCAGAAGTATCTTGATAACTTCTGGATTTTTGTTTGAGCTTGCAGCATGCATTAGTAAAGATCTACCTGAGTAATCCTGTGAGTTGGCATCTCCCCCTGCCTCCAGAAGTGCTTTGATAACTTCTGGGTTTTGATTATATCTGGCAGCATGGGTGAGAGCATTCCAGCCATCCTGATCGCGAATTTGAATATCTGCACCAGCTTCTAATAAGATGGTTGTTGCGGCTGTTTTATTATTATAACCGGCAGCATATATCAATGCTGTAGTACCCCATTCATTACGAGAATTAATGTTTGCCCCAGCGTTTAATAAGGTCGAAATAACATCTGGATTAGGGTTTTTCCGGGCAGCCAGCATAAGGGGGGTTGCTCCCCATTCATCGCGGACATTTATATAAGCCCCAGCTTTGAGAAGAACCCGTATAACTTCTGGGTTCCAATTATAACTTGCTGCTTCCATGAGAGCAGTCCAACCCCAGTCAGAACGGGCATTAACATTGGCTCCTTTTCTTATTGCTTCCTGTATTTCTTCAGGACTGGAGTCATTGACCAGCTCAATGAATTCTTCTACAGAGATGGCTAATATGGAAAAACTTACTAGGCTCAGAAAAATTAAAATCATCATCATGCTACTGATTAAGCGCAAAGTAATCACTCCCTTTTGGTACAAATGTCTATATAGAAAATAAACTTTAGCTTTAAAACCAGAAATAGTTTTCTATTGAGCTTAATTGACTTCTCATGGCATCTATGTGTCTTAAATGTTATATTCTCCATCAAGATATTATCCCCTTCGTCTTACATTGATATCTGCTAGTAATGCACTTTTTTAGTACAAGAAAAACGCCAAATATGGCGTTTTATAACGAAGATATATTTTGTTTAGACAATTATGCCACGATCGGCATCAGCAGAAAAATGAAAAATCTATTTTCAGAAATTATTTACTTGATTTGATGTTAACTCCCAGAATTCCTCCTAATACACCTGTGGCAGCTGTCAGGCAAAAACGAAAAAGAATGGATGATGTAAGGGCAGTTTCTACCGTTCTTAGGCCAATGATGAGAATAACCAGAGCAAAAATGAATCCAACAACCAAACCTTGAAGCCAACCAAGGTTTAAAGAAGCCCGACCGGCAAAGAAGCTGCCAATAAAAATTGAAAAGAAATATAACCCAAGGAGTATTTTAACAGCAGCAGGTTGTGTTAGACTATCTGAATAAGTGTAAAATAGATTAACCAGCAGGAAAAAGACAAAAAAGGCAGAAAGAGATAGGCCAATTCCTTTAAAAATACCAGGGAAAAAAGGTGCTACAGAACTCTTCATTATCCCCCCTCCTCTTGTTACATTGTATGAGGCTCTGGGGGCATGTATACTAAAAATCATACTTTTGTAATTCCTGCCGGGCATCATGATCAGTAAGATTAACACTCAGAGGTGTAACTGAAATATAACCTTCAGTTACTGCAACAATATCACTATCTCTCTCTTCACCTTCATCGTAAGCCTGTCCTGCTACCCAGTAATAGGTTCGTCCCCTGGGGTCTACCCGTTTTTCAATGGTGTTGAGATAACTTCTCCTGCCCAGTGCAGTTATTTTTACACCTTTGATTGAATCAGCAGGAAGGCAGGGTATGTTGATGTTAAGAAGTAGCTGTTTGTCCTGCAGTATAGAGTCACAGGATTGCAGAAAACCTTTGAGAAATGAGGAAGTATAGGAATAATCAGGTTTTTCATCTATTACAGCCAGGGATATTGCTATAGCAGGTAAACCCATAAAATAACCTTCAAGGGCTGCTGATACTGTGCCTGAGTAAAATATGTCGTTGCCCATATTAGACCCTTTATTGGTTCCGGATATTACCAGATCTGGTTTTTTTTCTAGTATGGTTTCAATTGCTAGTTTGACGCAATCAGAAGGAGTTCCGTTAACTGCCCAGGCCCTCTTACTGCCTTCTATTTCTAATTCTTCTGCTCTTAGAGGTTTGTGCAGTGTAATGGCATGACCGGTAGCGCTCATTTCTCGCTCAGGGGCTACTATATAAATATCATGGCAAGAACTGAGGGTTTTGCTTAATGATTTAATACCTTCTGCATGAATTCCATCATCGTTTGTTAGTAGTAGTTTCATTAACCACCCTCCTTAAATGAGAAAGATTTCCAGCGCTACAATAAGGAATATGGCGCAATTCCAAACAGCATGGGCAATAATAGGAGCCCATAATGTTTTTGTTTTTTCCATGAAGTAAACAAAACCCAAACCGGCTAGAAAAGTAGGGAAAAAAGACCATACATGCACATGAACCAGGGCAAATATTGCACTGGTAACCAAAGCTCCTCCACGAATGCCCATGAAGTTTCTCAGGTATGGATACAAAAGACCCCGGAAAAATATTTCTTCTGCCATTGGAACCAGAAGAATTAAAAGCAATAAGTATAACAGGATGTAGTATCCCCGTACGTATTCAACAATATAAACCATAACATGTTGTGGCTCAGGAACAACATCCCAGAGTGCTTGAACCATAAGCAAAAAAAGTCCATTTAAAGCAGTAGCCCCCAGCCAAAAACCAAAACTTTGCAAAATTAATTTATACTTGTCAGGAAGGGGTTGAAATTTTCTCCTGATATTATACTGATATACTTTTATGATAATGAGCCAGGAAAAAAATAGAAGGGCCAGAGGTTGTATTCCAGCACTGATAAAATGTAATAGACTATCAGGTAAATGGTTGAGGAACTCAAAAATTGAGGATTGTATCAGGGTTGTAAAAAAGATCGAAAAAATGAATATAGTAAGCAGGTTAATACCAGTCCAGCGAACGGTGAACGGTTCTTTTTCCGGAAACTCCATTTAGATAACCTCCATGAAGAAATCTCTAACAGCTTCTTCAAGCCATGGTTGGATATAGTATTTTACGGAAAGAAGCAGATCTATGAGTTCAGTTTTATGGTATTCAACAGTTAAAAAAGACATTACCGGTTCTGCAAAAATCAATAAACCGCTGAGAATCACCAGGGAAAAAAAAGCTGACCAGATTCCTCCTAGTAGCCGGTCTCCCACCCCTAGATCTTCGCTTTCCTTTTGAAAAGTCCAGGCAAAAAAGAAAACAGTTCTTATTATAATTGCAGTTAAAACAAAAATAATTGCAGCAGCTATAAAAATGGCAGCAATATATGCCAAACCATGACCTATATAAAAGACTAAGAGTTCTGCAGTATTGTTTAAAGAGTCTTGATATTTTAGCATTATGTTCTCTAATATTTCAGGTTTTATGGTTGACATGAGCACAGTTCTAAAATAGTCGGGCATTTCCAGTTGATTCAAGTATTTCATGGTTTCTTCCTGTGCTAATGTCCAGTCCATGTGGTAAATATTCTCCAGGTTATTTTCTTTAATAACTGTCGGTTCCAGTATTTCCAGGAATGTGTTAGAAAATATTTTACCCAGATCCCAGTTTTTAACTATCAAGTCAGCCACCAGAGGGGCGAATCTGATTATCAGCAGAGGAGATAAAATTATTTTTAGAGATTTAACAAAGGATTTCATAAAACCCCGAAGCAGACCTATTAGGAATGAAACTGTTATTAGTATTATAATCAGCCAGTCATACCAAAGCATCTATAAGCACCTCAAAAGGGCAAGTCAAAGAACAAGTATAGGATAATAGCCGCAGAAAATAAAAAAACTAAAATAACTATGAGGGCAGGAGTCCAGCTTGTTTTTTGTGGTTTATCATTCTCTATTTGTTTCTTGGTTTCTTCTGCTTTTTGCTGCTTGTAATCTGCTAGTAACTCCTGGCTGTCAACACCCAGGTAGTCTGCATAGCTTTTCAAAAAGCCCCGCAAGTAAACTTCCCCGGGTATAATTTCCCAGTTGCCTTCCTCCATTGCGGTAAGATATTTTTCTTGAATTTTAGTTGCTTCGCTGGCCTCAGCAAGGGAAATGTTCTTTTGTTGTCTTGCTTCTTGTAATCTTATCCCAATCTCTTTCATGCAATTCCACCTTCTTACCTTAACTTATATCAAAGCTACTGAATGGAACTGGATCTATTTCACTAGTTTTATTATGGCCTTCTTCTTCTCCTTTTAAATGTATTAATGTGGTAAAGTCTGGGGTTTTCCAACCAAGTTCATTGATTAATACCTGAGGATGTTCAATAATTTTGGGCTGATTGCTGCTAAGAACCTCCAGCAACAGTTTTTTATGCGTGCTGCTGGCCCTGTACATTGAAGTAAGAGCATCGATTATAAGAACAGTATCGATATTCTTATAATCCTGGGAAATTTTTTCTCTAGCTACCTGACGCAAAAAAGTAGAAGAAATGAGTACCCAGCGTTTGTTAGCCTGCACACAGGATGCTATGGCCACTTCAGTTTTACCAACTCTGGGAGGTCCCTGTATGCCGATAATTGCAGCGTGTTTTTCATTAACAGTCTGGGCAATGAAATCAATCAGGACATCAAGTTCTCCCCGATGGAAGTGATACGTTGGAGGGTCTCCAGTCGCCAATATTTTCCGCCCATGGCGCAATGCTAAAAGATCCAGATAGTTAGGAGGATGGAGTTCAAGCACTTCTAGGTTTTCTGATAATCCCAGTGTGCTTTTTAGTGGTGTTAGGTGTTCTGGAGTTGGCACTTCCACAAGAAAAGCTCTCCTGTTAGGGGATAGGCTGCTGATGAGGAGTATATTTATTCCCAGCATGCCGAGAATAGAAGTTATATCCCCAAGAAGTCCCAGCCTGTTTTTTAGGATCCTGTATTCCAAGTAATATTTTTCCACTTTAATCCCCACCGGTAAAAGATTTTTTAAAAATTCCTGGCCATAAGTGAACTTGGGAAGAAATGCCTAGTAGAGCCAGGGAAATAATATATGGTGCTAAAATGAGAAGGACTGGAGGGATAAAGGTGAAATTTAGATCAGGAGCATACATCTGAAAGGCATAAAGAAAGCCAAATAAAAGGGCAATGACAGAGGTTTCTATGGGCCTTTTACGGCCTATGATTACAGCAGAAAGTGCTAGAAAACCACGTCCAGCAGTGATTCCTGGTGTAAAGTAATTAAAAATTCCTAGGGTGAGGAAACCGCCTCCTAACCCAGCCAGCATACCACTTATTATAACACAAAAATAGCGTATTAGTTTTACATTTACACCCTGAGCATATAAAGCAAGTGGGTTTTCACTGGAAGCTCTTAATTTCAATCCCAGGACGGTTTTACAAAGCAGGAAATTCATCAAAACCAGCAAAATTATGGAAATATATACTGATGGGAGCTGTTCACCTATAATAACCCCAACATATGGGATTTCCTTAATAAAAGGTATAGACCAATAATTAATCGATATTATTCCAAGGTACTGTTCCATATTGAAAAAAGGAGAATTATTCAATGCACCTGTAAGACCATATGCCAGAAAAATTATAGCAACTCCACAGATCAAGTGATTTGCTTTAAATTCTATGGTAGCTACTGCCAGAATTGTGGCAGCTAAGATTCCTGATAGGATTGCCCCGGTTATTCCTATCCAGGGATTCCCTGTCCAGCCGGTAAAAGCAACTGCATAAAATGCTCCCAGGAGCATAAAACCTTCTAAACCAACATTCCGTACACCAGCTTTCTCAGATAAAATACCACCAAGAGCAGCCAATATAAGGGGAGAGGAAAATTTTAAAGTTGCTGCCAGCAGGAGTATGCTAATAGGGGTGATATCTTCCATCAATCTCTCCTCCCCTCTTCCATGGAAATATCTTTGTTGTTTTTCAAGAGATTTTTAATACCATACTCTGAAGCCATGAAGAGGATGATTACTCCCTGAAAAATAATCGTAACCTCTTGAGGTATATCGGTCATACTTTCAATGAGTGTAAAACCTCTATTTAAGACCCCCAGGAAGAAGGCAGTGATAATTATGGCTAGCGGATTATTCCTGCACAGCAAAGCTGCGGCAATACCGGCAAAACCAAATCCAAACAAACCAGCTGGCTCAAAGGCCCTGAATTCAACACCCATAACCTGGATTGCTCCTGCCACGCCAGCCAGGGCTCCACTTATAAACATGATGATTATTATATACAAGGAAATATTAATTCCTGTATATTCTGCGGTTTTGTGATTGAACCCTATAATCTTGAGTTTGTATCCAAAGGATGTTTTCTCGAGGACAAAGTAGATCAGTAAAGCTGCTAAAATGGCTATTATTAAACCAGAATTGGCTCGGGAACCGGGCAACCATTGCCAGAGCCGGGCACTTTCTATTATTATGGGAGTTGCCCCAGCTTCGCCAGATGAACTCAAAACATTATTTATAACATGAATAATGGAATAAAGCCCTATCCAGTTAAGAAAGAAGGTGGTGAGGATTTCCTGAACGCCAAGAAATACCTTGAAGATTCCAGCTAGACAACCATATAAACCTGCACAGAGCATTGAGATTATAATAATGATTGGAATAAGTAGAGTAGCAGGTAATCCAGTTAAAGCAATTCCCAGGTAAGCTGCAGTAATGTAAGCAATAAAATACTGTCCTTCTGCTCCGGCATTAATCAGGCCAGCCCTGAAAGCAAGAGCGAATGCAAGCCCGGTAAAAATTATGGGTGTGGTGCTAGTTAGGACTTCACCAAAGTCACGTAGACTGGCAAAGGAACTGATCCAGAGAAGTCTATAAATAGTTGCAGGATATCCACCCATGGCTATTATAAATACAGTCAATACCAAAAAGGCGATAATTACTGCAATTAATGGTAAAAAATATATTGTCCAATGTTCTGTATCTAAGTTTTTTGATCTAAGTGGATTGTTGTTCATCTCTAATTCCTCCCCGGTTTTTGGGGGTTGCATTTTTTTCGGTATTTATCAGAAGTTCTTCCAATTTTTCTTGTGTGAATCTTTTTGCACTTATGATTTTTTCAATCTGGCCATGAAAAAGGATAGCAATCCTGTCGCTTAATGATATAAGTTCCTGCAGATCATCTAGTATTAAAAGTATTCCTTTACCGGAATTTTTCTCCTGCAGGATATAGTTCTGAATAGATGTTTTTGCCCAGGAACTTATTCCTCGGGTGGTGTTAAAGAAAATGATCAATTCAACATGGCTGGCTGCTGTTCTTGCTGTTAATACGAGTTGTTTGATGCTGGGAGAGAGTTCATAGGCAAATCTGCTGGTTTCTGCTGTTATGCCAAAATCATCTAGAGCATTTTTTGTATAATTTTTTATTGCAATTTTTTTCAATAATCCCATGCTGACAAAGGGTTCTTTTAGCTGTGTTCGAATTATCATATTTTGCGCAAGGGGAAATTCCCTTACCCATCCTGTGTTATTATCAACTTCCGGAATTAGTGCAACCTTTTCTAGAAAGAATTTTTTTTCTGAGGAATTTAACAATTTTATTGTGCCTTTGAGTGCTCTTTGGGGATTTAGTATGGCATCAACTAACTCTTCCTGTCCGTGTTTTTCTGGTCCTGCTATTCCCAAAATTTCTCCTCTCATTACCTGCAAACTTAAGTCTTTTATCTTGGGTCTGTTTTGATGATCGTTTACTACTAAGCTGTTTATTTCCAGCATGATTTCCTCAGTTTTTTTCTCCTGTTTTTCCATAGTAAGCTCCTGGCTGGTTATTCCCATCAAATTTTTTAGTTCATTTTCGGTAGTCTGGGAGGTTACTGTACCCACAACCTGACCTTCTTTAAAAACTGTAATCCTGCTAGCTATTTTTAGAACTTCTGAAGGTTTACAGGAAGTCAGTATTATGCTCTTATTTTCTTCCCTAATTTTTTTCAACAGTTTCAGTAATTCTTCTGTTTCCAGAGGGGTGAGTGTCAGGAAAGGCTCATCCAGTATCAATATATCAATATTCCGGAAAAGAGCTCGGCATATTTCTGCTTTTATTTTGCCCAATTTAGATAATTCTTCTATCTTGGCCTGGAGATCAATTTGCAGTTTATATTGCTGAGAGATTTCCTCTATGAGAGTATGGGCTTTTTTCATGTTCAATAAATATTTATTCAATGGCTCTGAACCCAGGATAATATTCTCCAATACATTTATAGATGAAATAAGGAAAGGCTCTTGAGGCACCAGTCCGATACCATGTTTTAGTGCTTCTTTAGGAGTTGAGATATTTACTTTCTTACTTTGTATGTATATTTCACCGTCTTCCGTTGGGCATAAACCATAAAGTATACTGGCAAAAGTAGTTTTTCCTGCTTCATTTTCACCCAGTATAGCATGTATTTCACCTGGAATTAACTGAAAATCAATGTTGGAACAGGCTTTATTTTTATCGAAGCGTTTTGATATTCCTTTCATCTCCAGCTTATACAGGTTTTTTACTTTTGCCATTTCCAGGCCCTCCTTGCAAGAAGCAAAATATAGCCTTAGCATAAAAAACAGCTAAATTTGAGAAGCTGTATACATTAATCCCTAGTTAGCTTTCTTGAAGTATGAGAAAATTAATTTCAATAGGACTTTTATTTTTTTTCATCTTTTTTAAAGAATTGATCCAGGTCCTTTTTCTGTAACAAGACTTTGCGAGGTTTGCTGCCTGCGAAAGGACCAATAACACCTTCCTCTTCCATAACATCGATCATCCTTGCCGCTCTTGTGTAGCCAATATTTAAACGTCGCTGCAACATTGATATGGAGGCCTGATCATTTTCCACAATTAGTCTTACTGCTTGTTCATAAAGTTCATCTTTATAGTCACCACCAGCTACAAAACCTCCAGAATCCAGGTCCTCAGGTTCAACAGCGTATTCTGGTTGTTGCTGTTTTTTTATAAAGGTAACCACCTTTTTAACTTCATAGTTGGAAACAAAGGGAGCCTGGATGCGGATGGGTTTCACCGCTCCAACAGGTGAAAAGAGCATGTCCCCATCCCCCATTAGTTTTTCTGCGCCCCCTGTATCCAGTATAGTTCTAGAATCTGTCTGAGAAGATACAAAGAAAGATATTCTGGTTGGGATATTTACTTTAATTAGACCAGTAATTATGTCCACAGAGGGTCTTTGAGTGGCTATAACCAGATGAATCCCTGCTGCTCTGGCCATCTGTGCCAGACGACAGATGGCATCCTCTACTTCACCAGGTGCAATCATCATGAGATCTGCCAGCTCATCTATTATAATTACATAAAAAGGTAATACTTCTTCAGGATCATCCATGAGTTTGAGTTGATTGAATTCTTCAATACCCCGAACACCTTCCTGAGCGAATAACTCATAGCGCTGATTCATCTCCCCTACCATTAATTGCAGGACTCCTGCTGCCCTTTTTACATTGCTCACAACCGGGGTATAAAGGTGAGGAAGACCTTTAAAGTTGGTTAGTTCTACCTGCTTGGGATCGATGAGTACCATTTTTACCTGTTGAGGAGTCGCTTTATAGAGAATGCTTAAAATAAAGCTGTTGAGACATATGCTTTTGCCTGTTCCCGTGGCTCCGGCTATTAAAAGATGGGGCATCCGGGTAAGGTCTCTCACCACCGGTTCTCCGCTAATATCTTTACCCAAAACGAGTGTTAATTTAGATTGAGAATCCTTAAAATCACCTGAGCCCAAAATTTCCCGTAAACTCACAATTTTTTGTGCTTTATGAGGTACCTCTATGCCCAGAGCTGCTTTTCCAGGTATTGGAGCTTCAATCCTAACGTCTGGTGCTGCCATTGCCAGGGCCAGATCGTCAGCCAGGCTTATAATCCGGCTCACTTTTACCCCGGGAGCAGGATGTACTTCATATCGAGATATACGAGGACCGTGGGTAACATTTATCACTTCTGCCTCAATACTGAAGTTTGAAAGTGTTTTTTCTAAGAGATCAGATTGTTCTTGTGGTTCCCCTGCTCTGACATTTTCATGGGTTTGTAGAAGGTTTAGAGGAGGCATTGTATATTTTCCTGTTGGGGGGGCAGGAAAAGGAGTTGATTCCTTAACTTCCTTTTTGGGCGGAGTTTTCTTTTTTGGTTGGGAAGGCTTAAATTTTTTCCTCTTGCTGGGCACTTTTTTTGCCAGTCTGAAAGGACTCATTATTGCTTGGAAGATTGATGCAAATCTAAATTCGGACCATAGCAAAAGTCCAATTATGCCAAGGGAAATTAGAACTACATAAGTTCCCATTTGGTCGAAAAAGGATCTGGTTAAAAAAAGAAGACTTGCTCCCAGAACCCCTCCTCCCAGACCTCGCATTCCTTGTTCTATCTCTTCTCCAGGAGGGAGTCCCATATGGAGAAAAGCTAGAACTACCCAGAAAACAAGGAAGAAACCAAGGGCTGAAATTCCCAATTTTATGGATTTGTTTTTGATGAGGAGAAAACCGGTCAGGAAAAACAAAACAATTATAATATAAAGGCCTTTCCCCATAAAAAGCTGAAAGATACCCAGCATAATCTCACTGAAACGACCAGTTTGTTCATAGATAATATTGAGAACACTGAGGATGCCTAGAGCTAGCAAAATTACTCCCAGGATCTCATTTTTCTTCTTTTCGGTTATCCTGCTCATAAAATTTCACTCCAAATTATTTCTTGTTCTTAAGAATTATTCGAGCCATGTTGGAAGCATGGTCGCCAATACGCTCCAGGTTGCTCAGTAAATCTACAAAAACAATGCCGGCTCCAGGGTAGCAGAGCCCTTCATTCAATCGCTGGATATGATGTTCCCTGTACTCATTTTCCATGCGGTCCACTTCATCTTCAAAACGAAGCACTTTTATTGCCGTTTCCAGGTCTCCAGTAGTCAGGGTTTTAATTGCCTGATCTATGGCCTGCATGACCCGGTCAAACATGTCACTAAGTTCTTCTTGTGCGATTTGAGAAAATGATAGATTTTCTTGATCTTTGTATTGGGCAAGCTCAATTATATTTTCAGCGTGATCGCCAATTCTTTCGATATCATTTATCAGGTGAAAGAAGTTGTTAATGCGATTATTATTTTCTTCTGATAACTGTTTTTTTGATAATTTCACCAGGTAATCAGTAATTGATGTTTCCAGATTATCCAGGGCTTCTTCCCGTTCATAAACTTTTTCCATGAGCTGCTCTTCGTTTTCCATGAAGACTCGTCGAGCATCACTAACATTTAGATATGCCAGGTCAGCCATACGGAGAATTTCTTTGTGAGCCTGCTCCACTGCAACGGCAGGGGTACTGAGAATACGCTCATCCAGATAAATTGGGCCTTTGGTGAGAATTTCCTCTTTGCCGGGAATAAGCCGTATGACCAGAATTGTAAGGAAGCTGATAAAAGGAAACCATACCAGGGTATTAGCAACATTGAAAATAGTGTGGGTGTTTGCTATGAGACGTTCAGTAGTTAATACATAGCCAAAGTGAAGTCCCAGCCAGCGGATAAAGTTTTCCAGCATTCCGGGAATATCTGGAACAACATAAAGAATAAATAGAAATAAAACAGTGCCCAACAAATTGAAGAGCATGTGGGCCAGGGCTGCCCTACGGGCGGAAAGATTGGTTCCAATACTGGATAAAAGAGCAGTTATGGTCGTTCCAATATTATCTCCCAGGAGTATGGGGATTGCAATCTGATAATCTATAGCTCCAACAGAAGCAAGACTGATGAGAATACCTATTGTTGCACTACTACTCTGGATCAAGGCTGTTGACAGAATTCCTACAAAGACTCCCAGGACTGGAACGGCTCCGAAAGTTTTAAATAAGTTTAGAAATGCTGGAGTTTCTGCCAGGGGTCTCATGGTTTGGGACATAACTGTCAAACCCAGGAAAAGCAGGCCAAAACCGAGTATGATCTGACCAAAATTTTTAAAACGCTTATTTTTCAAAAATATAATAAGAAAAGCACCTAAGGCAATAGCTGGAAGAGAATATTGGCCCAAATTGAAGGCAATTAGCTGGGCAGTTATAGTAGTACCGATATTAGCGCCCATAATAATTCCTATGGCCTGTTTTAAAGTCATCAGACCAGCATTTACAAACCCAACTGTCATAACTGTTGTGGCACTTGAACTCTGTATTAGAGCAGTAACTCCTGCTCCAACAGCTATAGCTGCAATAGGTCGGCTGGTCAAGAGTTCAATCAAACGTTGTAAACGATTGCCAGCAGTTTTTTGCAGGCCTTCACCCATCTGGCGCATGCCAAAAATGAATAATCCCAGCCCTCCTAATAATTCAAGCAGAGAAAAAAAGGACAAAAAGATTCCTCCTTGCTGATAGCAATCAGATTTTTGCTAGATAAAGTGCCTTATTAGAATGAATATACTTACAGCCCAGCAATAATAAGCAAAATAATGTATTTTACCTCTTCTTATAAGATTCAGGAGAACTTTTATGGCCAGATAGCCGGCAAGAAAAGAAACCAGAGTTCCCCAAAAAAGAACAGCATAGGAGAGTTCTAACTCACCATTAAAAAGAACTCGACTATGGATAAGGCCTGCACCCAGGATAGTTGGAAGTGATAAAACAAATGAGAATCTAGCAGCAGTGTTACGTTCCAGGTTTCTAGTTAGAGCAGTAACGATTGTAATTCCGGAACGGGAAATGCCGGGGATTATGGCAAGACCCTGGGCAAATCCTATGAGCAAAGCATCTGCTATGGTTATATCGGTAATTTGTTTTTTGCCACGGGTGAAATAGTAGGAAATAAATAATATTAGTCCGGTCACAGACAGCATTATTCCAACAGCAAGAGTTGAGGCAAAAAGTCCTTCAACAAAGTCTTCAAAAAATATTCCTAGTACCCCTGTTGGTATCAGGGCTAAAATTAACATGAGCAAAAAATGTCGGTATTCTTTTTCTTTGCTGAAGATGAGTTTTTTTACATCTCCATGAAAGACAAAAAGAACTGCAAAAGCTGTGCCCAGATGAACAAAGACTTCAAAAGTGAGCAATCCTTCATACGCACCCAATATGTGCCTGGTTAGAACAAGGTGTCCTGAGCTACTTACTGGGATGAACTCAGTAATTCCCTGGACTATGGCTAATATAATAGATTCTAGTACAGTCATAAAAAGTACCAGCCTCCTTTTAAATTATTCACTAACACTGGTCTTCTTCCTGCAATCTCAAATAATATTATCTGATTTAAAAACATTTCCTGGTTGAAGCTCAGGTGATAGGTAATCATTTGGGTTGGAAGATATGACCCGGACGATTTTTTGTGAATCGCCACAGCGGGTAACTACAAGCCAGCATGAGCTAAATTTTATGGTTTTATATTCTGGGTTAAACAGATGGTCCTCATACATTATATCTTCTAAAGGAATTATGGAATAGTGTATCATTTTTTTTCTCCATCCTCTATCATTTTATGAAGGCAGGATATGGCATCCTGCAATCCTCCTACCTGGTCAATGATCTCTTCCCGCACTGCCTGTTCTCCTATGAGGACAGTTCCTACATCCCTTACCAGTTCTCCAGTTTGATACATCAGAGCTCGAAACCGTTCTTCTGTTACCTGTGAATGGGCAGAAACAAATTTTACAACCCGGTCCTGCATTTTTTCCATATATTCAAATGTTTGAGGAACACCGATAAGCATTCCTGATAGACGGATGGGATGTATTGTCATGGTGGCTGTATCAGCAATAATGGACTTGTGTGCTGCTACAGCGATGGGAACACCAATACTGTGCCCACCTCCCAGCACGAGAGATACTGTTGGTTTTGAGATGGATTTAAGTATTTCTGCTATAGCAAGTCCGGCTTCAATATCACCTCCTACAGTATTGAGAATAACCAGCAAACCTCTTATATTTTCACTTTGTTCTATGGCCACCAGCTGGGGGATAATATGCTCGTATTTTGTAGTCTTATTTTTGGGTGGAAGAACTATATGTCCTTCAATTTGGCCAATAATAATCAAAGAATGAATATCCGGGTCCTTGGGCCTTGGAATTTCCACCTGTCCCATTGTAGTTATATTTTTTGTGGTACTGTTATTCTTGCCTTCATTTTTTTTCATAAAAATCCCCCCCTCTTTAGTATTATTCCGGGGGGGTATTTTATTCTCATACTTCCATGATCACAGGGAGAATTATGGGGTTCCTTTTTATTTTTTGGTAAACAAAATTGTGCAGGGCTTTTCTAATGCGATTTTTGATTGAAGACCACTTGGTTATATCTTTTTCTTGGCATTCTTTTAAGACATTTTCCAGCATTGCTTTTGCTTCATTAATAAGCTCTTCAGATTCCTTGATATAGACAAATCCTCTGGTTATGATCTCCGGACCTCCAATAATATGGCCTTTTTCTTCATCGAGTATGATGACAACAACAATAATCCCATCTTGAGAGAGCATTCGCCGATCTCGTAGAACTACATTGCCAACATCTCCTACACCCAGCCCATCAACAAGAACCCTATCCATGTCAACATTGCCAACTATCTCACCCTTATCAGCCTTTAGTTCTAAAATAGAACCAGGTTCCAGCAAAAAAATATTTTCTTTTTTTATGCCTAATTCTTCTACCAGTCTGGCGTGATGGTAAAGATGCCGGTATTCACCATGAACAGGTATAAAATATTTAGGTTTAACCAGGTTGCACATCAACTTCAATTCTTCCCGGCTGGCATGTCCAGAAACATGAACACCTGAAATGCTCTGATAGACAACTTTTGCCCCCAACCGGTATAATCTATTTATTGTATCACCTACTACCCTTTCATTGCCGGGAATTGGTGATGCAGAAACCAGTACAGTGTCACCCGGATGAACACTTATCTGACGATGATCATTTCTTGCCATGCGCGTGAGAGCTGCCATGGGTTCTCCCTGGCTGCCAGTTGTTAGTATTGCAATCTGATCATTTTCCAGCTTGGAGATATCCCTCAGTTCCACTAGAATACCTTCTGGGATATTGAGGTACCCAAGTTCATGTGCTATCTGGCAGTTGTTAATCATGCTTCGACCGGTTATGGCTACCTTGCGATTATATTTTTGAGCGGCATCGAAAACATGCTGCATTCGGTGAATATTGGAAGCGAAAGTAGCAACAATAATTCTTCCTCTACTGCTGATGAAAACTTCTTCTATTTTTTCTCCCACTACTTTTTCTGAAAAAGTGTAGCCTTCTACCTCAGCATTGGTGCTATCAGAAAAAAGGGCCAACACTCCCATATCCCCAATTTCTCCCAACCGGTGGAAATCAGCAACGATACCATCAACAGGTGTTTGATCAAATTTGAAATCACTGGCATAGACAATAGGGCCAAGGTCTGTGAAAATAGCCAGAGCACATGTTTCAGCAATGCTATGATTTACCCTTATTAGCTCAACTGTAAAATTACCAATACTTGTTTTTTCCCCGGGGGATACTTCTTGAAGTTTAATATCGTCTGCAGCAGAAAAATTTTCACTGAGTTTTGCTTTTACCAGTCCCAGGGTTAACCGGTTGCCATAAATGGGTATATTTAACTGATCCAGAATAAAGGGTAAAGCCCCGATATGATCTTCATGACCATGTGTCAGCACCATGCCATCTATCCGTTCCTGATTTTCCAAGAGGTAGGAAATATCGGGTATAACCAGATCTATTCCCAGAAGGTCACCTTCAGGGAATTTGACGCCAGCGTCTATTATTAGCAGGCGCTTATCTTTTTCCAAAATCATCATGTTTTTACCGATTTCTCCAACTCCCCCTAATGGGATAACGCGTATTGAATCCATAGCACACCTCCAGTAAACAGAAGAAAACCATAATTATTATACAGTATCATGGTGCAAAAAACAATAAATTATGGTAGTTAAACCAGTTTTGCTTCCTTTAATATTTTCAATAGTTTTGTTCTATCTTCTCCCGACATATCCTTTAATGGAGGCCTTAACCCGCCTACCTCGAGACCTAGAATATTTAGAGTTTCTTTTACAGGTATGGGATTGGTGGTCAGAAATACGCTCTGAAACAATGGCAGCAACTTCAAGTGAATATCTAAAGCTTCCTTTGCATCTCCATTTTCCCAAGCTGACAACATGTCTTTGATTTCCTGACCTATGAAGTGAGAGGCAACGCTTACTACACCAACACCTCCAAGAGCCAGTATTGGCAGTGTCATATTATCATTGCCACTGTAAATTGCCATCTGCTGGTCTATATTTTTCTTAATCATCGCCACTTTATCCAGGTTGCTGGAAGCTTCTTTTAATGCCTTTATATTTGGTATTGCTGCTAGTTTTTCGATGAGCTCATAGCTCATGTCGCTGGCAGTCCTTCCTGGAACATTGTAAAGGAGTATGGGGCAGTCTATTTGATAAGCTACCATTGAAAAATGCGTATACATGCCGTCTATTGGTGGTTTATTGTAATATGGGGCTACCAGCATTATGCCATCTACTTGCAGCTTACAAACTTCTTGGGAAAAAACAATTGATTCCCTGGTGTTGTTTGAGCCACAACCTACAATTATCTGGGCTTGCCCCTGGGCAGCTTTTTTTACTGTCTTAACCAGTTCCAGTTTTTCCTTGCTGCTAAGAGTTGGTGATTCGCCAGTTGTGCCGGAAACCAAAATGGCATCTGTTTTTTGCTCCTCTATTAGAAATCTTACCAGCTCAGATGTTGCCCTGTGATTAACCTCCAGGTTTTCATCAAAAGGTGTTACCATTGCGGTAATAAGTTTGCCAAAAACATTCATATCTTACATCTCCTTTAATGAAAAAATGTTATGAAGGGCTTTAATAGCCCTTTTCTCGTCCTCTTCCCTGACCAGACAGGAAATAGAAGAAAGGGAGTCAGTTGTTTGATAAATAGGAATTCCTTCACCTAGAAAAGCTTCTATTACCCGGGCCATTACCCCGGGAACTCCTGTCATCCCCGCACCGACAACTGTAATCTTACAATAGTTGCTGCTGAACTCAAACTTATAACCTTTTTTCCCAAGGATTTCCCCTGTCTTTTTAGCATGGTCTTTATCTATGATAAAAGTGATGGAACAGGGCCTGATATTGATAAAATCAACACTTACCTCATTTGCTCCCAAAATTCTAAATGCTTCCAGTTCAGTAGCGCTCTCAATAGGGGTTCTGGGAGTAATTTTAACAAAGATAATATTCTTGCGGCTGACCACACCAGTAATCAAAGTTGAACCACGAATTTTTTTACCGCAACTCCTGGTTTTTGTGCCAACCCAGGTACCAACTTCCTGAGCAAAAGTGGAACGAATATGCAGGGGTATTTTTTCCTGTCGAGCGATCTCAACTGCTCTAGGATGCACTACTTTAGCACCTTCATGGGTCAATTCACATAATTCATCATAATTTGCTTCTGCAAGTAACTTTGCATCAGAAACTATCCTGGGATCAGCAGACATAAGCCCCCCTACATCAGTGTAAATTTCCATAAATTCAGCTTCTAACGCTGCTGCTAGAGCACTGGCTGTTATATCGCTGCCCCCCCTTCCTATGGTTGTTACTTCGCCCTTGGGAGTTATTCCCTGGAATCCTGCAACTACAGGAATTTTCCCTTCTTGCAGTGCGTTTCTTACACGGCTGGGCATTACTTCCACAATCCTGGTTTGGCCATGGTTATTATCTGTTAAAATTCCAGCTTGAGCACCTGTTAGAGCTATTGATTCCACGCCTCTATTCCTGATGATCAATGCCAGGATAACAGCGCTTATGATTTCTCCACAGGACATAATGAGGTCTTTTTCACGAGGATATAGGTCAGGACATACCTCCCTGGCAATAGAAAGCAAGGTGTCTGTTGCGTAGGGTTCTCCTTTTCTACCCATGGCTGATACTACAACTACAGGGCAGAACCCCTTTTTTTTTGATTCAATTATTTTTTCTGCGGCCAGTTGGCGATTTTTAGGAGTTGCAAGTGATGTTCCTCCAAATTTTTGAATAATTATCTTAGGGGCCTCGCCTTTCATCAGGAAATTCTCCCTTCATAGAAAATTAAAAAACAATTATTATTAGTCTTCCACCAGTTTATGTGTTATCTCAATTACAGTCAAGATTTTTGATAAGAAAGAAGAACTGGCTGAATCTGTTCCTTCTTGATAGCTTTTTCAATAGCTTTGGGGATCATTTCCATGTGGGCTACTAGCGAGTTATGTTTATTCAGGGGATCATCTTGGCCAAAAGGTACAAAAAAGATATTTTTTGCATTTAACAAGTATGCCAGATTTAATGCATTACTGCCTAAGCCATCATTGGTTGCAATTGCGATGAGGACAGGGCGGTTGTTCCTGAGTTGGGCCTTAGCTGCCATGAGAACTGGGTCATCAGTAATTCCCTGGGCCAGCTTGCTCAGGGTGTTGCCAGTGCAGGGAGCTATGAGCAAAAGGTCTAACATGGCCTGGGGCCCAATTGGTTCAGCGCCAGTAAT
The DNA here is from genome assembly GCA_003551905.1 of Halanaerobiales bacterium. Taxonomy (GTDB): domain Bacteria; phylum Bacillota; class Halanaerobiia; order B1SED10-174; family B1SED10-174; genus B1SED10-174. The sequence continues at coordinate 23,377 of PUNT01000251.1, forward strand.
ATCCAGGATTATTTCCGTACCGGTTATTTCTTTAACTTCTTTTAGCCAGTGGCTAGCCTGGCCAAAGCGGGTATCCATGGTGGCAGCATTTCGGGAAAAAACAGGTGTTATTTGGACCCCTTTACCCTTTAATTCGCTCATGATGGGCAAAACTTTTTCGAATGTACAGGAAGAAGCGGTCAGGGCAAAACCCAAACGTAATCCATCTAAAGACATCATTCATTATCCTCCTTTTGTTTTTTTATTAATTCACCCAAAAGCCGGGAATATACCTGACATAAGATTTCGCCTGCTGTTCGTGGAGCAGTTTTTCCGGGTAATCCCAGGCATAGATGAGCTTCAATACCCAATTTATTTGCAGCTTGTAAATCAACTCCACCTGGGAGCGAGGCCAGGTCAACAATTAGCGTGTCTTTACTCATAACAGTCAGGTATTTTTCTTCTAAGATCAGGGCAGGAACAGTATTAAAAACTAGTTCCATGTGGGGTAAATATTCTGTGAGTTTTTCGTACGATATTATTTTACAACCAAGTTCCCTACTCCAGGCCAGAGAAACTTCACATTTGGATAAACAATAAACTTCTGCTCCCAGGGCCATAAGACGACGTGCCAGGGGGCGCCCTACCCGGCCCATGCCAAGTATGAGAACCTTGAGGTTGAATATTGTTTTAGGCAGTTTTTCCATGGCAATCTGTATTGCTCCTTCTGCAGTAGGGATAG
>PUNT01000148.1 GCA_003551905.1 Halanaerobiales bacterium
AACTCCCGTAAAGGCAAAGGAGAGAAATAAGCAGGAGGGGCTCCGGGAATTACCGGCTCCCCGGCCGGCTTGACTCCCTGATTATCAGCAATCCTGGCCTCTCTTATATTGATGGCAACCCTTTCCAATCTAATTTCACTGCTTCCACCAGCCTGACCTATCATCAGCACAAACTGGGGCTGAAAATCCTCCACGAATTCAATGGCTACATCTCCTGCCCTGCTGAATGATGTAGGTACCTGTAAAATTTCTATTTCCAGGCCGGGCAGCTCACCCTGCCTCTCTTTTACTGCTTGCAAAGCTTCCCAGGATGGATTTATGTTCTCTCCACCGAAAGGATCAAACCCTGTCAGTAAAACCTTCAATTATATGCCTCCTCTCTCAGCTACTACTATTAACTCTTTTTATGTTTAAACTCCACCAGGCCCAGATAATCTCCTGGATCCATGATTTCACCATCTACATTCAATCTGACATAATCCCGGGCCAGTTCCAGCACAAAATTCCGGAATTTTCCCTCCTGCAGTCGGTCCTGAACCACCAACCGTAGCCTGAGCTCCTCATCCAGAGAAGGAACGTTGAATAATCGCAAAAAACGTTTTACCTTATCCTTAAAGAAAATTTCCGGGTTCAGATGGTCAGGATCTCCTTCATTGAAGATAAAATTTATGTCCAGCCAGCCATCTATCATCTCTAGTTCCGTCCTGCAGAATTGATCTACATACTGACGTTTCTGATTGGCCCGGCTGATGCGAGAAAACTCTTCCAGTTCATCCACGAAGGTGAGGAAGGTCATGGGAGAATTAATTTTATCCATGGAAAAGTAACTGGAAGAATGGCTTACCATGGCCGCTAAAACCATGAGCTTGGCAAAAAACCGGGAAGGGTTAGAAATTGCCTGAGCCTCATCTGTTTCAACTAATATATGTTCTCCAGAAGTGAAGGTGGGGAGATATTTGGCCAGGAGATACACACTCATAAAACCATGCTGGTAGTTTTCCATCTCTTTTAAGTTGACCAGATAGGCAAAGCGACTGGTTTGGATAGTATATACCTGTTTAAAGGATTCACCCAGTTTTTTTCGGGTGCTTGGGGGGATTTTTGCCAGCTGAGCCACCCCCTCAGAGGTGAACAGTTTTTCAATACCATGCTCCTTACAGGCCTTAGTAAATTCTTCCTCTGATGCAGTTTTTCCCTGAATGTTACTGGAAAATATTCGCACCAATCCATCCAAAAAGCCCTGCTGTACCGGCAGGTAGCTGAAGCTGAATTCTTGATGGGTGGTAATGGAAAAATGGGGCAGGATTTTGGCAATTGCCTGGTTAATCTCCCCAATTTTCTTGATAGGGTAACCCAGGTCATGACAGAGAGCAGCTACACAACGGATGGATGGGTCAAATCGGGATTCATAGACCACATCACATTCCAATAGCTCAAAAACTTTCCTGTTGATTTCATCGCCGTAAAAAACCTGCCCAAAGCTTTTAAATAACTGGGAAAACTTATCATTATAAAAGAGATATTCCCCGAGAAAATAAACCCACAGAGAATGCAAGGTGTGATCCCGGTAAAAGGGATCAGAGGCAAACATCAGCTCTTCAAATTCCACATAGTCATCCAGCATGGCAAAAAGCTTATCATATCCCCGGCGGTCAGAATCAATATAACTCATAGCATGCTCAAAGAGAAGTTTCCAGATCTTCTTGCCAGTTTCCAGTTTTTCATGATGATCCTCACACTCTATGAGTTTCTCCAGTAAACTGATTAAGGTGCTCCGTTCTTGCTCATAACCTTTTAAGAACTCAATTTCATTACCTGCCAGGTAATTTCTGAAATGCCTGATTACTGTAACTTCATCAATCCTGGGCATACCAAATACCTCCTTAAAAGGATGTCTAGGTCTATCTTCACCCTTTTTGTTCCCACTCCTCTAGCCTTTTCCCTAGATGAGATACATACAAAAACAGGGCTATTTACTTCCCAACATTTTTCGGGTATGCTGTTTAGAGAAACCATAACTAGTAGATAGAAAACGGAGTGAACAATATGCCAGAAAAACAGCATTCACAGCGCCTGGGAACTGAAGCAATTGTCCCCCTTATTTTTCGTCTTTCCATACCCTCCATTATAGCAATGTCTGTGCAGTCTCTTTATAATGTGGTGGACAGCATTTACATTGGTCGGGTGAGCAAGGAGGCACTATCAGCTTTAACCCTGGCCTTCCCGGTACAAATAATTCTCATAGGAATTTCTGTGGGAACAGGGATAGGAGCCAGCTCCCTTATCGCCCGTCTATTGGGTAGAAATGAAAAAGCAAAAGCCCATCTGGTTGCGGAGCTGGCCATAGCTATCAGCATTGTCTCCGGTATAATTGTTGCCATTCTGGGCATATTCGCCTCTCCCTATATTTTACGCCTCTTTAATGATGACCCGGTCCTGATTGGAATGGGAACAGAATATATCAGGATCATCATGATAGGCTCTGTAACTCTCTTTTTCACCATGATTTCCAACAACATCTTAAGGGGCCAGGGGAACACTTTCTTTCCCATGGTAACCATGGTAATCGGAGCAGTGCTCAACATTATTCTAGACCCTTTTTTCATCTTTGGTATTGGTTTCTTTCCTCGCTGGGAAATAGCAGGAGCAGCTGTAGCCACAGTTCTCTCGCGATTTATAAGTGGCATTTTTATGGTCTACCTTCTCTTGAGCAAACACAATGAGCTCAAACCCACCTTCAGAAATTTTAGAGTTGATTTGCAGCTAATCAAGGAAATATACCGGGTAGGGTTTCCTGCCATGATCATGCAGCTTCTGGCCAGTTTCATGGTAGGTGGTATGAACAGAATTCTAGGAGGCTTCTCTGTCAGCGCCATTGCCGTTGGGGGTATTTTTTTCCGCTTGCAATCCTTCGTTTTCCTGCCCATAATCGGCCTGGTACAGGGCTATATGCCTATTGTGGGTTATAATTTTGGTCAGAGAAGTTACAAACGTATGAGACAAGCCATAAGATCAACAGCTTTGATGGCTTTTTCATTTTCCACCCTGGGACTTTTAATATTTCAGTTATTTCCCCGACAGCTCGTTACTCTTTTCAATGATGAGCCAGAAATGGTTAAGATCGGTGTCACTGCCCTGCGAACTGTGAGCATAGGTTTTCCTTTTATAGGCCCGGCTGTAGTAGCAGAATCCACCTTCCAGGCCCTGGGTTATGGCCTGCCCAGCCTGGCTTTATCTACCCTGCGGCAGGTTGTTTTTCTTATTCCGCTCCTCTACATCCTGGGCCATTTTCTGGGTTTGAACGCTCTATGGTTTGCCTTTCCCATTTCAGAGCTTTTTAATGGCATAATTGCTGCTATCTGGATCAGTACTACCCTGCGCCGGATTTTCCAGTCTGTACCCCTTAAACAACTATAAAACAACAGGCATCCTCTCAGCAGGGTGTCTTTTTGTTTTTCCCCTCCAGTTCCTTTTTCATCAAAGCTATATGGCGGGGTCCTGTACCACAGCAACCACCAAAAATTTTCACTCCCCAGCTCAATACCCTCTGCACATTCCGGGCAAAGTCCTCTGCGCTCAGGAGATAAACAGTTTCTTTTTTTGCTGTAACAAATTCAGGGACACCAGCATTGGGATAAAGGCTTAGCGGTTTATCTGTCTTCTCTTTAAGCCTTTTTATGAGCTCAACTGCCAGATCCAGGTCCTCTATGCAATTCAAACCTAACACCTGAACCTCCAATCTCTCACCCAGAGATGTGAATTCCTCCAGTGTATTTCCCATCATGGTCCGGAATGTCCTCTGAAAAACCATCTGGGCTATTATGGGCAAATTATAACCCTTTAAAGCTTTTATAGCCATCTCCAGTTCCCTGATATCCATCATGGTTTCAATTATAAAAACATCAACCCCACCTTCTTTTAGACCTCGTCCCTGTTCCTGAAAAACAGAAAAGAGCTCATTTTCCTCCACATCACCGTAAGGATAGAGGAGTTTCCCTGATGGACCCACCGAACCTGCCAGAAAAACATCATTATTCTTTATCTCGGCACGGGCCAGCCGGGCCCCTTCATAGTTAACCTGATATACTTCATAACTATTATCCGACGGAAGTCGGTACCGGTTGGCATTAAAGGTATTGGTGGCTATGAGATCAGCTCCAGCTTCCAGATATTGCCGGTAAATCTCTGTCACCACCTGGGGCCGGCTCAAATTCAGGGCATCGGAGATCTCCCCTGCCCTGCTGTAACCCTTTTCCTGAAAAAGTGTACCCATAGCTCCATCAGCAATCAGGGTTTTTTTCTCAATGGCCTCTACAAATCTATTCAATTATTCCTACCCCCTCCCACTTTCCTCAAGCTACTTAATCCTTTATTATTCAATGCAGCATCTAAATATCCTGCAGGCCATAGAAAAAGGACCGGTTTTACCCGGTCCAGTCAACTTCTTGAGATATCTTGGTCACTGATTTTTCTTTCTCAAACTGCATCCGGTAGAATTCATAATAGCTGCCTGCCTTTTCCATGAGCTCTTCATGGCTTCCCATTTCTCTAACCCTACCCCGGTCGATGAACAGTATCATGCCTGCATTGGTTATGGTGGAAAGGCGATGAGCTATTATAAAAGTTGTACGCTGAGAGGTAATTCTGGTGATAGCTTCCTGAATAAGCTTTTCTGTTTTAAGATCCACCGAGGAAGTGGCTTCATCCAGGATCAATATCCGGGGATTCTTGAGAAAAGCCCTGGCTAATGATATCCTCTGCTTCTGCCCTCCGGATAGCTTTAGTCCCCTCTGTCCTACCTGTGTATCATAGCCCTGGGGTAATTCCTCAATAAATTCATGGGCATTAGCTGCTTTGGCCGCAGCAATTATTTCCTCCTGTTCTGCCCCGGGTCGCCCATAAGCGATGTTTTCGGTAACACTATTGGAAAAGAGAAAATCATCCTGCATTACCATGGCAATAGAATTCCTTAAATCCCTTATCTTCCAGTCCCTAACGTTTATGCCATCTATGAGAACCTGTCCTGAATCAACATCATAAAGACGGGGGATGAGCCTGATAATGCTGGTCTTGCCGGCCCCACTGGGCCCTACCAGAGCCACAGTTTGCTGAGGGGCTACCTGAAAACTGACATCTCTCAGAACTTCTTCCTCGTCATAAGAAAAATGCACATTCTGAAATTCAACATGCCCCATGACCTGTCGGGCAGTACTCCGGGATTTCTCTCTAATATCCGGTTCAAGTTCCAGATGGGAGAAGAAACGCTCCGTACTGGCAAAAAACTGGCTCAACCCCTCCATCATGTTCACCAGGCGCAGCAGGGGAACTCTGAACTGCATCAAAAACCCGTAAAAAGCAACTATTGTACCTGCTGATATTTGGCCCAGAATTACCATGTAACCGCCATAACCAATAACCACCAGTATCCCCAGAGCGTTCAGAAACCGGGAACCAGGAAAAAGTATGCTCAGGTATTTTATTGCCTTTATCCGGGCTTCTTTATGCTCCTCATTGGTAGCAGAGAATCGTTCTTTTTCCAGTTCTTCATTGGCAAAAGCTTTTATGATCTTTATACCTGCCAGGTTATCCTCCAGACGATCATGCATCACTGCTTTCTTCTCCCGAATCTTGCGGAAAGAAAGGTGCAGTCTTTTTAAGAGAACGTAGGAAAAGATGAGAAGGAAAGGGACGAAAATCAAGCTAATCATGGTCAGGTGAGGGCTCAGATAGATCATGAGACCTACTGTTCCCAGCAGAAGGGCCAGAGAACCCACAAGAGCTTCCGGGCCATGGTGAACAAACTCCTGCATGCGGTTGAGGTCATCAATTACCCTGGACATGAGCTCACCGGTCTTTTTATTATCATGAAAACGCATATTGAGATCCTGATAATGAATATAAAGGTCATTTCTCATGTCCCGGGTAATTTCCTGGGCCACCACGTGCCCCCAGTATTCTTTAGCAGCTGTAATTCCCGCTTCCAGAAAATAAGCACCCAGGGCTATGAGGAAAAGGGTTATGATGTTCCCCAGGTCTCTTTCTGGTATGGCCACGTCGATTATATCCCTTAAGATCAGCGGGGGAACCAGGATCAGCCCGGCTGCCAGTATGTGCAGTACCTGCACGCTGAAAAATACTTTTCTCTTGGGGTTAAGGTAAGTACTGCAAAATTTCTTAATTAGTTCCCAGTAATTGTACCTGTAGGGCAATTTGGCCTTGAATTTATCTTCTTCCATTGCTAAAGCCTCCTGAAGAATTGTTAAGAAATTGAGTACACATCACCCCTTACAATATGGGGTGATGTAAAAAATAGGATAACATGAAATTCGATATAATTCAAATTTCCTAATATATCCCTGGAAACAGGACCTCACAGGTAAACACAATTAACTGGAACTGATCATCTATTCTGATAAAAAAATGGTGGAGGCCATCTTTCAGCCCACATTGACCGGCACCATTTCCCCCAATCTAACCTCCTGCAGGCTTATAATACAGCGCCGGCCATTTACCTGTACCCCCTCCTTCT
>PUNT01000022.1 GCA_003551905.1 Halanaerobiales bacterium
CGTTCATGCTTGTATCTGGCCCTTCTGGTATGTTTTGCTGGAGATTTGAGTTCATCGCCCCAATGGAATTTATCAACCCACCTCTTCATTACTTTAGGATGAGAACCTCTATAAACTGGCAGATCTTCTAAAGACCCGTAATCAAATTTTTCTGGTTCATTTTTATGGAATTCATTCATCTTTTTTCTACCCCAGTGTATGGTGTGAAAAGCCTTCCTCTTGTTCTGCATGTAATCTGGAGGCCGAACCCAACCATAATGGAATACCTCTGCATTGGCATGGGCTGCCTTTATCCTCTCCCCGTTATTTCTAAAACCCAGGGCGCTTCTAAAAGATTTTATGTCCCTGTTATTCTTAATTATCCTGACCTCTCTTTTGCACCAGCCGTGGCTTATCATGTAGTGCCAGTAATCTCCCCAGAAATGCTTATAATCAAAAACAAGTCCTTCCACTTCTTCATCATCTAAGAGTTCCCGACACCTGTCCTTGATAACTGCCAGGTACTTTTCATGAATTACTTCATCAGCCTGGATATAAAAACACCAGTCACCTGTGCATCTTTCCAAGGCTATATTGGTTTGTTCCGCGTGAACTCTGCCACCTCTCTGATTTTCAATATCCCATACAGTATCAACAATCTCCACTTTATTACTGCCAATGCTTTCTATCTCTGCCCTGGTATTGTCATCTGGATCTCCTTTTCCAACGGCTACTACAAATTCATCACATATGGGCAGTATAGAAAGAATAGCTTCTTTTATAGGATAGTAGAGCTTGGTAGCATTTCGTACCATGGAAAAACCACTTATTTTCAAGATAATCTCCCTTCGTTTATGAATATAAACAGGTTTTGAAAAATCCCTTCCCCTATTTTACTTATGTATAAGTTTTGAGTATCCTTCAATCATCCTGAGCAGGGAGAAGTTTTCCTGTACATGTTGCCTGGCTCTTCTGGCCATTTTCTTGCGCTTCTCAGATTCTGTTATCATGGTATAGAGCTTGTCAGCAAGATCTCCGGGATTTTCCGGTTTGGCCAGTAAACCTACTTCACCATCTATTACAATTTCAGGAATATTGCTTGCGGCCACAGCAACAACGGGTACCTCCATGGCCATAGCCTCCACCAGAACAAACCCAAACCCCTCCCAGCGAGCAGTATGAACCAGTATATCACCCTGAACCAGGTAATTTGCTAGGTTGTGGACAAAACCAGTCAAAATTACTTTTTCTCTCAACCCGTATTCTTCTATCAATCTTTTTATTTTCACTTCTTCCGGACCACTTCCAATTACTAAAGCTATCCAGTTATCGGTTTTACTCTTCAAGTCTTTTAAGCCGGCCAGCAACAAATCATGTCCTTTTTGCCGATCCAGACGGCCCACGTTGAGCAGTATTTTATCTTTTTCTGATATACCATATTTCTCATACAGGGAAAAAGATGGTGTTGGTATCTCCTGAACCTCTATGCCATTATAAATAACATACAATTTCTCCTCCAGGTCTATATGGTTAAGCTCTGCCTCTATCATTTTCCTGGTATCCAGAGAATTGGCAACCAGGTAGGTTATACCCCTGTTTAGGATGAAGTCAGTATAAAACCTCTTTTTTATGGGTCTGGCAATACCTCTACGATAAATGACTTTTTCAGTTCCTGCCAGTTTACTGGCCAAAACTCCAAATTTCAAATCCCGGGACAGATTGAGAAATAATATAGAAATTTTATTATCCCGTAAAAATTTCTTGAAAGAATAGAGTTTGAGGGGATTGATGCTGCTCAAACTGTTATACAGGTTGACTTCCTTTACCTTAATACCGGATTCTTTAGCCTTGAGCAGGAGAGAACTATCTTTTCTGCTGGCAATCCAGACATTATAACCTCTATCCTGAAATGCCTTGGCTGTAGTTAAAGTCCACTTCTCTCCCCCACCCCACACCAAATTGGTATTCAGAAAAACCATATTTTTATGGGCCATTTTATACTGCCTCATTTCCTTTGGGAGTTCCCAGAGGTTCAAGAGTTAAACCCAGGGCAACCAGAAACCAGAAGAAATGTACCGGCACGTAATCAAGTATATTGTTGTGGGTAAGCCCGTGGAGAATAAAGAAAAATACTGCTCCCATAACTCCGGTTATTGCCGCCCGGTAAAAGTTATCTTTTCCTGGGTGGAAATTATTAAATCTCCCATATAACCTGACAAGGAGAATGTACAGTATGTAGACAAAAAGAACAAAACCGAAAATACCAAATTCAGCTGCCATGTGAAAGAAATTATTGTGAGGATGCAGAAAAGAGCTTCGCAAATATTCATTCATGTAGTCAGCTTCCAGATATTCCTGGAACCTATCCATCCCCACACCCCGGATGGGATGATCTAAGAACATGTTAACTGAAGCTTTCCACAGACCTATTCTTGCTTGATGGTAGCCTTCTATATCCACAGTGCTCATGATCCGGTCCTGATAGTTCTGAGGTAGAGTATAAAATACCAGGAGGCAGAGGACCAAAAAAACCGGCAGAAGTTTCCAGGATCGATAACACATCAGAGCACCCAACGTACCCACCAGGGCCAGGATTGCTCCCCGGGAAAGGGATATGAGAACACCGCCAGCAAAAAAAATACTCAAAGCTCCTGCACTAATACGCTGCCAGTAAGGGATATTCCTCCAGAACAAAAATGGCAGGACTAAACCTACTCCCATACCCATCACATTGCCATAGGTCAGGGAAAAACGCACCAGGCCGTCAGCCCTTCTTATACCATCATTAAAATATTGATGATAACCCACTGCTGCACAGGCTATAAGGGAAAGGATAACAGATGCCAGGAGTAATTTCAGATATTTTTTGTGTTTGGGCAACTCTTTCCACAATACCAGAAAAAACAGCATCCCCATGGGAAGCTTGGTACCCACATGACTCTCCAGTATATACCAGAAGTCATTGCGGGAGATCATTATGACCAGTAGAAGCAATAAAAAAGGCCAGTACCGGCGGGCGGGAAGCTTGCGGTAACTCCTGTCAGATATAAAATAGATTAACCAGCTGACAAATACCATTACCATGCCCACTGTGAAAACAGTCTTGGAAGTAGCCACACCCAGTGCAAAGACAAAACATCCGGTGATGAGAAGATTGTCAGCAAACCGGCAATAATTGAGAGATAGAACTTTATTAATTAATGCCTTCATTTCTTCTGTAGCCTCCTGCTGCTTTTAATAGTTCTTTCTCTTTTTTTCTGGCAAACTCCTTCAGTATCAAACTTTTATTGTCTTCCAGGCTCCAGCCCGGAAACGCAGGTAAAACAATATTCCCCGCATATAGAGATCTATTGCCATGGCTATCCATATTCCCATGAGTCCAAGACCCATGTAGATACCCAAAAACATGGAAAGGCTAAGTCTAATAATCCAGACACCGATTATGGTAGCATACATGGGAAACTTGGTATCCCCTGCACCTCTGAGACCACCGGCAAATATGAGGGCGGTGGCAAAAGGAGGCTGAGCTATGGCCACTATCCGCAGGCACATTATACCCAGGGCAATAACCTCCACCTCATGGGTCAAAAATCTCATAAAATAATGGGGGAAAAAGAAGAATATAACCCCCATAAAGCTCATAACCATAGTTCCCAATCGCCAGGTTTCCCGGGCACATTTTTCCGAAAGGTCCGGGTCCTTAGCCCCCAATCCCTGGCCTACCAGGGTTGTTGCTGCCATGGAGAACCCAAAGCCCGGCATATAAGAGATGGATTCAGCTACAATGGCCAGGTGATGAGCAGCAAAGGCTGTGGTTCCCAAACTGGCCACAATCCGGTTAAACATGACCTGCCCAGAACTCATGACCATCCTCTCTACCGCAGCCGGAATCCCTACCCGGATAATTCTCCTGATCAGGTCAAAATCCAGGTCAAATATGCGGGAAAACTGCAAATGAACAACAGATCGACCCTTAAAGAGAATCATCATGATAGCTACGCCCCCTAACGAGCGGGCAATTACTGTACCCAGGGCTGCCCCCATAACCCCCAGACCTGCTCCGGGCACAAAAAGGCTCAATTCTCCTAGCATAATTGTCCGGGATTCGAATATGAGAAAGAAATTTAAAACTACATTGGCCACGTTGGCAACAGCATTGACCCGCATAGGTGACCGGGTATCGCCAGCTCCTCTTAGAACTGCACTCATTATAAATGTGCTGGACAGGAAAACCAGACCAACACTAACTGTTCTCATATATACTGTTCCCAGAGGTATTACATCAGGTTCAGCACCCATAAAAATAATAATATTGCGGGCAAAAAAATAAAGCAGCACCGATATTACAATGGCTGAACCAACACTGAGAAGAAGGGACTGATGTCCAGCCCTATTAGCTCCTTCTCTATCCCCGGCACCTATAAATCGAGCAACCAGGGCTGTAGAACCCACCCCTATAGCAGCAAAAAAGCCCATGAATAAGAACATAGGCGACATGGCCAGGCCCACTGCAGCAACTGCTTCCTCACCCAGTCTGCCTACCATTGCTGTATCAACTATTTGCTTGAAAGTCATCAAGAACATCTCAACAATAGCAGGCCAGGCCAGGAGTACAACCTTTTTCCTGATTTCTCCTCTGGTATACTCCTTCTTGGTAAGAACTACACCCCGGTCCGGGACCTTGGCTTCAGCCATAATTATCCCCCATAACTAGAAAAAAATTAAGTCTTTTTATCTCCTGGAAAACATGGGTAACATCCTTTTCCTCAACCCTATCTATATTACCCAGCACCATCACTGCCGAAAGGACAAAAATAAACGACTCCCCACAGCATATAGGAGGATAGTATGAGTCATGCAACTCACCTTTTTTCCTGATTTATCTGCAGATCAATTTTAGTATATTTTACTAATTCTGGTGAATTTCTGTCAACTATATTCCCTGGCCAGTTCTTTAAATTTAGGACTGGAACTCATAAGCTCTGCAAAACTGCCCTTAGCAGAGATCCTTCCTCCCTCTAAAAAGTAGATAACCTGACATTTTTTAATAGTGGTGAGCCGGTGGGCTATGATTATAAGTGTTTTGGTCCGGGCCACATTTTCTATGGCGCCTAAAACTGCCTTTTCAGTGATACTATCCAGAGCACTTGTGGCTTCATCCAGTATGAGAACTTCTGGATCCCTATAGAGGGCCCGGGCTATTCCCAGGCGCTGCCTCTGTCCCCCGCTGAGCCTCATTCCCCTCTCCCCTATTTCAGTTTCATACTCCTGGGGAAGATCATTCTCTATGAAGTCATGAATATTAGCAATTCTGGCCGCTTCTCTAACCCTTTCTTCATCTATTTTATCATCAGGAACTCCAAAGGCAATGTTCCGGGTTACTGTCTCATCAAAAAGATATATGGACTGGGGAACATATCCCAGGATACTCTGCCAGCACAGAATATTGTCTCGACCAATTTCCTCTCCGTCAACCAGAATACGTCCCTCCTGAGGAAAAAGGAGCCCCAGGATAATATCCACCAGGGTGGTTTTACCGGCACCAGTAGAACCGACAATTGCCACTGCAGTGTTCTTCCCTATGGTTAAACTCACATCATGCAGAGCTTTTTCTTTCTGACCGGCATATTTGAAGGAGATCCCTTCCAGGCAGATCTCCTTTTGAAATGGCATGGGGGCTACTTTCTCACGAGCTTTTATAGCTCTATCATGGAGCAGGTCCTTTTCCCGGAAATCCCGGTATATTCTGTCCAGAGTGGCCTTGTTAAAGCGAATCTGGGTAAATCCCCGAAAAATTTCCTGCAGGGCAGGCATGAGCCGGTAACCAGCAAAGGCATAAAGGCTTATGAGGGGAACAATTTGATCTAGACCCCGCTCCAGGTATAGAAGTATGAGAATCAAAATCACTACACTGCCAAAAGCCAGGGTTTCCAGAGCATAGCGGGGAATCTGCCCAACTATGGAACTCCAGGCCTGCTGCCGGGAAAACTCATGGGAAGCCCGGGCATACCTCTGCAGGAAAAAGTATTCCCGGCCGGTTACCTTTACCTCTTTAATGCTACCCAGAGCATCTCCTGCTGTTTTGTACCTTTCCTTGTTGGCTAAAAGCCGGGCTCTACCCCTTTTCCCCAGTTTGCGGTGATAGCTTAAATAAATCAGGCTGTAAGCTCCGCCCAGAAGAATAACAGCAAAAATACTGATAACCGGTTCTACAGCAATGAGGGTAAGGAGAATCAGTATTGTCATAACGCTTTTAGCAGTAAGGTTCATGAGGGGAATCAAGAAGCCGTTGGTAAGAAGGTTGATTTCTGTGAGGATATTCTTGCTCAGATCTGCAGTGTGTTTTTGGAGAAAATAGGAGTAGGGATGGGAAAGATAGCGTTGTAGCAGGCGCCGGGAAAGGCTGTGATTCTTTCGCCAGACAAAGGTCAGCTTGAGCCAGGTAGAAAAAGCTGAAAATCCATTGCCCAGAACTATTATGAGGAGCATTATAACTCCCAGGGAAAAAA
>PUNT01000093.1 GCA_003551905.1 Halanaerobiales bacterium
ATAACAGTCTGAATCGGTTGTCTTAGTCTCCTGAATACCCCCGGTCGAATGGTTAAGCTGCCACCATTAAAGGAACCAATTATGAATACAGAACTAAAACAAATAGGGCGAACAACTCGTATGCTTAACCACGCTAAAGAATTAGCACGCCAAGGTCGAGCCGTTTATGTCGTGGCGGCGAACGGGCGTCACCTACATGATCTTGAAGTTATGGCTGGAGAAGAAGCACAACAGTTAGGTATAAAATTTGAGACTGACGGAAGTCTTGGAAACTTCGACTGGCAAAATTTATGCCTTCGTGGTGCCCACCCGAACTGTGTAGTCCTAGTGGATCACTATGCGATTGAGTGCAAGTATGCCACCGTACTAGAGATGTTGAATAGATATAATGTTGAATAGGTATAACAGACCTAACTCCCAACATGAATGATCTCTTAATCTCCTGACCCGCCCCGCTACCAGGGGGCGGCGGGGGGCCGCAGGCCCACGAACCAACCCGCAGGGAGAGTATAACCATGAAGACTGTGACTAACGGTGAATGGTGCGTGAGTACTACCTCAGGCACTGGAATTAAGGGTGTGATTTTATCAGTATTCAAGGTGATTTCTCATAACCCATATAAGATTCGTTATGGTGATCATAACGGTAAGCAATTTGACACTACCGAAGAAGCGGATGCATTTAGTCTTAAGCGTGGTTATACCAAAACATATAGCAGGGTTGACCGTTTTGGCCCACTGCAGAACAGTGAGTCTGCAAAAAGACATTTTGAATATGGTAAAAAGATCGGCCAGCGCAAACCTTGAATATTTATTACAATGTACTTCTTATTCTGTCGCATGTATCTAGGGGATCTGGATTTAATTGGCCTGGACCACACGAAAGGAGCTAACCATGCCTGACGAACGATACGACGAAATGGCTCGCGACATGCACGCCGACATCATGGCAGACGCCCCGAAGTGCGCGTGCTGTGAATGCCCGAACCCCGCTGGCAACTGCAACGCGGAGGATAGTTACGGGCGACTGGTTGCCGTGTGTGAGGATTGTAAGCGCGACTTGCTTACCGGGAGGGCCAAGCTTAGAAGCTTTGAAATCGTTAGTTGACGAAAACAACAAGGAATAAAATTATGGATACTAAATGTGATCTTCGTTATTTTAGCAAGGCTATGCATGTACGCTCAGAACCATGTTTCATATCCCACAAACGCCCATTCATGGGATCATTCTCGTGCAAACCTTGAATATTTGTTCCAATGTACTTCTTATTCTGTCGCATGTTTTCTGGCACAAAACACTAATCTTGGTTGTGGTGGCGTCGAGTGGGATGTAGTTATCGACCATCTTTGCGATATGCCTGAAAAGTCTGAGGAATGGTGGATTGATAAGATCAGCAATTTAATTGATACATTTGGTGGGGTGATGAAAGCATGATCATTGACAAGTATGATTTGAATAAAATCTTGTGTGAAATTGGCAATGAAGATACAATCTATTCATTGCCAGAAAAAATGTTTAATGAACACGATTTTAATAATATGCCTAAAACTAATAATAAAACTTTGAAAGAATTACAGCTAGCTGTATCAGATTTTTTTGAAGATGTGGGAGTCCAATCATTAATTAGTTATATTGATCCTGCAACTTATAAAAATCAATTTCATAATTGGTTATCTGGCAAGAGATATATTGAAGTACACAAATTAAAATTAGCTCTTCCAGAACATCTTTTTACATTCCTTTTGAATAGTATTATATATGAAGCTTTAAACATGTTGAGAATGCATAAGCGTGAACAAATTAATAAATATTATGGTGTAGATCATAGGTGTGAGTGAACCTTATCCAACTTAAAAATTAACAATTTCTATTTCCTCTACAATTCCCGAAATAAATTCTTGATAATTTATCGTGCCTGTTTTAAGACCTTTGTAAAGTTTGAATTATTATTCGAATAATATTTTTATAACCTTAATATATCAAGAGAGACTGCTACAGAATGGTGAGGAGATAATATGGACACTACCGAAGATCTTATCAAAGTCCCTTGGGGGATTAGGGTCCCACCCACAGCAAAAATTGCTTGGGGAGCTAGGGCTATTAAAGAATTCGGGCGTAACTTTGAGTTGCTTCATGATCGCCAAGGATGGTATGGAGGTACCGAAAACGAACGTGAAAATATGTCATCTGATATGAATAGTAATGTACTACCGATTTTGCGTGATAAAACTCATCATCTTTTTGGTGATGACAAAGAATTGTATGAGGATGAAATTTCTGGATACCAAGTAGTATACACATGCGGTGGAAGTCATGGGTATCTTTACATGAGTGTGTATAAAGAATAAAAACCATTAACCATATAAAAGGGATACAATGAATAATTTTATTCAAATCCTGCGAGCAACATCCAATGAAGACATTGGCCTTATTAATAAAATTATTGAATCAGGCGTAATTCCTGTTAATAAACATGTTGACATTCTATCACTAGAAATGGACATCATTTGTTGTCATAGCGTTTATCCTTTGGATTTGAGGCGCATGTTTGACGATTTGCAAAATAATAGTGTTGGCAGTATTGGTCATGATTTGGCTGGTATCCACAGGCATTGGGATCGTAAAAATTATAAATTTACAGATGGCTTTCGCCCACGTTATGCAATGAGTTAATTTCCTTGATGGAAACAGGAGCGAACCCATGGATGAATCAGTTATTATAAGCTACAAACCATTATTTTATGCTAATGCTGGTTATGCCGTGGTGCCAATCAATGATACTCTAAATCTTATTAAATCTTTTCATGAAAGCCAGGATGTTGAAATTTATGGCTGTCTGTGGTGGAAAGATGATGACCATATTAGACCAGCAATTGTTTGTGATAAAGCCAAAGAAGTTTATGAACATTTGTTATATTGGTGTGAAGGTAAACCAGATGAGTGGTTTCATATTGAAGCAGAACAATATCGCAAATATTATTGTATTAATCTCATGCCTGATTTGGCAAAATCAGTAGAACGCATGAACACAAACTTTGGTGTTCGTAGTGAACACTATAAAATCTTGTTTAAAAGTCTTGCTGTCTGTGCGATTAATGGTATTGAGGCTCCAATGCCTCAGCCACAACATACAATAAATATTGGAATAATTGGCAAAGATTATGAAAATGAAGATTTGAATATTCTTAGGAATATTAAAGTTGTAGAACCAAGTGAATTTACAAATAGGCTATTGAATGATTTTATCACAGATACAAATTCTTCTGTCGATGCTGAAAGAAATTGAGTGAATGTATGAGTTTGTTGAACAGATATGATACCAGATCAAGGAGATAAAATAGGATGAGTACACAGCATCATCATGCTCGACCACAAGATGAAAAATACTGCGTTAAGAATATTGAAACCAGAGAATACCAGTGGCTCACAGTGAGCCAGATATTAGAAGAGGTCAATCGCGATCGATCTGATAGCTGGCAAGCCTATAACGAAGACGACTGGTTCGAAGGCATGAATGAGTGGACCAACTTGCGGTTGGTGTCTTAGAAGGAGTATAAGATGATTGAATCTGACCAAAAAGCTTTAATAGATATTATTGAATGTCTAGACAATATTGAATTGAAAGAAACAATTTATATTGTTGAACTTGGTGCTAATTCTGGTGAACCTGCAATGCATAAGCATGATTATATGAGAACTATTCTCATACAATTTGCAGGTGGTATGAAGAAGGATCGAATCTTATATATTGGCCCTAATAAGAACAAAGCAGAATTGATTCATAATTCTGTTTTGAAGACAATGATCCATGTTAATGAAATTCTGAATAATTCTTAATAATCTAAGCAACGCCGCCACCAGGGGGCGACGGAGACAATAGCACGCAATTGACAAGATTAATCATTACAATATAATACATCTTGCGGGATGGAGCAGTTGGTAGCTCGCTGGGTTCATACCCCAGAGGTCGCAGGTTCGAGTCCTGCTCCCGCTATAGCATTGGTCGGTCGGAATTGTCAAAGGAGGCATCCCATGCCTGAAAAAAATAAGCAAAATCCCCATGTTCAGGTCGGTCACCCGATGACCGATGAAGATGTGGTCTCGGTGCCTATCGGTAAGGTCATCCGCTTTATTGCCGAAGACGGTAAGTGCTGCATGGAAATAGCTGCCGAGAAGAAAGACGGTAAGCCCCTGACCATCGAAGTCCGTGGGTCCGACAACTCCATTCAGGATGGCGTGCTGTACGACACCAAACTGGCCATCGTTCCCGTGGTCAACAATAGCATCCTCGTCACGAATGTACCATACCCCTGGCGAAACTTTCCGGGATGCTGCCATGGCTGATGTCGTTCAAGTGGGCAATGGGTCCACCCTGAAGTTAGACCTTTCCTCAGTCAAGAAAGGATAATCATGGAAATCAATTATCAAGGATTTAAACTTGATTCTACTCAATACGGCATTGATATATTTAAAGTCGTAAGAGGTTCTGATTCCTATGTGACTTCAATTACTGATATTGAAGTTCCAAATCCACCGGATTCAGAGGAAGGTTGGATCAAAATTGGCAAGAGATATATAGATAATTTGTAGTCTACATTATAAATAAGTTCATTGACAATTGATTAGCCTCGTTAGCTCAGATGGTAGAGCAACTGGCTTTTAACCAGTGGGTCCTAGGTTCGAGTCCTAGACGAGGCATTTATGGACACCTTACCAGAAGAGGGATGACAATGGATAGCAGCGGATACAACGACCCAAATAGAATCAGCGATTGGGGCGTCTCAATGATTCTTCGTGCCAGGCGATTGACACAGGAGGAGAAGGCTACTCTGGTCAGTCGCGTGAAGTCCATGGCAGTAGAAGGGTCATGGAGAGGGAATATCAGCGAGTGGTTGGTGAGAAATGTCCCCGACGCCAAGGAAATCTTTGACGATCTGTACCTGTGAAGAATGGGTATGCACTTTCTTCCATTAGGAATCTTGTGGGTTCCGGTTCTGAACAAGAACACAATTCGGGGTGTAGCTCAGTTTGGCTAGAGCGCTTGGTTTGGATCCAAGAGGTCGTAGGTTCGAATCCTATCACCCCGATAATTATATAGAGCATTTTATGAAATATATGGCACCTAAAGGTCAGAGAATCAAGCACCAATTCTTTGGTGTTGAAGTCGAAGGCCATATGTGGATTGAAGAAGAAAAGAAATGGTTAGATTTATTTTCCGATGAATATAAAAAATTAGTGAAAATTTATGGTGCTTCTAGCATAGCCACATGTAGATCATTTAGAGCATTCCAAAGAATGCTAAGAAAGCATAGACACATTAAAGGTAAAGCCAGATTGGTTAGTAGATTTGTTAAAAACGATATTTTAGCCTAATTCCTATGAAAGGGAATATCATGAAGATTCTCAGCACCATCCTTTTATTCACCATCGTTTGTACAACAGTTTCGGCACTTGAAATTATTGAAACCAGAATGTCTGTTGATCCTGCTCTACGAGGTATTTGGGAGAGCATTGGTGGATCGTCTGATGGTGGAAAAACTTGGGAATTCAATGTGGAGGAAGTCGCAAGAGTTCGGGCCACTACAATTACTATTGTGGGTGAATCATTTGAAGTCGAAAATGTTATTGTGTTTCGCGACAATCGCGGTGAGATTGGTAATATAATTAACTTTACAAATAATACATCAAGATTTGTCATTACAAATGTGACCACAATAGATGATGCGTTTATGATACAATTATTTATTGAAGAAAATGGAGAACACATAGAATTCCATAGGGTAATCTTTACCGTTGTTCGTTAGAAACAAACGGTGGAAGAATCAATTAAGTCGCGAATGGTCCTTTAACGGCCTAACCAGCATTGTTACGGAGTAGTATCGGAGGGGATGCTCCCCACCATTTTTTAACGCTCTTACCATAAGGAGGTAACATGAGCACCAAGAATCGCAAGTCCAAGTCCACCACCGAAGCTCCCGCTCAGGAGACTCCCACCCAGGATCTCGAAAGCCTGAAGCTCGCCCAGGCCGAGGCGGTTGCCATCACCAAGCATGGTGATAAGATCGTCCCTGGTTCGGCTGAGCGTGATCCGAAGTCCAACAAGGTCACTGTGTTGATCAACACTCGCGGTGTTGACGGTGAATACGACGGAAATACTCGTCGGGTTGCGACTTCTGATGTCCATCAGGTTCATCATCTGCCTGAGGTGAAGAAGGCGCTTGATCGGGCCAAGGCCAAGACCAAGAATCCCAGCCGTGCCACCAAGCTTGAGGCTGCTTTGGTCGCGGCTGGCATCGACCCTAATGAAGTTGCCTAAATGGGATGTCGGATTAAATGAAACATGGGGGGTATTTCAACCCCCCATGTTTTTATATTCAAACAATTAAAAGGTTGATATCTCAGGGGAAGTGGCAT
>PUNT01000230.1 GCA_003551905.1 Halanaerobiales bacterium
AGACCAACTGGGGTCTTGACCCTGACAGTATTGCAGCTGGCGATGAATTGGTAATACCTGGAGCTCAGCCCCTGGATTTTGCTGACCGGGGAGGTTCCCTGGATTCCTTCGTGTGGCCGGTACAGGGCGGTTATATTTCTTCTCGTTATGGACCACGTTGGGGTGGCTTCCATCACGGAATAGATATAGCTGTAAGTACTGGTACCCCTGTGGTTGCAGCCAAGTGTGGCCGGGTGGTTTTCAGTGGCTGGTATGGTTCTTATGGCAACGTGGTGGACATCGACCATGGCAGTGGGGTTATGACCCGCTATGCCCATAATCAAACTCTTTTAGTCCGGAGGGGACAGTTTGTTTATCAGGGTCAGGTCATAGCCTATTCCGGCAATACCGGCCGCTCCACAGGACCTCATCTGCATTTTGAGATTCACCACAATGACCGGACTGTCAACCCCATTCACTATCTACCTCCACGGCGCTAGCAAAAGGGACTTAGATTAGTAATTTTACTGTTAAGCTTTCCTCCAAGCTTTTTTTCACGGCTAGAGGTCCCGGGAAATGGAAAAAGGGAATTGACATGGGCCCGGGGAAATATATACTGGGTAATCTATTTACCTGAATAATGGAGCTCAGTTGCAGCACAGGGGTTGGTCCTAATTATCAAAAAAGGAATTGAGCGATGGTAAATGGTATATAAAGAGCCATTCGCTTGAAGAATGGCTCTTTATATATAGAAGGGAGGCGGGATCTTTGCGGTTGGCTGACTATATTTTTCTGGCCTGGCGCCGGAGCAGGAGACGACTTTTGGAATCTATATTGATTATACTGGCCATTGGTCTGGGTATAGGGATTATATCTGCAACCACTGGATTTTATGCCGGTATCCGGTCGCCGGTTTACACACCCCGCAATATTCTCACAATTGTTCCCTATCAAGTATCCTTTGAAGATTTTTTCCAGGATGGGAGAATCGTTCCCATAGTACCCTTGGGAGAACTGGCAGGAGAGCCGGGGCAGCTGTCCCTTTCTGATGTTTTTCTCCTGGAAGAAGAGCTGGCCGGCGAAGCACATGTTTATGCCCTGCAACGGGGTGGTTATCGAGACCAGAATATGGACTTTGATTTTAGTTACTTGAGTCTTACCCCGGGTTTTTTTGACATGATGGGCTGGGAAGTCAGCCGGGGGAGATTAATTAACAGCCGGGATGTTCAGGAAAACAGGCCGGTTATGGTCCTGGGTGAAGAAATGGCTAGAATTTTATTTCCTGATGAGGATCCCCTGGGCCAGGTCTTCAGCGTGGGCATAATTCCCCAGCTGGAGGTCATAGGTATTCTCAAAACACCAGATATTGATCCCAATGAATATGTAGATGGAGTTGGCATGGGTCGGGAAATCAGCCGCATGGCCTATATCCCTTTTAACACCGCCATGCAGAGAAGCCTTGGTTTGCTTCCAGATAGGAGCAGCAGCACTTTCCAGGTAAGGCTCAGCAGGATTCAGGTAGCCCCTGTTGAAGAGGGCCAGACAGGTTATATAACCAGGCGGATAGAGGAAATATTAAAACCCGTCCACGGACTGGGATTTCGGGTTCGCTCCCCCCTTACCATGGCAGGACAGGGGGAATCCTGGCAGATGATTTTTACCCTGGGAACCCTGGCAGGTATTGCCCTTTTGGTGGCAGCATTGAATATACTCAATCTCATGATGGCCAGAGTTTTACGGCAGACCCGGAGCATAGGCTTGAACATAGCCCTGGGAGCCCGGCGCAGGACCATCTTCAGCCAGTACCTGGGAGAGGCTCTCTTTCTTGGTTTATCCGGGGGAATACTGGGTGTTCTCCTTTCCTTTGCAGTATTTGGTATCATTAGATCTGTCCTGGCAATACCTTTTCAGGCTCCCACCTGGACAGTTGCTGTTAGCGGGATTGGTATTGCTATTTTAGCAACCCTCTTATTTGGGCTCTATCCTGCCTATCAGGCAGCAAAAATTAACCCGGCAGATACGCTGCGTACAGATTGAGGGGGAATTATGATGTTTTTATCATCGGTAAGATTTGCCTTGCGAGTCATGGGCAAGAGACCTCTGCGCAGTTTCTTAACAATACTCCAGGTGGCCCTGGGCGTTGCCATTGTGGCAGTAATTATTAACCTGAACCTGCAGATGACAGAGGCGGTCCGGGAAAGGCATGAAGGGACTCAAAAACAGCTACGTTTGGAGATTAGATATCCCCAGCCAGAGGAAAGGGCACCTGGTGAAGGAAGGGCAACCGTAACCAGTGTCCGGGAAGAAGTTATACGGCCTATTAGCATTGATGAGTATCGTAAAATCAGGGAGGCAGGGATCTTTCAATATATATCTCCTGTACAGAACAGCCACAACATGCTTTTAGAGGCCCGGGGGAATTTTTTTGGCCTTTATAGCATGGCAGCTTGCGACGTTGATCTCCCGTACATGGAAGGGTTTCGTCTCCTGGCCGGTGATTTCTTTGCTCCGGAGGATGTTGAAGCTGGCCGGAGTATAATGCTCATGCACTCCCAGGTTGCCAGATCCTTGTTTGGCAGTGATGAAGAGGCTTTAGGTGAAACGGTAAATGTTTCCCATTCCCGTATGTTTGCACCAGAAGTAGGGCAGAGAAGTGAAACATATACCATAGTTGGGGTTTATGAGCACCGGGATTTTCAGCATGGCTATCAGGAGCAGTACTATTCCCTGGTACCCTATACCAGAAGGCCTGATGGTGACCGCCAGAGTTTTTTCCATCAGTTTCTGGTTCAAATGCCTTCTGGTTTAACAATAGATATGGCCCTGGAAAGGCTGGATGCTCTGTTGCCGGGCCGGGAAGGGCGACTGACATTGAATCCTTTTGGTCCATCTCTGGAGATGGAGCTGGGAATGGTGAGACAGTTCAGCATTTTCCTGGGCGTATTTGGTTTTATTGCCCTGGTGGTATCCTGCATCAGCATATTCAGCATTACCATGGTTAACGTGGTGGAGAGGGATAATGAGATCGGCCTGCGCCGGGCCCTGGGTACCAGTAAAAGAGGAATCATGCTGCAGATCCTCACCGAATCTTCACTCTATTCCCTGGCTGGTGGGATACTGGGTCTGATCATTGGTTTGAATATGCAGAGTATTTTTTTCACCGGACCACGGGCTCTCCTTTCGGTGCCGGTGCCAGTTGAAACAGGGGTGGCTGGTTTTACCATCATTTTTTCCCTGGGTGTAGCAGTACTCATGGGTAACATCTTTGGCTTTTATCCTGCTCTGCAAGCTGCTTCCCTGTCACCAGTGGAGGCTTTGCGGGAGCAGTAGGGGGGAATAAGTGTGGAAAAAAAATCCATTGTCAGGGAGAAGCCCCGGCGAACAGCCGGACAGAGAAGGCAACTGCAGCTTTTGGTGTTTGTGCTTTTGATACTCCTGGGTGTGGTTGCTTTTTCCTACTATTTTTTCTGGCCGGAAGAAGAAACTTTCCGCCTGGGAGTATTTACCTATGCAGAGGTGGAAAATAGAGATTTCTACAGCTGGGTGTTGAGTCAGGGAACACTACTGCCCCGGTCTGAATACCGGCTGGAAGCACCATTTGCCGGCTATGTTCAGGACTGGCAGGTTGGGATTGGCGAGATGGTGGGATCTGGCCAGGTCCTGGCCGTGTTATCCAGCAATCAACTGCAGGAAGACCTGGAGGAAGCTCGAAGGGACCTGGAAACCGGTCTGCGAGATCTCAAACGTATTGAAATGGAATTGAACCTGGAGGCTCTTCAGAACAACCGGGAGATGGCCCGGGCCAAAGCAGACCTGGTTGAAGCCCAGGAGAATCTGGAGTTGCAAGAAGAGCTCTATGAGCTGGAATTAATTACCCGCAGGGAGCTGGAAACAGCCCGGGATCAGCTGGAACGGGCTGAGTTTGAGCTGGAACAATTTCACCTGCGCTGGGAGATTAAAGAGCTGCAGAATGAAGCCCGGCTCAATCAGGTTGAAAGTACTGTTGTGAGCCTGCAGGAGCAGATAGATGTTTTAGAGGATCTCCTGGAGCAGGGAGAAATATTAGCACCAGCCTCTGGCTATCTGGCCTCCATTGAAGTTGAAGGAGGCAGATCAGTAAATCAGGGAACTTTCCTGGCTAAATTTATTGGTGATGATGGTGTCTTCTATAAAGGTGAGATTGACGTGCAGGACAGCGGACTGGTGGAAGCAGGGCAGTTCGCCTTACTCCAGGGCCTCACTGGCGATGTCCCATCAGTGGTTGAATATGTTTCTCCCCTGGTAGGAGATGATGGCAATACGGTGGAGGTTATTCTCAAACCAGAGAAGCAGGATGATCTGCGGGCCAACATTAAAGCTAATGCCTCCATAAGGGTAGGGCACCGGCCCGGACTTTTATCTCTGCCCCGGGGTCCCTATTTAGTGAGTGGTGAGCGGCTTTTTGTCTATGTGATTGATGACGACAGAGCTTATCAGCGAGATGTCTTCTTCGGCATGACTGAAGGTAACTATATAGAGGTGGAAAGAGGGCTGGAGCTGGGTGAGAGGATAATTACCAGTAGTTACGAGGATTTCAAGGAGTTTAAAGAAATTGAGATCAATCCAGAAGGGGGAAGAGTGCGGTGATTGAACTAAAAAATATCAGTAAATCCTATTCAACTGGAGCTTCACCGGTTAACGCTCTGGTTGATATAAATCTAAAACTAAAAAGGGATGAGTTCCTGGCAGTGATGGGACCTTCTGGTTCAGGAAAATCCACACTTTTGCATATACTGGGAGCCCTGGATTCACCATCGGAGGGAGATTATTTCCTGGAGGATATCAATATTGTGGATCTCTCAGACCGGGAACTCTCCCGTATACGCAATGAGCATTTTGGTTTTGTTTTTCAAAGCTATAATCTCTTCCCCGAACTGACTGCCCTGGAAAATGTGACCATGCCTCTGGTTCTGGCTGGTAAACCTCCCGGTGAGCGTCGAGAGAAAGGGTTAGAGCTTCTGGAGATGGTTGATATGACTCACAGGTTGAATCATTTTCCTTCCCAGCTTTCCGGCGGAGAAAATCAAAGAGTAGCTGTGGCCCGGGCCCTGGCCAACGACCCGGATCTAATCCTGGCCGATGAGCCCACAGGAAACCTGGCCTCTTCCCAGGAAGAAGAGATCTTAGAAATATTCAGAAACCTCCATGAACAGGAAGTAGCCCTGATAATTGTCACTCATAACCCCAGGGTGGGTTCCTGGGGAAAAAGGCTTATCCGCCTGCAGGACGGGGGAATAGTCCTTGACAGTCCCATAGCCCACCGTTTTGACCCCACCCTGTTGCCCCAGGAGGAAGGCGGTAGGTAGTGATGTTATTGAAACTCACAACAGTTTTATTGCTCTTGTGTGTATGGGGGTTAGGTGTTTCTGCCTGGGATGATCCCGGAGCTCTCCTGCAGACAATGGTGGAGGAAAGCCCGGATATGCAGGGGAAACTTGTGGACCTGGAAATCCTTAAAAAGCAGATAAGAGCCGGCATTATGGGTGAGGATGAGGGCATTGAAATGCTCAAAGAGCTGGAGGCAGATCTTCTCCTCATATATCTGGGTTGCTGGCAGGAGATTCAGGAGCTCCGGGTGGAGATTATTATTAATAGTTTTGCCTTGCAGGAACAGCAGCTGACCTTAGAAAATATTGCCGCGGAACTGCAGGCAGCTCAACTCAAGTATGACCTGGGTTTGATCAGAGAGAGAGAGTTAGATGAAAAGAAAGGTCAGTACCTGGAGGCAAAAGGAACCCTGGCCCGGCAGGAGAAGACCCTTGCTGAGCTCATTACTGGCTGGCAGGATCTTTTTTCTGAGCTGCCGGCAGCTGCAGATTATCAGGACCTGGATTTTCCCCAGGGCATTATATCCCAGGAGGAAGCCCTGAATTTAGCCTGGGAGAAGGATAAACAGCTCACAAGTTTAAAGCAGGACAGAGAGAGCAAGGAAAATGCCCTAGAAGTTAGGGATCCCTACTTTACTCCTGCTGTTGAGATGGAAATACTGAAGCTGCAGCTGGATAAGTTAAAGATGCAGATTGCAGGAAGGAAGACTCAACTGGCCGGTCAGGTAGAAAATTACTACAAACAGATAGAATCTCTCCAGAATGGGCTGGAGAGACTTCACGATGAAGCCCGGGGGAGGGAGCAGGATTATGAAGCCGGCCGGCTTCGTTACGAACGGGGCCTCATTACCAGTAGAAGCATGGAAGGTCTGGAGCTGGCCTGGGAGAAAATTTTGCTGGACATTCTCAAGGCTCGTCTGGATCTCTACCGGACCTGGGTGGACATCTATGTTTTTCTGGGTGAAGCTCAGCTCTGGTGGGATACCATTGAAGCAGAAAGGGAGG
>PUNT01000129.1 GCA_003551905.1 Halanaerobiales bacterium
AGGAATGCTGGTTCTACCTGGCTGGCTTGGATTGCTGGAGTTACTGCAGTAAAAAGAAGGGCAACAGTAAGAACAACTCCTACTAACTTAAGTACTTTCACAAATGTACACCTCCTTGTATTTTAACTCTAATATTGGTTTTTCTATGTTTGTTCAAAAAATCCTTCCTATTTGTGTAAATTAAGCAAAAAACTTTCCTCAACTGTTGTGATAGAGAAAACTTCCGGACCACTATGACAGGAAATGGTAGGAGCCAGACGGCTACGTAATATTTTTATCTCTCTATCAAGCTCTTCTTCAATGGTCGTTTTTATTTCTTCCACATGCTCTTCCATCTCATTGAATCCCCAGGTGAGGAAAAGAATCGGTTTTTCACAATCCTTTAGCTTCTCTACACCCAGGCTGGCCATTTTTTGGACCAGAGCTTTCATTCCCCTTACTTTATCCAGAGGAGTAATTTCCCCGTTCTTCAGGGTAAGGATGGGTTTAATATTCAGGAGGCCGGCAGCAAAGCCTTTAGCCTTACCCACCCTACCATTTTTCACCAGGTACTCCATGGTATTTACAGTAAAAGCTTCAAATATCAATTCTTCCTGCAATAACTTGTCCACCAGTCCTTTCAGTTCCTCTACACTGTCTCCCTTCTCCAGGCGCTGCAGAAACAGGTAAACAAATAAACCCAGGGCAGGCCCCACCTGTTTTGTGTCCACTGGAATTACTTCCAGGCCTTCAACCATATCTTTGGCTACATTCGCTGCCTGTACTGTTCCACTCATCTTGGAAGATATATGCAGCGAAAATATGGTGTCATAGCCCTTTTCTCCCAGCTCCTCATATATCTTCACAAAATCCTGAGCTTGTGGCTGGGTTGTCCTGGGCAAAACATTTTTGTCTTTTTTCATCATATTATAAAAATCATCATGGCTTATATCGACCTGATCTGTAAATTCTTCTTCCCCGAAATGGATCTTCATACTGGCCCGTGAAATGTATTCTGGCTCAAAAAAACTACCCGGCAGATCACAGCTGGTATCAGTAACAATTGCTATTTTACTCATAAAATCACCCCTTTTAATAGACTCATACCATTTATATAGAACTTTTATGGCAAGATTCCTGCCTGCAATGGTGGTATAGCAAAAAATATTGGGGCTAGACCTCTAGCCCTATAAGAGAAATTATTTTCTTAACACTAATCCAGAAAATTTCAGGCAAAAAATCTAAAAGGGGTCATCCCCTGAATTCAGCTCATATTTCCAGTAATTACCAGGAATATCTCCTGATTTGAGAGCTTTTAACTGTTTTTTCAGTCGCCGCATTTTGTTAATCTTTCTGGTCCTGCTGGCCTGATAACAGGCACGAGACGAATACTGCCTGGGATTCAAATTTGCTAAAGCATGGTGCAGATGGTTGATTTCCTTCTCAATTTTTGACATGTGTATTCCCCTTATCAGAACGTTTGTTCTTTTAAATTATAGCATATCGATCCTGACAGCACAAGGGGAAAATTCACGTTTTTCTGTAGATAACTGGCGGCTCAGAGCCGTTGTGAACTGGAGAAAAAACCTGCATTGACCAGATCATTAGAGACAACCTCAATACTGGCTTCCACTACATCTCCATCATAAAGACTGTCCTGATTCTCTTCTATTTCACAAAAAGCCATCTCCAGGCCGAGGGCCGGGCGGTAGGGGCGGTGGGAGGTCATGGCTTCAATGACATCTGCAACTGCCAGAAGCCTGGCTTTATAGGATATTTCTCTTCCCTTGAGACCCCGGGGATAACCTGAGCCATCTACTCTCTCATGATGCTGCATGACTATATCTGCAACTGTCCAGGGAAACTCAATCTGTTGCAGAATACGGCAGCCAATCATCGGATGCTCTTTGATCAGGTTAAACTCATTATTGCTCAGGGAACTGGGCCGGGACAGTATATCACCAGGCACGTAAATTTTCCCTATATCATGGGTAAAACCTGCTATATATATCTCTTCAATCTCTTTATAGGGAAGACCCAGCTTATCAGCTATGGCTGCAGCCAGGATAGCTACCCTCCTCTGATGTTCTGCAGTAAATGGATCCTTGGTCTTCACAGTGAGCATGATAGCTTCAACTGCACCATTAACCACATCTTTTAGCTTTTCCAGATTACCCTGAAGTTCCAGCTCCATATTTTTCCAGGAGGTCATATCGGAAATAATGCCAATTATCCGCTCAACCTTGTTATTCCTACCCAAAACTGGTACCCCAAAATCCCTTAACCATCTGTAAGTACCATTGGAACTCTTTAACCTATATTCACTGTTAAAATGGCAATTCTCCTGAATACATTTTTCCTGTTCAAGTATGTAATCTGCCTGATAATTGGCATGAATCATCTCCAACCAGCTTTCAAAGTTTAGAACTGCTCCTTCCCTGCCATAACCAAGCAGGGAACAACAATCTCCCTCTAAAATAATCAACCTGTCATTCACCTTATACTCATACATGATATTACCCATAGCTTTTAAGGATGTCCGATAGCACCGAAGTCTCTCTAGTTGAGGATCGGCAGCAGTTGTTTTACTGGCTTTATTCTCCCTGATACCGGACAGTACATAGGGCACTTTATCCTTTGTTCCAGCAAAACCCCGTTCATTCACCCAGACATAAGAGTTATCATTATTTTTCAGCCGGTAATTCACATTGATAATACTCTCATCACTCACAGCATTGCAGAGCTCTCCCATAACTTTATTCTGGTCATCAGGGTGAATTAGCTTTTGCATGTTTTCCCGGGTCTGTAAACCTCCAATAATGGTCCTGAGAGAAGATGAAGAAACTCCATACCAGTTTAAAAAATCATGCTGAGGTTCCCAAACACAAATTGCCTGTCCCAGAATTTCAAATAGATTCTCAGGCGTTTCCTGCTCCTCATAGGCCATTCTGCCATATATGGTTATTTCCAGACTACCCTCTGCCTGGCACTTCATGGCACACTCCAAGGGCACATAATGGCCATTTTTATGCTGTAAACGAAAACAGGCCTGACTTTCCAGGCCGGTTCTGGCCACCTTGGCAAGCAATTCTTTTAGCTCCATCATATCCTCAGGGTGGACAAAAAAAAGAATTTGCCGGTCAATAAGCTCTTTTGGATCATAACCAGCAATATCTTTCACAGCAGAATTAACATAAAAACACTTGCCTTCCCCATCAAATATCCCAACAAAAACAGGCAAATGATCAAGAGCCAGTTCCAGGCTATCAATATAGTTTTTAAGTTTGTACATATCCTGTTCCATGTTAATCTGTCTCCTGTCCACAATTATCCTTTTTTTCTCCTTTTTTCTATTACCCTACATACTATATATTAGTAATTAATTACCGCTTTCCTTCATATAATCGGTGTTTTTATCGTATTTTTTAAGGAAATATCAATTCTTTCGCCATAATAGAAGCACTTCATCAATAATAGATTGCAAAACAAACTTAAAAATGAGGGGGCCCTCCCAGGACAAAACCCAAAATAAAGGTTAAAATATTTTAATCTTCCAAAACCAGAATGAAACTGCCATATAAAACTATGATATTAATAGCAATCTTTTCATAATATTAAAAGCATACAATTTACGCAACTATTTTCCAGGGGTATTGACTTGCAGATAATGGTATAAAAGGGTAAATTAGTACTGGAAGAAGAAGGTATTTTATTTAATCAGGGGGGAGAATATGGGGATTGATGGACTGGAAAAAGGTGATGGTGGAAGGAATATACTTAACAGCTTCTTTGAGCTCCTGGAAATACTGAGTAATCCCAAAGACATACCTCTAAAAGAAATATTCACCAATAAATTCATGGAAAATCATACAAAATTCAAAACCTTTAACGACATTCTGTCCAACAGCAATATAGATATAGACGAAGACTTCTATAAATCATCTGAATCAATGGAGTGGGAAGAGTTTATTAAGGAAAATACCGCATTTAACTCCTGGGATGAGATGAAAAAAGAGGCAATTGGCCTGTGGATTAAGGACAAACTACTCTGAAGTTGTTTGAGAGCCCCAGTAAAAAGGGGCTCTCAACAATTTCAGCCCATGCCCTTTGAGGAAATGACCCTTCATTTTCAGCCACCCACTATGTTCATAGATCTTCTTTTTCCATCATTTTTTTCCCAAAAAGCCTTTTTTGTGATATAATTATCATCAGGAGGCTACTTTTTCAATGTAAAGTGTTAATTCCTTAACAATTAAATTTTGGGTTTTCTCTGAGCAGGTCACTCCCAGTTAATAGATACACATATTGGGACTTGCTCTAACAATAAACTTAAAACAGGGGGGGGGAGGTCAAGATGCGAGTCCTTTCTGCCAAACAGCAAAGTGATCTGATGCGCTTGTATGATGCCTATCTAAACAACATCAATAGGTCCAATTACTTAATGGGACTACCCCTGGAACTGGAAACAGGCGCAGCTCTAGAAGCACTTGGCCTGGTCAGGCGGTACAACAAGCGCAAAGATGACCAGTACCGCCTCTGGGAAATCACATTAACCGGAATAAAGATGGCTGAGGAATTGCGCTTGAATGAGATGAATAGATCAAGCAGGTAGGCTTTTCTGATAAGGGCGCTCAGCTGAGCAGCCCTTTTTATTTTCTAGAATTAAACCTATAAGAAACAAGGGCTTTGCCCAAAAAACAAGAAACAGTTATTGCTGAAACCAATTTTTATGTTCATTCTGGAGGTGCCTGAAATGAAAAAAAATATTGGCCCTAGATTCATCAAGGAAACCTACCTGAAAAATTTGTCCCCATCTGATCAGGTTAAAGGGGTTAAGCAACCACCTTTGGTCAAGGAAGATGTCTCTGCAAAAGAAACCATTTCTTTGCCTCAACCCAAGGATTTGAATATGGAGAATTTTGACCTCATCACAGCTATAGAACAAAGGCGTAGCATTAGGAAATATCATCCCAGTCCTTTAAGCCTAAAAGAGTTAACCTTTCTTCTCTGGGCCACACAAGGAATAAAAAGAGATCTAGGTCAGGCTACATTTAGGACTGTGCCCTCTGCTGGTGCCCGGCATGCCCTGGAAACATATCTGCTCATCAACCGGGTCAAATCTCTAACCTCAGGTCTTTATCGATATGAGCCTCTTAAACATGCTCTACTACAGCTAAAAAGCCATGACAGCCTGGCTGACCAAATCACAAAAGCCTGTGGTGGGCAGGAAATGATTGTACGAAGTGCTGTCACTTTCATATGGACAGCTATCCCCTATCGAATGAACTGGCGTTATGGAGAACGGGGATATCGCTATCTATTCCTTGATGCTGGCCATGTGGGGCAAAACCTCTATCTGGCTTCAGAAGCTATAGGTTGTGGTGTCTGTGCTATAGCTGCTTATTTCGATGAAGAAATTAACAGTATCCTGGATATTGATGGAGAAGAAGAACTGGTTATATATCTGGCCACCGTAGGGAAAAAGGAGAGTGACTAGATTGAAAATTATGGTCAGATTGTTTCTTATTTTACTGCTGGTAATGGGTTTGATTCTACCGGTTGAAGCCGGCACTGGAACTGTGTTCTTAAACTCAGAAGAAATCAAACAGGGAGAACTCCTGGCAGTAAAGGTAGAAACGACTCAATTCGTGCCCCAGGGCAGTTTTCGCGGTACAAGACTTAATTTTTTCCCTCATGGCATGGGCTGGATTGCTTTTTATGGCGTCTCCTACTGGACTGATCCAGGGAAATTTCCATTGCAGCTAGAATTAGGTGAAAAAACAATAACTCATTATATCCAAGTCCTGGACGGTAATTTTGGCCAAAGCCATATTACTGTTTCCCATGAGACCGAGAGCCTCATCCGCCCGGATGAAGATGATAAAGAGACGATTGCCCGGCGGGCAAGGGATAGGGAAGCGTTGCAAAGGGCATATGCTCAGTCCAATTTCCTGCCTCTTTGGAGGGATGAGTTTATTGAACCCACTACAGGTCGCCGGACCACTGGATTCGGACTGGCCCGCTATGTAAACAACGTTTTTAACAATCGGCACTCCGGCATCGACATTGCCAATGTCACAGGAACTCCAATAAAAAGTGTTAACCGGGGCATTGTAACCCTGGCAGAAGAACTTCTTGTTGCCGGCAAAATCATTGTTATCGATCATGGTGGGGGGTTGTTTTCAAGCTACTGCCACCTGAGCAAGATTGAAGTTGAAGTGGGCCAGATGGTGGAAAGAGGGCAAAAAATCGGAGAAATGGGCAGCACTGGTTTTTCCACTGGTCCCCACTTGCACTGGGAAATAC
>PUNT01000142.1 GCA_003551905.1 Halanaerobiales bacterium
GGGGTATTTAGTTTGAATCAAAATCTAAAAGAATCGATATGGAACTATACTGTTTTGATCAACTTAGAATCAATTGTAAGAAGGGTTGAGTTTTCTTCATGCAATTAGTAAATACATTGCTTCATAAGGAATATATGAAGGAATATATGTTTCCATTTGGTGGGCAGTAGGCCGTGGTACCAGTCAGATGGCAACACAGACAAATACGGTTTCCCAAAGAGCTACCGTAGGAGACAAAAACAGTTTTTTGGATATGAGACTGAGGATATGGTAGCAGCTAACGTCCCCAGTGGTAAATACAAAGACAGATTTGCCGGTCGGGTAGCTTTACAGTCTAGCGGCTACTGATACCATGAACACACCAAAGGCTGTATGCAGCCAAACAGCTCCCCGAGCCCATGTATCGTTTAACGCTAAAGACAGCCAAATAACAGCAAACCCAAAAGACAAAAAACCCAACCGGGCCAGCCATGCTCCTTCTGTACCCTGGGCAGCAGATTCACTGGTGGTGTGCATAATCCAGTAATACCCTTCTGGCATCAACAAGGGGGCACATAAAAATGATACGATTGAGAGTCCAAGGAGCAGTAGAACACCACGCATTGACATCCGACTGTTCTTTTCCTGGGCTGGTAAAAATATTTTCTTTATGGTAATTACCACCCTCCATATTCTTTTTCTACCTAACATTCTTGTGCTGACTCTGCTCCATAGACCAAACCACATCATCTCTCTATTATCAGCGTGTCTAGATACTTCGCTCCTGCCCACCCCTGTTCATACTCCACCCAGAAATCATTGCGTAACTCAATAAGGTTCAGTCTGACGGCCTGGAGTTCATCCCTGGTAAACCATCGAGCAGGCCTTGTCAATTTATCATCTATTGAATTTCCCGGGATCTCATCCTGGTTGGCAGCGATCCTCACCAGATAGTACAGTTCAAGGTGATGGTCGTCCCCGGGAAGAACTACACCTTCACGAACGTATGCGAGCTGACCAACCTCTACGGTCAAGCCTGTCTCCTCTTTAAATTCACGGCCTACACAATCAACAACAGACTTGTCTGTAGACTCAACTACACCACCAGGAGGTACCCACATCTCCAGTCGGTCCTTGATAGTGTAGTCTGATACAAGGGGCACCCTATGGCGCCCATGGACACATATTCCCGCTGCCCTAATTGGAAAGCACCTGGTTGACATAATAGCACACCTTCTCCTAATGCCTTTAGGGGCTAATTAATTCAATAGTCCCAGATAAGCTTTATTAAAATTAGAGGGAAATCTTTAAATAACCAATTGGTATCATAGCATCGCCAGCATGATTAGCCGCTGTCACTCTCACCTGACTGCACCTTGACCTCATATCGCTTCTGTTCCTTCCGATCCGCTGCTGCCGCCCCTGTATTTCCCAGCTTTTCATGGGCTTGAGCCCGAGCAGCGTAAGCGCGAGCAATTCCAGGGCAGTTCTCTATAGGTTTGAGGACCTCCAGTGCATGATTGGCAAACTCAACGATGGCAGCAGGTTCCTGCTCTATTACACCAGCATTGGCCAGATCCGCCTGCAGGACCCAGTACCATCCAAGCCCTTGCTGATGATCATGGCTATGACCGCTCTGGAAAAGTACGTGAGCCTCCTCTAGAAGCTCTAAACCTTGCTGCACCTCCCCAAGGGTAATTTTATCTGTACCACGGGACAGAAGGCTCCGGGCCAGGGTGATATCGTCTCCGCAAGCTCGAGCCGCTGCAATGGAACGTTCACTACGCATAGAAGCCTCTTCTTTATTTCCCAGGTGGCGCAGGACGTTCCCTTGACGCATCAAGCAATACGCCAGCACTCGTTGCTGACTCCTCCGGGCATCCCTGTCAGCCACCTGCAGTGCCATAAGACCATTTTCAGCCTTGCGATAGGTATCCAGGGCCTCTTTGAGTTTGCCCGGGATTTCCTGAGTCCAAAGGTCCTCCTCAATCAGATCTTCATAATCCTTTATGGCTTTTTGGGTCTCACTCATAGCTACCTCCTTGCTGGCTGCACATAAGCAGCACCCCACTTGATTTTTGCTCAACACCCTTCTACAGGAACACTTCCGTTCTACCTTGTTAGCCCTCAATCACGTTTCTGGAAAACCCCTAGCCATGCGCGGAAATCAGTGAGACCCTGGATACTACCGTACATACAACTTCGAAGCTCCTTAATTTCAAACAACGGTTCAACTATACCAACGAGTTCGGTTGCTGTGATACGAGGGTAGTTGTGCTTTTTTACATCAGCAGGATCATCAGGATTGTCAGAGTTTCCAGAAACATTGATCCATACTCCATTTGTAGCCAGCTGGCTTGCAACCTTACGGGCAAATTGCTTTCTACCACTTTGATCACAGAACGTATGCAGGAGGCCCCTATCAAAAACACAATCAAATCTACGAACACCACTATAATTTAAGAAATCTGATACCTCAAAACAGCACTCAACACCTTGCTGGTGAGCTCTCTCTTTCGCAGACTTGATAGCATGTTGGGAAATATCAACTCCTGTTGTGTGATAGCCATGCTTTGCTATTTCTATTGTATTCACACCAAATCCACATCCTGTATCCAGGACTGTTGACCCCGGCTCTACATATTGCTTTAGAACATCCACGAGACCGCTCCATGGCCCGGTGTCTTCCCATGGGACATCATTTTTCTTAAATCGTTCATTCCAGTTGGATGAATGCTGCTCATATTTCATGAAATCATCTCCAATAAATCAATGGAATACCAACGGACATCCCTGTCAGTCACCACCTGCAGTGCCATAAGACCATTTTCAGCTTTGCTATATGAATCCAATAATATATTTATAATTACAGCATTCGACCATTTTATGGACTGTCCTTCCTATTTATACAGCAAATCACAAAATAGCAATAAAACCTACCATAAGGAAAATAATAAAAGAACCTGAAAGCCTGTCCACACTAGCTTTCAGCTCTAACAATCCAAAAGTGTATCTATTTTTTTGATGCTACAACTACAAATTCTGTTCCTGATAAGGACTCACTTGACAAGCAAAATTACATATAATGAAATAACCGTAAGATACTTACGGAAGGTAGTTACGAATGAAGAACAAAAAACTTGAAGAACGACTGGAAATCCGTTTATACCCGGGACAACTAAAGAAGCTTAAAGAGGAAGCTTCTGAAAAGAAAACATCCGTTGCAAATATAGTTAGAGAGGCTATTGAGCAAAGGTATGAAGTCTCACCTGAGGACAAACAAGAAGCTTTAAAAAATATAGCAAAGATAAATGCACCGGTATCCGAATGGGAGCAGATAAAAAAAGAAATTACCAGGGGTAATGAATAATGAAAGTCTTTATAGATACCAACATACCAATGTACGCTGCTGGAAAAGACCATCCATTTAAGAATAATTGTTTAGAAATTTTAGAAGAAATTATTGCTGGAAATATTGAAGCATATACGGATACAGAAGTTCTACAGGAAATTCTTTATCGTTTTTATCACATCCAAAAGCGAGAAATGGGAATTCAACTATCTAATTATTTCTCTACGATTATGACCGGAGCCGCTTTACCAATTCAACATGAGGACATGGTGTTAGCTATAAGCTTATTTAGTAAAAAAGATTATGAAAAGCTTTCTCCCCGTAACCTGATACACCTGGCAGTTATGTTCAATCATAAAATAAATAAAATAATCACAACTGATCAAGCTTTTACCTCAGTTTCTGACATAGAAGTTATTCATCCATAAAGATTTAAATAGAGCGGAGTTTAAAAAGATATGGTTGGGTCAAATCTTAAAGATAATAGTCTTTTACGGATTAAATCTATCTTCATCAGTTCTGAGGGATTTTAAGGCAGGTCCTTCTATTATATCACCTTCATAGGTAAATCTTGAACCATGACATGGGCAGTCCCATGAGAGTTCTGCTGCATTCCAGGCAAGGTCACATCCCATATGAGTGCAAATAGCAATTACTGCATGGATTTTCCCTTTCTTATCTTTAAATATGCCAACCTTCTTACCATCGTGTAGGATTACTTTTCCCTCTCCTGATTTTATATCCGTGTCTTCTGGAATTCGTCTTAGTTTATCACCTATTAAATGCTTTGCCACGTTAATGTTAGTAGTTGTAATGTTTTTGAGCATGGGGTCAGATTCATATCTTGCCGGATTATAAACGGTTGCCCAGGGATTTTCACCTTTGACAATTAAGTCCTTTAGCAAAATAGCAGCAGCTGTCCCATTAGTCATTCCCCATTTATTAAAACCTGTTGCAACGTATACGTTGGAGCTTTTTGAAGTGATATTTCCTACGTAAGGGACCTCATCCAGGGTTGTATAATCCTGCGTAGACCATCTGAATAGTAACTCTGGGGATTCATATATATCTTTAGCGAACTCTATTAGATTCTGATAATGTATGTTTGTATTGGGTCCCTCTCCGGTCTTATGGTGTTCTCCCCCCACTATAATAAGCTCCTCGTTTTTCTCATAAGGAGTAACCCGCAAGGATCGGCCGGGGTCTTCTGCAGTAATATACATACCTCCCGGAAATTTTTCTTTAATTCTTATACCCAGGGCATATGATTTCTCCGGATACAACCTAGCAAAGTAATAGCCATTGCTTCCATAAGCGGGGTAATGGGTAGCAATAATCATTTTTTCAGCAATCACTTTATGTTCCTCTTCAGTGATTACAGTGCAGGGATTACTTTCATGAAAATCAATTGCTCTGGTTTGTTCAAAGATATAGCTGCCATCGCCAGGTATATCCTTCGCAAGGGCCAATATATATTTGCGGGGATGAAATTGAGCTTGATTTTCAAACCGTACAGCTGCTTTTATTTTAAATGAAAGGGGTATATTTTCCATATAAGCGGCTTCGATCCCCAGACTCGAAGCCGCTTCCACCTCGTTTTCTATCTGTTTTATATAGTTTTCCGATTGTGTATATATAAAAGCTGCTTGTCTTGAAAAATCACAATCTATCTGCTGCTCATTGATCAACTCTTCAATAAAGTTAATTGCATGTTCATTTGCATCTGCATATTGCTGCGCTTTTTCCTTTCCCAAATGCTTTATTAGCTTACTATATACGAGACCGTGCTGAGATGTTATTTTAGCAGTAGTATGACCAGTAGTTCCTTGAACAATCCTATCAGCTTCTATAACCGCAACCTTACATTTTTCCTGCTTTAAAAGATACGCAACAGTGATACCAACAAGGCCGCCTCCTACAATAACTACATCCACTTTAATATCTTTATCTAAAACAGGATAGTCTGTGGATTCCGTAGATGCCATCCAATAAGGTTGGGGTGGGTTTTCCAAGCCATCATCATATGCTGTTGTTTTGTCCATCTAGTATCCTCCCATAGGTAAAGTTTTTCCCCAGTGGTTTATCTGTGAACTTAGTTTTACCATAAGCAATTTGGGATATGCGCTGAACCATGGTGCACGTACAATAGCCAAAGGTCCTGGAATTAGTGAGCAGACTATTTTTCATTCATTAAACAAGATAGCCAGGTGGTCTTGCTATCAGATTATAATAATCTACACTCTTATATTTGACAGTTATTACCCTATTTCATATAGTAACGCATAAGTAAAATCTTATTCAGGTCATCCCCGTAGATAGACAATCATGCCGCCTACGGCACCATCGGAAGGATGAAAACGACCTTTTGTTGAATATTATCTCTGCGGCTGGCGATGAGGTCGAATAACTATGGTACTTCGAGTCCGATAAATAGACGGACCTCAGTAATCTGGTGCACCACGGAATGTTGCTCCCATTTTGGAAGCACGCAGGGTAGAATATCCTTCTACGGATTGCTGCACCAGCTGCAAATTAATGCCGCAGAAAGGGAATAGAGATGAGAGTTATCCATGAGCGGTGCTGTGGGCTTGATGTTCACAAAAAGACTATAACAGCCTGCATCATAACACCGAAAGGGAAGGTGATCAAGACTTTTAGCACGATGACCGGTAACATTCTGGAGCTTGTTGATTGGATTAACGCGAATGGATGTACCCATGTGGCAATGGAGAGTACAGGTGTTTACTGGAAACCCATTTATAACCTTCTGGAGTTAGCAGGAGTTGAAGTCATGGTTGTTAATGCTCACCACATTAAGGCGGTACCTGGGCGGAAGACCGATGTAAAAGATGCGGAATGGATAGCAGACTTACTCAGGCATGGGTTATTAAGAGGAAGCTACATTCCTTCAAGGCCACAACGTGA
>PUNT01000146.1 GCA_003551905.1 Halanaerobiales bacterium
GGATACCATAATAAATCAGAAGGGCCGGGATGTTATCTGCATATACTGCAGCATCGGGCAGAGAAATGCTGCTGTGGCTCGCTTTATCCATGACTTGCGGGAGTACGGGGCTACAGAACACACTATTGTGGTTGTGGCCGGGGGAGAAGATCCGCCGGGCCTGCAGTATATTGCTCCCTATGCTGCCACTTCCATGGCTGAATATTTCATGGAGAAAGGTCGGGATGTTCTGGTGGTTTATGATGATTTGACCCGGCATGCCCGGGTTTACCGGGAACTGTCACTATTGCTCCGCCGCCCGCCGGGACGGGAAGCATTCCCCGGCGATATATTCTACATCCATTCCCGCCTCCTGGAGCGGGCCACCAATTTACTGCCGGAGTACGGTGGGGGTTCGTTAACAGCTCTACCCATAATTGAAACGGAAGCCCAGAACGTTTCCGCCTATATACCTACCAATATAATCTCCATAACTGATGGCCAGATCTACCTCTCTCCGGATCTTTTTCAGAAGGGAGTTCTGCCGGCTATTGACATTGGTCGTTCTGTTTCCCGGGTGGGAGGTAGGACCCAACTTCCTGCTTATCAGGATATTGCCGGCAACCTGCGTTTGAGCTATTCTCAGTTTGTGGAACTGGAATCCTTTGCCCGGTTTGGCACCCGGCTGGATCCTGAGACCAGAAAGACTCTCAATCGGGGTTACCGGGTCCGGGAAGCCTTAAAACAGGCCCAGTATCATCCACTGCCGGTTCCGGAGCAGGTGGCTGTTTTGCTGGCTGTGAGCCAGGGGATTCTGGATGAAGTGCCCCTGCAGGAGATAGACGCAGCAGAAGAGATTATTAGGGGACTCATGGGTGAGGAATTGTTACACCTGGGGGAGAAAATCAAGAGAGGGGAATCTCTGACCGGGGAAGAGAAGGATGAGCTCATTTCCTCCCTGCAGGAGGCTCTGGGGGATAAGAAGGAGGAGGAAAGAACAGCCAGTGGAAACAGTTGAGGGATTAAAACGTCAGATTAATACTACAGAGGATCTCCATTCAGTGGTCCGGACCATGAAAGCCCTGAGTGCAGTAAGCATCCGGCAGTATGAAGAGGCTGTGCAATCACTAGAGCAGTACAGTCAGACCATCGAGATGGGTTTTCAAATACTCCTTCAGAATTTTTCTCCGCAGGTTTCCCGGGGCCCAGGGAAAGAGGGCCTCCTTGGATTAATAATATTTGGCTCCGATCAGGGTATGTGCGGTCAGTTTAATGATGTCATTGTTTCCTTCACCCGGGAACAAATACACCGCCTTACCTCTGATCCGGAAACCATCTCCGTATGGGCAGTTGGCCAGCGTCTCTTAGGGCCCCTGCAGGAGAAGAGATACACTCCGGCGATGACCTATGAATTGCCAGGTTCAGTGGAAGCCATAACCGGCAAGGTGCAGGAACTCTTCCTGGAGCTGGAGAGGAAATGGACAGAGAAAGACTTAAAAGAAATATTCCTTTTTTACAATCATACCACCCGGGGTGCCTCCTACAGCCAGAAATATAT
The DNA here is from genome assembly GCA_003551905.1 of Halanaerobiales bacterium. GTDB lineage: Bacteria > Bacillota > Halanaerobiia > B1SED10-174 > B1SED10-174 > B1SED10-174. Next base: position 1,538 of record PUNT01000146.1, read on the forward strand.
CAAGCTGTGGCCGGTGGATCTGGAATGGTTTGCAAACCTGAAAGAAAAAAAATGGCCAGGTCGGACCATTCCCACTGCTACCATGGACTGGCAGGATCTTCTGTCCTCTTTGACCCGGCAGTATCTTTTCATTTCCATTTACCGGGCCCTGGCTGAATCCCTGGCAGCAGAAAATGCCGCCCGTCTCATGACCATGGAGGCGGCACAGAAAAATATTGAGGAGCGGCAAGGGGAACTGGAAGGTCGCTATCACCGGCTGCGACAGGGGGCCATTACCGATGAGCTCCTGGACATCATTGGAGGTTTTGTGGCCCTGGAGGAAGAAGAAAACTAACTCCATTTACATACACAAATAGTTGTGCTATAATATACGGGTCAGAAATGGAGGAAGGGAGGTAACAAAGTTGAAACCAGAGATTCATCCAGAAATTAAGGAAATAACCATAACCTGTGCCTGTGGTGAGGTTTATCATACCCGTTCCACCAAGGGGGATATGCGAGTGGAGATATGTTCCAAGTGTCACCCCTTCTTTACCGGGAAAAAACGTAGTGCTATCAAGGGTGGACGCGTTGAGCGTTTCCAGAAAAAATACGGAAAAAAAGAAGATTAAAAACTTAGCAGAGCATAGAATAGCTCTGCTTCTGTTTTATTAAGCCCTGGGAAAGGGGTGTAAAATTGTACATAATACAGAATTCAGGGTGGATAGAAGCTATTGCCGGGCCCATGTACTGTGGTAAGAGTGAGGAGTTGATTCGCCGGGTGCGCCGGGCCCAGATCGCCAAACAAAAAGTTCAGGTATTCAAGCCGACCATAGATGACCGCTTTCACAGCAATACCGTTGCTTCTCATGATGGCAGCAAAGTGGAAGCCATCCCTGTGGATGATCCCCGGGAAATGCTGAACCGGGTAGACCGGGATACTGATGTGGTAGCCATAGATGAACTGCAGTTTTTTGACCAGGCTGTTGTTGGGGTTTGTGAGGAACTGGCTGACCGGGGCCACCGGGTTATTGTGGCCGGGCTTGACCGGGATTTCCGCGGTGAGCTCTTCGGTCCGGTACCGGAAATACTGGCCCGGGCTGAATATGTTCACAAGCTTCACGCCATCTGCGTTCGTTGTGGTAGCCTGGGAACCAGAACCCAGCGCCTCATTGAAGGAATTCCTGCTGCTTACACTGATCCAGTAATAATGGTGGGTGCACAGGAAGTGTATGAAGCTCGCTGTCGCAACTGCCATGAGGTTCGAGGGAGAAAAAGAGATTAAAGCAAAATTACTCTCCTCAAAAAGAAGGGGGTAATTTTTTTTGATTGATGGTACTGGACATATATTGCTCTATAGTGTGGTGAACATATTTACACAAAAGGACTCTGTAAAGTGTTATCTAGCGGATTACTCCATAATCCAAGGTGTAGTTCCTTTAGCTCATGAGTGGTTTGAGGTACAAACTCTGCTATAATGATTGGATAAAAAAGGATGGAGGAGGTGTTTGAGCTGGAAGCGCTGGGTTTTTTGGGCTTTATTTTTGGGGCATTTGCCATTTCTCAGGTAATGGTGCTGAAAAAGAAAGTGGATGCCCTGGAAGAGATGTTGAAGGACAAATAGAATTCTTACATTGCTTGCTGGAGTACAAGAGAAAAGCCTTCAGATTGATTGAGAAAACCAGAGTAATTACTGATTTGCTGTGGTTAGTGGGAAATTTTAAAATTCAGAAAATCTATGCTATAATAATAAAGATAGGGCACAGGCCCCGGTTCTGGCGAGTGCCCCTTGTTTTCTATATTTTTTGTTTTCCTGGGAGAGGAGATAGAACAGATGTCCAAAGAAGTGATTCCCTACGGCGGTCAGGCTGTCTTAGAAGGGGTAATGATGAGGGGTCCGGATCAGATGGCTATGGCTGTCAGGGGGCCTGAAGGAGATATACAGGTTAAGAAGTATCCCCTGTCCGGCTGGCGAAAAAAATACAAAGTTTTGAATTTACCCTTTATCCGGGGGGTCATAATTTTATTCGAAGCCCTTTTCCTGGGCGTTAAGACCCTTTCCGATTCAGCCAACATGGCCCTGGGAGAAGAGGAAGAGATCAAGCCTATAGAAATGGTCCTGACAGTTATCCTGGGGGTTGGGCTGGCTTTGCTCTTATTTGTGGTTATGCCGGCTGGCATTATCAGGCTGGTGCAGAATTTCATAGAGAGCAATGTGGTGTTGAATCTTTTGGAAGGTCTCATCAAGGTCCTGGCCCTGATAGGATATATCTATGCTTTGAATTTGCTGCCGGATACCCGGCGTTTTTTCCAGAATCACGGGGCTGAGCACAAGGTTCTGCATACCTATGAAGCAGGGAAAGAGCTCAATGTGGAAAGTGTGAGGGGTTTTTCCACCAAACATCCCCGCTGTGGAACAAGTTTTATTTTTCTGGTTATTCTCTTAAGCGTTCTCTTCTTCACCATTCTATTCGGTCGCCCTACCTTTCTGCAGCGGGTGGCCAGTCACATGATGCTACTGCCGGTTGTGGCAGGTTGTGCTTATGAGATTATCCGGGCAGCAGGAAAGCCCTCGCCAAATCCCATAATCAAACTTCTGAGTGTACCAGGACAGATCATGCAGTTTCTCACTACCCGGGAACCTTCTGATGAGCAGATAGAAGTGGCAATTACTGCTCTCAAAGGCATTCTGGACGATTGATAGAAAAGGAGGCTTTTAACTTGAAAGGCTGGGAAGATAGAGCAGAACAACTGGAGAAAAGATATGAGGAGCTCACCCAAAAGCTCTCCGATCCGGATATATATGCTGATCAGGAGAAACTGCGAGCTATTACCCGGGAGCAGTCAGAGCTCAAAGAAGTTGCTCTAAAATTCCGGGAGTACCGGGAGAAAAAAAAGCGCTATAATGAAGCCCGGGAACTTATGGAGTCAGGTGATGAAGAGCTCAGAGATCTGGCCCAAATGGAAATAGAGGAGCTTGAGCCGGAGCTGGAGCAACTGCAGGAAGAACTGCCCCGGCTCTTGCTGCCTGCAGACCCTGCTGATAAGAAGAATGTGATCATTGAAATTCGGGCTGGCACCGGCGGAGATGAAGCAGCTCTCTTTGCTGGAGATCTTTTACGCATGTATACCCGGTATGCTGAGAAGAACCGGTGGCGCACCGAGATTTTGAGCTCCAATGAGACAGAAATTGGTGGCTTCAAAGAGGTGGTGCTCCTGGTGGAGGGTAAAGGAGCCTATGGCAGTTTAAAATTTGAGAGTGGCGTGCACCGGGTGCAGCGCATTCCGGTGACTGAATCAGGAGGGCGCATCCACACTTCTGCTGCCACAGTAGCCGTGCTGCCGGAAGTGGAAGAAGTGGATATAGATATTGATCCTTCTGACTTGAAGATAGATACGTTTCGCTCCAGCGGTCCGGGAGGACAGAGTGTCAATACTACCGATTCTGCAGTGCGCATCACCCATATACCTACTGGCATTGTGGCTTCCTGTCAGGATGAAAAATCCCAGCACAAGAACCGGGCCCGGGCTTTAAAAATATTGCGAGCCAGGATTCAGGACTGCCTGGAGGCAGAACAGCAGGCGGAACTGGATGAGGCCAGGAAGACTCAGGTAGGTAGTGGGGATCGTAGCGAGAGAATCCGCACCTACAATTTTCCTCAAGGAAGGATTACCGACCATCGGATCAATTTTACCATTTACAAGTTGGAAGAAGTTCTCAACGGCAATCCTGAACCTTTAATCGAAGCTCTAAGAGCAGAGGATGAGAAAAAGAAAATGGAGAAGGTGGTGGGCCTTGGCTGACCGTTTGGTAGTTAAAGAAATTCTTCACCTCACCACCCGGTACTTGCAGGACCACAATATTTCAAATCCCCGCCTGGAGGCAGAACTGCTTTTGGGGGATGTCCTGGGCCTGGAGCGGATTAATCTTTATGTGCAATTTGACCGTCCTTTGACCCCGGAGGAAAAGGATGCCATGAGAGACAGGATAAGAAGGCGGGTCCGGGGAGAACCTCTGCCCTATATTACGGGAGAGAAGGAGTTTCTGTCTCTCCCTTTTTCTGTGGATAAAAGAGTTCTCATCCCCCGGCCGGAAACAGAGCATCTGGTGGAGAGAGCCCTGGAAATATTTTCTAAGGGAGAGGAATTAATGCTGGTGGACGTGGGCACAGGAAGTGGTGTCATTGCCATCTCCCTGGCAGTGAATTTACCCCGGGCTAAAGTCCTGGCCATAGATAAGAATGAAGATGTCCTGAAGGTGGCTGAAGGTAATGCCCGGAGGCATGAGGTCCAGGACAGGATTGAGTTTTTGGCCGGAGATCTCCTGCAACCTGTAAAAGAAAGAAAAGGTCAGATTGATGGCATTCTCAGCAATCCTCCCTATGTTGACCGGAACATCTGGGGGGAATTGCCCCCCGAGGTAAGAGCCCAGCCCCGGCAGGCTCTGGTTGCCGGTCAGAATGGCCTGGAATATTATGAGCCTCTTTTGCGACAGGCAGGAGAGTTACTGAAAAAAGGAGGTTATGCCGGGGTTGAGATAGGGTTTGACCAGGCCCATGAGGTGCTGGCCAGTTTCCGTAAAGAGGGGTTCAGAGATCTGGAGGTCATAAAAGATTATGCCGGCCACAGCCGAATCATTTTTGGCTGTCTTTAAAAAATTATTGAACTATGCCGATTATTATTAAGGGAAGTTTTTTGGATTTGCAGGATTTTTTCGGTAAATCTCTAA
>PUNT01000226.1 GCA_003551905.1 Halanaerobiales bacterium
CCGCCAACGAAAGAATAATCCAGGCGATTGTTAGGGCCACGAACGGAGAAGCCCAGCGTAATACTGTTTTTATAGTAACCGGCTCTGGTGCCTAGGGCTGAAGTCCACCAGTGCTCCCAGCCCAGGTTTATATGGGGTCCTTCAATATTTTCTTTACCCAGGATATTATAAACATCCAGAGTAATCACCGAGCGGGGAGACAGATGAAGAGCAGCACCTGGCCGGAGATTTATAGGGATGATGCCATTGGTCACTGGATCATCTGACTTTATCTCCGGTCTGTTTATATTCTGTACCAGTAAACCCAGTTGCAGAGGATGGAAGGTTTTAAGGTGAAATCCCAGGTCACACTGCCAGGAATGCCCATGGGCATAAACCTGCCCACAGGGGTCCTGCTGCTCAAAATACATGTAGCGAAGATTGACACCGCTGGAAAAACCCGGAGCCAGTTCTACCCCCATCCCCAGGTTTAAATAGTGGGTTAAATATCTTTCCAGGTTCAGCAGGGAATGACGGGTATAGCTCAGGCCGGTGGCTCCCCTAATCTGTCCCAGCTCCCAGGGAGCCCCCAGGGCAACATAGTCATCGAGACTCACCTCATCTCTCCGGATGAGATTCCTGGAGTAGGAAACTGTAAAACTCTCCAGCTGCACAAGTCCAGCTGGATTCCAGTAGAGGGCGTTGATATCATCAGCCAGGGCAATAAAGGCCCCACCCATACCCAGGGGACGAGCACCAGCACAAGCCTGTGCCGGTACAGCTTGCAAGGCCAGAACCATGATAAGGAGCAGAATTAATTTTTTCAAAACCATCCCCTCCTGTTCAAGTATTCTATGGTAACTTCGCTAGCCATTGGGGAAATTCCTTTTAATAAGCAGGATTTTTACCGGCCAGGGGGAAGTCTAAAATGGCAAGATATTCCCTTATTAACATATAATTCATATCCCTGGAGGTGTTTTAGTTGGCCATCATTATCATATTATTGACTTTTATTTTATGCTGGACTCCTACCTGCTCAGCCGGCCAGTGGAGTGGTTCACTGGAGCTGGGCGAGCGACTTATGACTCTGGAGAGTGAATGCACTGAAGGTTATGATTTCTTGCGAGCTTACCTGCGTTATCGAGGAGAACTGGAGGGATCAGATTACTGGTACCTTCGCCTGGACTATCAGTTGAATGATTATTATACCAGGAAAATTTTTGACAGCAGGACTGTAGATTTTTCCGGGAGTCTGGTCCATTTTTTATCTCCTTCATTTCGGGTACAGCTGGAGGCCCGGTTTAGATACAAAGAGTACCCCCATGCTGGCCACAAGGATTATCAGTCCTTCCGGCCGGGGATATCAGCCCGCTGGGATTTAACAGATAGCCTGCGTTTGGAAGGAGAATATAATTTCCAGGAAATAAATTACTCAGAAGAGCCGGGATTGATACAGTGGAGCAGGACTTTTGTACTGGGAGGCAGGCAGAGGATAGGTGATTCTCTCACAATCAGGGGGAGGTACCGGGCTTCCTGGGAATTTACTGGTGAAGAGAGGTTGCGTCATTCTCTTCTCCTGGGTTTTAACTACCGGGAGTAAAAAGGGTGGGTGTTCAATTAGAATGGTAATTTTTGCAGGAATGCTCTCCTGTTTGCCGAATTTTAAATTAAACTGGTCTAAAGGGGAGTGATCCGGTGAAAAAGCTGGTAATTATTGCGGCAGTATTGGCGTTGATTTTCAGCCTTTCTTTTTCAGTTCATGCTTTTACCACAGCCAACATAAGACCTGGTTACAGTGCCCTGCATTTTCATGCTCAGGGGTTGGACACTTTTTCCGGCCTGAGAATAGGAACTGACTTTGGTTTAACCAGGACAGTAGGCCTGGAAGGGGCCTTTATCTATGGAGGAGGTACAGATTATTATCTGGACCTGGGGGCTAAGTTCCGGCTGGCAGAAAGGCAGAATGTTGCAGCTAAAGTTGGTTTTCACGGGGACAAAGGTTTGAAAGATTGGAGTGTTAGCCTGGGAGTCCTTGCTGAGTGGCCTTTTACTGATTTTTTCCGGGCCAAGGGTGGTTTGAGTTTGCGGTTTGGAGATACTAAGGTTATGTATTTTGCCGGTTTGGACTATTCCCTTACCTACAATACTGCCATACAAGCAGGTGTTAGAAGAGATTTTTGGACTAAAGGTCTGGGAGAATTTGCCCTGGGTTTGCGGACACAGTTCTAGCCGGAGTGGGGAAGGAATTCGTATCCTATGTTGAAGTGGTTGAAGAAGAAAGATGATAAAAGGAGTTTACGGGGCAGGAAAAGGGGAAAATCTTTTTATAGCTGGAGTGGCCTGGAGTATTCACTCCTGCTGTTTTTGTCCCTGCTCATGGTTTATATTGTAATCTATCTGGTGAGAGGAGAACTGCCCTTTAACTTTTAGCTGGAGGTGTGAACTTTGTACAGGGGAATAATAATAGTAATTCTGATCCTATTAGTGCTTTTTTTCACTTTAGCCATTGCTGGCGAGGAGAGCCGGGTTTTGCAACCCGTCAGCTTTTTTGTTAACAACGAAGTCATGCTTCCTGCTAGAGCAGTTGCTGATTTCCTGGGTATATCCATCTACTGGGAAGCAGAAGAAAAAAGAATTTATATTGGCGACAATCCAGTTGATGGACTTTTGCTGGCAGGAATATACTATGTGCCTGCCACTGAATTTTCCTTTAAATCCGGGGTCAACTGGCAGTGGTTTGAGGATAGGAAAGAAGGATTCATTGAGCTGGAGAGCAGGCAGGTCAGAGTTTCTCCCCGGCACCCTCCCCGGGGTGACCAGGTGCCCGGGGTTTACCTGTCCTTTGATGATGGTCCTAATGAGACCATACCATCCATCCTGGACACTCTGGATATTTACGGGGTAAAGGCTATTTTCTTCCTGGTAGGTGAGAATGTTCTGGAATACCCGGAATATGCCCGGGATATCGTCTTGAGAGGGCATCAAATTGGCAATCATTCTTTTTCCCACCCTCTTCTAACTTCCCTGGAGACAGAAGAGGTGATCAAGGAATTGTATTATACCGAGAAGGCTTTCAAGAAAGTTATGGGAATAAATTCCCGCTATTTTAGACCTCCATATGGCGGTTATAATCAAGAGATAGAGAAAATTGCTGCTAACCTGGGTATGGAAACCATTCTCTGGGATATCAACCCCCAGGACTTTTTAAAGCCGGGTACTGAACATATGACTGGACTTATCAGTGAACAGCTGGCTCCCCGGGCTCACATTCTCCTTCACTGTAAATTCAGTACAGCCCAGGCCCTCCCTGCTATAATTGAAACAGTATGGGAGGCAGGATACGATTTCATTCTCCTGCCGAAGGAGTAATTTATTGGCCAGCAGTGCAGTTTCGGCAAGTATGATGTTGTAACTTGCCCTCATTACTGAAGTTTTGGGCTTTTTCGCAAAAAAAGGGCTGAAATTGTTATATAAGCGCAAAAACAGCGGTGAGTTGGGTTTTGACCGCTAGTCCAGATTGTGGTATACTGATAGGACAAAAATAAATAGTTAAGGTGGGGGTTATATGAGGAGCAGCTTTGTTGGTCTACACGAAGATGAGATCATCAGGATGGCCCAGGTTGGAAACGGGGAAGCTATGGAATACCTGCTGAAAAAACACGTGGACATAGTGTACTCCAAAGCCAAGGTTTTTTACATAAAGGGGCTGGACAAGGATGATGTCATCCAGGAAGGTCTGGTAGGCCTCTACAAGGCAATCCGGGATTATCAGTTTGGACGGGAAGCTTCTTTTAGAGGGTTTGCCCACATCTGTGTCTATCGCCACCTTATCTCTGCCGTTAAGACTGCCAATCGTCAGAAACATATTCCCCTTAACACTTTTACCTCCATTGATCGGCAGATCAAGTATGGGAGGGAAGAGAATAGCGGCAGGACACTTCAGGAAGTAATTGCTGATGACAAGATTGATCCAGAAAAAGAGATTATTAACAGGGAACTGGTAAAGGAAGTCTATAACACACTTGAAGAGATGCTTACTCCACTGGAATGGAAAGTTTTTACCGGTTACCTGGAGAACAAGACCTATCAGGAAATATCCAGGGAATTAAACAGCAGCATAAAGACAGTTGATAACGCTCTGCAACGCTCCCGGCGCAAGATCAGTCAGATTCGCTACAAGCTGAGTGGTGAGGATGTGCAGCAATTGATGCAGAGATAAGTTAATTCGGATTGATTGTTTTTTCATAATCATTTCCCTCTGTTGATTCAGAGGGCTTTTTTTTGTCTAGAGGTATGGGTAAAATAAGATAATGATGCTATCCACAATGCCCTTACTTGCGATAACTATATTTGACATGAGTATTCAGTTGTGGTATAGTAAAAACGATAAGCACAGGCTTGTCGGAAACAATTTTTAGGAGGAATGCGTAAGATGCTACATCGCGGTAGAGTAAAATGGTTCAATGCAGAGAAAGGATTTGGCTTTATTGAAAGAGATGATGGAGATGATGTCTTTGTCCACTTCTCTGCAATTCAAGAAGAGGGGTTCAAGAGTCTGGATGCCGGTCAGGAAGTGGAGTTCGAGATAGTAGAAGGCGACAAAGGCCCTCAAGCAGCCAATGTCGCTAAAGCCTAAGAGAGCTTGGTCAAGGAAACCCCGTTATAAAGGCGGGGTTTTACTTATATTATTTGTTTTTTTTAACGTGGTAAAATTGGGGAGGAATTAAGCACCCCTCTGGAGAATAAGAATAACACAACTAATTATACAAGGGAGATGGTTGGATGAAAATTACAACCCGGGGAAGAAATATTGAGCTCACCGAAGCCATCAAAGAATATGTGGAAGAGAAAGTAGGCAAGATAGAAAGGTACTTTGAAGATGCTTCCATAGACGCCCAGGTATCGCTGGGTGTGGAAAGAGAAAGGCATATAGTTGAGGTTACTGCGTTTGTTGATGGACTCATTCTGCGTGGCGAAGAAACAACAGGTGATATGTATGCCTCCATTGATGGAGTTATAGAGAAGATAGAACGGCAAATCCGTAAACATAAAACCAGGATCAATCGAAAGTTAAGGGAAAAGACTGATGAGTTTGAACTGAAATTTGGTGACGGACCTGGCGAAAAAGAAGAACCCCAGGACGGCCAAATTGTCAAGATTAAAAGATTTTCCCTCAAGCCCATGTCAGTTGAAGAGGCAGTAATGCAGATGGATCTTCTGGGCCATGACTTTTTTGTTTTTACCAATGCAGAGTCAGAAGAGATGAATGTGGTTTACAAGAGAAAAGATGGTAATTACGGTTTAATAGAACCACTGGAGTAGAATTTTCAATTAAGAGAACTGGATAAAATAAAGGAGAGAAGGGCCTATTTACAGGCCCTTCTCTCTTTTATCTGCAAGAGTATTTTTTATTTCTATTGTTTTTCTACCAGAAAGCCTTTTTCTTGCAGCAGAACAGGTAAGCCATACTCCCCAACCATATGCCCGGAGCCAACTACTACCAAAGCCTGACAACCTTCTTCCAACAATTTGCCAATTTGCTCGGCCATGTGGTAGTTGCGTTTCTCGAATATTTGCCAGTAGAATTCTTCCATTTCCGGGTTTTCCTCTCGCCCGGCAAAGACGAACTTTTCCAGCCCCTCCAGGTTACCCTGCTGCCAGTCTGCAAGTGCTTTTTGCACCATCTTATTCATAGTCTCCAGGTCCTGTTCCAGAGTATTGGTTAGAGAGGCTATCTGTAGTTCTTGGGAGAAGCCAGACAATAGTTCCATCTGCATTTCCAGGGTTTCAAGCTCAATTATGTCCAGATCTTTGGCATGGGCTCGCTCCAGGAAATGCATTTCAATACCTTCAGCATATTTCAGGCCTATTCTCTCCAGCATGGAAGCAGCAATAACCTGTTCCAGGTACCAGGGTTGAAACCGGGCAATCTGATTGGCCGGGATTCCATATTTTTTCCCTTTATCTACCGCTTTAGCATAGAGATCAGTTGTCAGCTTATTCTCCAGTGATTTCTCCGGTCCATAAAAACCGAGTTCCTGCACTAATACCTGGAGTTGCAGTTGATCTAAATGGAGGACATCAACTTCTACTACCAGGCACCGAGCACTGGCAAAGGCTTCTTCTACTGGGTCTGCCAGGGGGTAACTTCCCCGGGGCATGAGATGGAAGGAGCCCAGGAGATAAATTTTATTATCCCCTTCACTCACCTCCCAGAGC
>PUNT01000186.1 GCA_003551905.1 Halanaerobiales bacterium
GCGGCATAGTCTCTTTTGAGGATATCTTTTAAATAGCGATATGGCAGAAAAGCAAAAACAAAAATTGGCTCAAGGCCATTCAGTTGTTCATATTTATCCTAGATATTTAGGCGAGGTAGTTTTACCTTGGCCAAAAAAGGAAGAACAAAAAGAAATAGCAAGTTTACTATTAAAAGCAAACAAGGAAGTAAAACTCCTGGAAAAAGAACTTGAATACCTAAAAGAACAGAAGAAGGGACTTATGCAACTACTTCTGACCGGCAAGGTAAGAGTGAAATGCTAAAGGTTTTGAATTGAGGAGGTGAACCTGTGTCCAGAGCCAAGAAGTACGACGAGGAAAACATAAGCCAGAGGCCAGCGATAGAGCTTTTGGAGTCTTTGGAATATAACTATGTACCTCCTAATGAAGCAGAGAAAATGCGAGGGCAAGCCTATAATGTCATCCTCCGAGATGTCCTGTGGGAACAATTGGAACGAATGAATGAGTATGAGTACAAGGGAGAATATTATCCTTTTAGCAGAAAAAACATCGAAAGGGCAATAAAGGAAATAGACGAGCCTCTAACTGATGGGCTGGTAAAGGCTAACGAGAAAATATACGACCACCTGATGCTGGGGAGGAGCTTTCAGGAAAGCACTCCCGACGGGAATATAAAGTCCTTCCCCCTGTACTACATCGACTGGGACACCCCGGAGAACAATGTTTTCCACGTGGTAGAAGAATTTTCTGTGGAAAGAGAGGATGGAAGAGGACACTGCCGTCCGGATATAGTCCTTTTTGTTAACGGCATCCCCCTGGCAGTGATCGAATGCAAAAGCTCCTCCATTGCCATAGCACAGGGGATTGAGCAGACCATCAGAAACCAAGGGAAAGATTATATCCCCCAGCTCTTTAAGTACTCACAGATCCTAATGGCTACAAACAAAAACGAGACCAAGTACGCCACCTGTAATACTCCGAAGCGCTACTGGACCCACTGGCGAGAGGAAGAACAGGAATGGCTTGAAGAGGTGCTTAAAAGGCACGTTTCACGAAGAAAGCCTACCCAGCAGGACAAAACCATTATTTCTCTATTTTCCCCCCAAAGGTTTCTGGATTTCATTAAGTTTTTTACCATCTTTGATAAAGATGAAAAGAAGATTGCCCGGTACCAGCAATACTTTGCGGTGAAAGAAATCTTGAAGAGTGTAAAAACTTTTGATGAAGAAGGCAAACGAAAAGGCGGAGTTATCTGGCATACCCAGGGGTCGGGGAAGTCCCTGACCATGGTCATGCTGGCCCGCTATCTACTGAGCGACCCGGAAATAGATAATCCCCGGGTAGTACTTGTGACCGATAGAATAGAGTTGGATAAGCAGATTCGGGATACTTTCAAGCATACCCGCCTTAAGCCGAACCGCGCCTCCACCGGTGCCAAACTTGTTGAACTACTTAAAAATGAGAACGCTGATATAATCACCACCCTGGTCCACAAATTTGACAACGCAGCCAGGCAGAGGACCAGGCTTGAAAGCAGAGATATTTTTGTCATGGTAGATGAGAGCCACAGGACCCAGTATGGGGAGCTCCATATAAAAATGAGAAAGGTATTCCCCAACGCCTGTTATCTTGGGTTTACGGGGACCCCGCTAATGAAGAAAGAGAAGAATACCATGATACACTTCGGCCAGGACCCCAGGCCCATCCATACCTATACCATAGCGGATGGTGTCCGGGATAACACTATAGTCCCTTTGCTGTATGAAGGGAAGATGGTGGAGCAGACAGTTAACCGGAAGGCCATAGACAACAGGCTGGAGATTATAACCCGGCACCTTAATGAAAAACAAAAAGAGGATGTAAAGAACCAGTGGAGCAGGTTCGAGAGGATCGCCTCCAGCAATCAGCGCATCCAGTTAATTGCTTTTGATATAAACAAGCACTTTGTGGACCACTACAAAACCCAGAATAACCAGTTTAAAGCTATGCTTGCTACCAACAGCAAGAAAGAGGCTATAGAATACTTGGAAGCTTTTGAAGACCTGGGAGACTTGAATGTGGCCGTGGTAATATCGCCCCCCGATCAGAGGGAGGGTTATGAGGTAGTTGATGAAGAGTCCAAGAAAAAGGTTAACCGCTACTGGGAACGCATGATGAGGCGGTATGCTAATGAGCAGGAATATGAGGGCTCAATAAGGGAGAGGTTTAAGCATGGAGACATAGATCTTTTAATAGTTGTAGACAAGCTTTTGACCGGCTTCGATGCCCCCAAAGCTACTGTCCTCTATATTGACAAACAGCTTAAAGAGCACAGCCTCTTGCAGGCCATAGCAAGGGTGAACCGGGTGTATGAAGGGAAAGACTTTGGCTATATAGTTGATTATCGTGGACTGGTAAAAGAACTGGACACTGCTATGAATATGTATTCCGGAGCCGGATTGGAAGAGTTTGATCAGGGAGAACTGGAAGGGGCTATGTATGATGTTGCCAGCACAGTTGGAAGCCTGAGGGAAGCTCACAGCCAGCTCTGGCAGATATTCGCTTCAGTAGAAGGCAGGGATGACTCAGAAGCGTTGGAAGAAGTTCTAGCTGATGAAGAGACCCGGGAGCAGTTTTATGATACACTGAGCTGTTTTGGTCGTTATTTAGGTATAGCTTTGGAGTCAGAAAAAGTATATAACTCCCTGGATCCCAAGGAAATGGAGAACTACAAAAAGGACCTTAGATTCTTCCAGAAGCTCAGAAAGTCAGTAAAACTAAGGTTTTCCGATGGTGTTGACCACAAAGAGTATGAAGCAAAAATGCAGAACCTTATGGACACTTACATTGCTTCGGAAGATGTAATAAGGATTACCAAGCCAGTGGATATACTTGATGAAAAAGGTTTTGAGAGGGAACTGGAAAGATTACATACCCCACGGGCAAAGGCTGATGCCATTCGTACCCGCTTGACACAGAGAATAGATAAGCAATGGGATGAAAACCCCGCATTTTACAAAAAATTCTCCCAGCGTATAGAAGAAACACTGGAAGAATATAAAGAAGCCCGAATATCTGAAAGTGATTATCTCAGAGAAATGAAATCTATTATGGAAGATTTCCGGGGAGGGGATACCAGTATTGAATACCCCGACAACGTTCGGAATAAGGAAACCGCCAAAGCTTTTTATGGAGTTGCCAAGGAAGTAATACAGAGAAAAAATGAAACCTACGATGAGTATACAGAGATAGGAGAACTTGCTAAGAACATGGATCAGGTGGTCCGGGAGAACACAAAAGTAGACTGGTACGACAACCAAGATGTTCATAATCAGATCGAGCAGGAAATTGATGACATTCTCTTTGATTTCAAGTATAAAAAAGGCGTAGATCTTTCGGTAGATGATATAGATGAGATAATAGAGCTGATAAAAACTGTTGCAATGAGAAGATACTAGCTTATTCAAAGTGGGGGATAATAGATGGAACAGCATAGCGTGCAGTTCGGCCAGAAAAAAATAGAGTTTTACCTGCAGCGGAAAGATGTCAAGAATGTGAACCTGAATGTCCGGCCCGATATGACTGTAAGGGTATCTGCCAATAAAAAGGTCCCACTGGAATTCATTAAGGATTATGTAAAAAGTAAGGGCAGCTGGATTTTGAAACAGCTGGATCTATTTGCAAAGACCAGGTCTGAAGAAATCGATAAAGAGTTTGTCAGTGGGGAGACCATACGCTACCTGGGGAAGCAGTACAGATTGAAAGTAATAGAAGAAGAGGAAGAGGGAGTGAAGTTTTCTCAGGGCTATATCTACCTCTGGGTAAGGGACAAAAAGAACTACAAAAGGAAGAAGGAACTTGTCCAGGGATGGCTGAGACAGAGAGCCGCAATTGTTTTCGAAGAATCCCTGGAGCGTATGTATAGACGACTTAAAAAATATGGAATCAAAAAGCCGGTAATTAGGATACGGCAGATGAGGGCGCGCTGGGGGTCTTGTATCAGGGATAAGAATATCATTATGCTGAACTCAGAACTGATAAAGGCCCCCAAGGCATGTGTTGACTATGTTGTGATGCATGAACTTGTTCATTTTAAATATTCGAGGCACGATAAGGACTTCTATTCCTTTTTGACTGCTCTGATGCCTGATTGGAAGAAAAGGAAGGAGATTTTAGATCAGGAGGTAGTGAGGGAGTTGTAGGTTTAAAGGGATTAGAATTTTGAAGGGGATTGTTTTTTGAGAAGGGATGAGTGACTGTGGTCTTTAATGAAGAGGGAATTCATGTTTTTGTCGATGAGTCTGGCACCACTAGTCTACCTAATCCGGAGCAAAATGAGTTTTATACAATAACGGTAGTTGAAAATACAAATCCAACCTGTTATTAGCTGCATCAAATTTGCTTTCCACAACTTGCCATGGTGGAGTTAAACCTAAAGCTTGTTGAAAAATATCTATATCTCTCACAGGAATCACCTCTTTTTCATCTTAACATATTCCTGTGAAGTTACCCAAACTAAATAGCGAGGAACCGATCATTTTTTTATTAGCTGAAAAAATAGGGGATAAAAATCTCCTGATGCTTGGAGAAAACTATTAAGACGGCACATACGGAAAATTATTTTTTCTGGCAGTCGCCGTAAATTATAAGGGAGAGCTAATTATGGGAGACAACAGCAAACTCTTTATTACCGGCCAGGGCCTTTTAAGCCCCCTGGGTCGGGGCCCCCAGGCCCTGGCTTATGCAGGTAATAGGGGGGAACATATTTCCAATCACTGTCCTCTGGAAATAAATGACCATCAGGCCGGAGAAGAACTCAGTAAATATGGTTGGAGGGCCACTCTCCTGGCCCTGGCGGGAGCTCGTCTGGCCCTGCAGGAAGCTTTTCCCGAAGAAGCACCTGTTCCCAGGGAAACCGGGATCATTATTGGCACTTCTCTGCTGGACATTAGCACCCTGGAAAAGCTGCTCCAGGCTTTCCATCAGGTCGGTCCCAGGGCAATTCCTCCATGGGCTCTTCATTTTGGTCTGCCCCTGGCTCATGCTTCTCACCTGGCAGTATCCCTGGGACTGGAAGGGGGCTGTGAAACCTTCAATGACCCGGTTACTGCTGGAATTAATGCCCTGGGAATGGCCTACCGTGCATGGCAGAAAGGAGAGGGAGAATATTTTCTGTCGGGCGGCGTGGATGCTATTGGAGCAGGGATTTTTCGAAATTATCTGAACCAGGCTCTCCCCATCAACCCCGGAGAAGGTTGTGGTGTTTTTTTTCTTGAGGACGAGGCCCGGTTGCTCCGTTATTCCCGGGGGGCAGGAATTATTT
Source organism: Halanaerobiales bacterium (assembly GCA_003551905.1). Lineage (GTDB taxonomy): Bacteria > Bacillota > Halanaerobiia > B1SED10-174 > B1SED10-174 > B1SED10-174. Next base: position 5,283 of record PUNT01000186.1, read on the forward strand.
GCGGTTATGAAAATGTATTTGCCGGGAAAAAAAAGGAGTTAAAAGAAAAACTGCTGGAGAAGGTGCTGCAGTCATCTTTCCCCGATGGTAAGGGCATTGATTTGTTGCTGGAAACAGAATTACTGCCCCAACCCTACAGGGACGCCATGGCCGGTGGTTCGGCCCTGGCCTGTGGACTGGGAATTTCTCTTTTGGATCAACCGCTGCCCAAGAGAATGAATAACGGCTCCAATTTGTTTTACCGCCGTCGAAGGAGAGAAACTGTGGAACGATTGGTGGTAATGGCTGAAGGCCCTGGAGGGGATGCAGCTGCTATTGCTCTGCAATCAAAGCATGAAGCAAGCCGGGAGAAGAAAACATTTTTCCCCGGTGCTTGCTTAAATAGTGAGAAAAAGAATCATTTCTCCGGCCTGGGAATAAAGGTTTCTGGGGGATCTGTAAAATCAGAAACCTTTCGCCCTGCAGCCATTACCGGGTTGGGTATAACTTCGGCTTTGGGGGGAGGGAAGGCAGCTTTTTTTCAAGGCCTGCAGGAGGGGAAAAGTGGGATCATCCACTATGTGCCTCCGGGGTTAGAAAAAGCCGGACCTGCTACCGCGGCCCTGGTGCCCGGTCTTTTGACTGATCCCCATCTGCCCCGGAGTCAGAAATTGCTGCTGGCCGCATCAGAAGAAGCCCTGCTTGATGCCGGCATAGAATCTGAGTTGCAGGTGAAAAATGACCGGGAAACACCTGAGGAAGAACAAGACTGGCGAACCCTGTTGGATATTAATTTAGGGTTATATCTGGCTGAAACCCTTCCTGCTCTCGAGGAATTACAGGGACTGGCCTCCAGGATTGACCGCAAAGCTTTAACTTTCCCAGCATCAAACCCCCAGCAAATGACGCCGGCCGGTCTAAA
>PUNT01000207.1 GCA_003551905.1 Halanaerobiales bacterium
CCGGGTACTCGCTGTTAAGTGTAGTGCCCAATTTATTGTTTCGGTGTCCCAAAAGTAAAAGGAAGTACGTTTGGGATTTTAATAATGATCTTTGATGTTTTTCTCACCCCAAACCTGTCCACAGGAAGAGAGAAAGAAAACCCAGAAACACTATGACTGCAGCTGGCACCCAGAAGATTCTATAAATTAAGCCCAGAGAACTCTGGAAATGCTCCCTGGTCAGTATGAGGCAGAGATGAAGGGGAGATATAATGTAGCCGGCAATGCTCATGGTATAGATGAATGCAATGTAGTACATCTTTTCTTCTGCTGGCAATAGAGGCAAAAACAGGGGAAAGGATATTCCAATAGCTGCTGTATCATAGCCGGTAACAAAACCTATGAGGAAGGGAACCAGAGCCAAAAGAGCTAGCAAAGGGATCCCCATTTCAAACAAGAAGTCAGCCAGTTCCTCTACCCCTCCTCCTAAATCCAGAACATCTTTAAAAAATAGAATAGCTATAACTACCAAAGCTACATGCCATTTTATTCCCCTGAGCAACCAGCTGCTGAATACCCTGATGGCCAGTCTCTTTTCCAGCCACTGATCCAGATAAAGAACCACAATACCGCAGAATACTGCCAGGGGAAAATAAACGTTAAAGCCCAGGGCCAGAACAACTATAACCAGCATGGGTAGCACTGCCCGGAACAAGGATTTAAGGGCCCTGGGATCCCAGCCATTATACTCATCATTATTCACATTCTTCCAGCCGGCAAAATATAGTTTGAATGCAATGGCAATGGTAATTACAACTATTGGCGCATTGAAAATAACTATGGCCAGGGGGCCCATATCTGCCAGCTGCGTTGCCAGGATCATGCTGGGAAATAAAGGAAAGACCAGGTACCAGATATGTCGAAAAACCATGTTAATTACCGTCATCTTCTCCCTGCTCAATCCCTGCCGCTGGCCAACTTCACCAACCAGGGGAGCTGACATAATAGCTCCACCGGGGACCATGAGTACACCTATGAGGCTGGGCAGGGCCATGAGTATGTACCTGGTATCTTTAAAGAGGCGCTGCAAACTATCTATGAGCAAACCCAGGCGCCCTGCTTTGCCCATGGTAGCCCCCAAACCTGAAATAAGGCCTACGGTAATAGCTAGAAGCCAGGTAGTTGGATGTTGCAAGGTTATTACCAGGACATGAAAAAAGTCCCTATGGGAAAATCCAGACATGAGTCCTGCCAGCACAGCACCTGCAAACATGGCCAGGGAGATGGGAACTTTCCAGCGAATCAAAAACATTATCAAAACCAGGCTCAGACCTATGCCCATTATTGTAATCATCATATCACCATCCATCTATTATGCAAAAATATATTCAACTAATTCTTCTATGGTATGAACCGGGATAACCTCCACATGGGAAATATTCTCAGGTAGATCAGCTTTGTTGGCCCCAGGAATATAGACCTTTTTAATACCTGCATTCCTTACGCCATATATTTTTTCCAGCAATCCCCCTACCGGCTTGATCCTGCCCTGTATGGAGAGCTCTCCAGTTATGGCAGTATCCTGAGGGAGGGGCCTATCCTCTATGGCACTGAAGATAGCCAGAAATAATGCAGCACCAGCTGAAGGTCCGTCAACATTACCGCCTCCTACCAGGTTAACATGGAGATCGTAATCTCGCACATCATGACCGGCCACCTTCCTCAATACACTACCAGCATTCAAAAGAGCATCCAGGGTCATAGAGCCAGCAGTTTGATTGAATTTCATCTCGCCTTCGCCCTTATTCCGAGCCGGGAAAACCACTGCCTCAATTTCAATTATAGAACCCAGATACCCTCTCAGACCCAGTGCTCTCACTCTCCCCACCTCTCCCCTGCCAGGCTTATCTTCTGTGTGATAAGGAACCAGGCGGCTGATATGGATAACCCTGCGAATATGTTCCTGGGTTATGGTAATATCTTCAGGTTTTTCCCCTTCTCTATAGGCCTGAAAAAGAGCCAGGCTGTATGCATCAGCCAGAAGTCCTGCAGCCCTGCGACCCTCAACAGTATAGCGGGAAATGAGAGAGGGTATTGACTGAGCCAGATTCACTCCTAACCTCCTGGCAGCATCCATAACAATTCTCTCTATGGCTTCTGGAGATAGGGGACGAAAAAACACCTGTGCTGTCCGGGACAGAAGGGAGGGTGATAACTCATGAGGCTCCCTGGTTGTAGCTCCTATTAGAGTAAAATCTGCTGGAGCTCCTTCAGCAAAGAGTTTGCGAATATATTTGGGCAGCTTCTTATCCCCGGGATCATAATAGGAAGATTCAAATTTAACCCGTTTATCCTCCAGAACTTTTAAAAGTTTATTCTGCAGCAAACTGTCCATTTCACCAATCTCATCAATAAATAGAACCCCTCCATGAGCTCTGGTTACGAGCCCTGTCTTGGGTTCCGGCATTCCCCTTTCAGCAAGGTTGCTCTGGGCCCCTTGATAGATGGGGTCATGTACAGAACCCAGGAGGGGATTGGTGGCCTCCCGGGGATCCCAGCGCAGCGTAGTTCCATCAACTTCAACAAACCGAGCTTCTGAAGAAAAAGGAGTGTAAGGGAGATTTTTGGCCTCCTCCAGAACCAGGCGAGCTGCTGTTGTTTTCCCGACACCAGGTGGGCCAAAAAGGATCACATGCTGGGGGAAAGGTGATGCAATCTTAGCCAGCAGGGCCTCCAGCGCCTCTTCCTGCCCGATTATTTCCTGCAGGCTTCCGGGCCTCAATATTTCCAGAGGGGCAGCAGAAAGTGATCTGGCCTCCAGGATTTCCAGCTCAGCGTATTTCTTGAGGGTCCGGGCATTATCTGCCCCTTCTTCTTTTTGCAAAAGCTCCTTTTTTAGCTCTGCCATGAACTCTTTCTGGCGCTTTTGTACCAGCTCATCCACTTTCTGCTCAAAACTCTTTTCAACCTGACGCTGTGCCAGTCGAATGGTTATTTCCTCTTCAATCTCTTTTAAAGCTTTCTCAATTTCTCCCAGGGAAGGGCGTTCCTTTATTGATGGATCCTCCCAGATTATGCGCTGAAAAGCCAGCACTTGATCCTCAATATTTTCTGATTTGAGAAGATCCAGGGCTTCCACCTGGCTGGCTTTCAAAATTACCTTTTCCGCTCCCATTAATTCTTCTAGGTATTTCATTGTGGTTTCAATTCGTGTGCTGCCATGTTTTCTGCTTTCTTTACTCAATTGGGATTATTCCTCCTCCAGTACTTCGACCTCCAGTTCACAGGTTACATCTTTATGGATTTTTATAGGAACTATATGAGTGCCCAGCGTCTTAATATTCTCCTCCAGCTCAATTTTTTTCTTGTCCAGTTCCAGGTCATTTTTCTGGAGAAACTCAGCAATATCGCTTTTGGTAACAGAACCAAATAGTTTTCCCTTTTCACCTGCTTTCATGGTCACCTTCATTTTCAAATCCTGAATAACTTCAGTCAGCTTTTCTGCCTCCTCCTTCTCTGCCAGGGTTTTCTTGGCCATAGTCTTCTGGTACTCTTTAGCTCTGGCTATTCCCGCTGCAGTAGCTTCTTCTGCTAAGCCCCTGGGGATTAAGTAGTTTCGGGCATAGCCATCAGCCACTTTAACTATCTGGCCGGCTTCCCCTAGATTTTCAATATTTTCCTTAAGTATAATCTTCACGCAAAACCCTCCTTATAAAAATTTCTAAATCTGCCGCAGGTTAACAAAAGAATCCACTATTCCCAAAACCACAGAAAATGGAGCAACAAAAACCAAAAAGAGAAACAGGAAAAATGCTCCTAGAAAAGGGAATAATAAGCTCACAAGAAGAACAATTAGAAGGATGTTCCATGCCCTTCGGGGCAAATTTCCCTTGGTCCAGCAGTAGATAATGCTCAGTCCTCCTCCCAGGAAAAAGAGAAGCAAAATCAGGAAAGTGTTCAAAAATATTTCCCCTCCTGTGAGAATATAGACCAGAAATGATGCCAGGAGGAAAAGTACCCAGATCCTGTTCAGCCTCCAGTTGCTGAAAGGAAAAGAAGGTGGCAAGTCTAAATTAAAGCGGGGAGCCAGATAATAGAGGCCATAATAGGTGGCAAAAGCAGTTAGAGCACCAGAAACGAAAACGAAAACTGGGAATAATATTTGCATTGTTTTCAGAATCCAGGGCAAAACTTCCTCCATCTCCGCTTCTCCTGCCACTAAAGCCATTTCCCCCAGAACGTCTTCCAGACCCCCCAGGTGGTCAATCTCCAGGACAAATTCACCAGCTGCAAAAAAAAGTGACTTGGCAATAACACTGACTACCAGGGCAACGAATAACACTCTTTTCCCTGTGAAGCCTTCCCGGATGGCACTGCTCACCATCACCCCGACAAAACCAGTTACCAATATTACTGCCAGAAAAACATGACTGCCCCAGAAAGGGATGACCAAAAGAGCACAGACAAGAACTACCACCATGCTGGCCCTGATCTCCTGCCTGAGGGCAAAAACCACCACCGGCAGGGGCCAGAAATACTGCACAAAAGGCAGAAATACGCCTACAACAGTTATTCCCAGGATAACAAGGGTAAATAAAAATAACTCCCTGATAAACTGCTCCCTATCCACTTCCACTATCTTTCACCTCTCTGGAAAGGATTCGGCATGAACCTGCCCTTTCCTTTTTGCAACAACTTCCTTTTCAACCACAAATAAAGAAAGGGCTCTAGCAGAGCCCTCTCCTATCTACTCAGACGTAAAAGGCAAAAGTGCCACCAGACGGGCTCTCTTTATGGCCCCGGTAAGCTCCCTTTGATGCTTGGCGCAATTGCCGGTAATCCTCCGAGGCAGGATTTTCCCTCTCTCGGTTATATAGCGCCGCAGCCGCCCTACATCTTTATAGTCTATGGTTTCTATTTTATCAATGCAGAAACTGCATGATTTCCTTTTGCCTTTTTTTCCTTTAGGCATGAAACCCCTCCTTTTTCAGTAATTAAAAGGGCACATCGTCTTCTGGATTGAATTCTTCCTGACCGCTCTTTTCTGTTTGAGGTTTGGCTTTATCCCTGTCCCGCCATTCCAAAAAGCGCACATTATCAGCCACTACTTCATAAACTCGCCGCTTTTGCCCCTTATTATCACCAGTCTGAACTTCATACTGCCGCACCTGCAGGCGACCCTCAACAGCAGTTAATTGCCCCTTTACCAGGTAATCAGCACAGACTTCGGCCAGCTTGCGCCAGGTCACAATATCAATGAAGTCCGTATCTCGCTCACCTTGCTGATTGGTAAAAGGCCTATCAACAGCTAAGGTAAAATTAGTCACGGCTTGCCCATTGGAAGTGTACCTCAGCTCGGGGTCCCGGGTCAGTCTGCCAATTAAAATAACACGGTTCAGCACAAAAAACACCCCTTTGGCTATTCATCCAGACGAATTATAATGTACCTGAGGATATTATCCATGATCCGGAAATTTCTCTCCAGCTCATCCTTTAAATCCGGCTCTCCTTTAAACTTTAAAACCGTATAAAAGCCGGTGCGCTGCTTATTGATTTCATAGGCCATCTTTTTTACCCCCCAGCGGTCTTCTTCTACCACTTCTCCGCCATTGGAAGTAACGATTTCCTTAACCCTATCCAGCAGCGCATCTCTATCCTCTTCACTTATCTCGGTACTGATAACAAATGTTGTTTCATAAAGGCGCATACTATTCACCTCCTCCATCTGGACATAAGGCCCTATTGCTAGAATAGAGCATGGACTCTTAAACATTATATCACCGCAAAGTGATGTTGGCAAGATATTCTGCCAAGGGTATTATTATTCCCTGCACATGTCACCTAGAAAGGAAGGACTATCCATGAAACTATCAACCAGGTCATTATGGAGGCTGCTAGCACTGCAGCGAAAAGTTATTTTAGACTAAGAATTCCCAGGGTTACATGGTGATATTTATAGCATTGCCAGTTTCCTTTTGGCATGGGACTTGTAAGCGATATAATTACGTCGCATGTAGTAGTTGAGCTTTTGAATTGTCTTTTGCAATATGTTCTGTTGATGTTTGGCGGATAGAGCTGCGGTAATAAGTCTTTTAGCCTGTGGCATCGTTAAAATAGGTGTTTTTTTTAAATTTCACCCTTAACTCTGTTACAAAAAGATGAGCAATAAAAACATATAACATGTGGC
>PUNT01000277.1 GCA_003551905.1 Halanaerobiales bacterium
ATAGGATTACCCAGAGAGTTTTTTGGTGAGGGCGTTGATGCTTCTATTTGTGAGAGTGTTAATTATGCAGCAGCACTTCTAGAGAAAGAAGGAGCCCTCATTGAAGAAATATCAATGCCAATGTGTGATTATGCTTTGTCTGCCTACTATATTCTGGCCCCTGCTGAAGCCAGTTCTAACCTATCCCGCTTTCATGGTGTCCATTATGGTTACCGGGCCCAAGGCATTAAGGACTGGCAGGAGATGTTCTTTAAGAGCAGAGGACAGGGATTTGGAAAGGAAGTTAAGCGAAGAATAATGCTGGGCACATATTTACTTACAGCAGAATGTTATGATCACTACTACCTTAAAGCAATGAAAATTAAAGCTATTATATCCCGGGAAATGAGGCAGGCTTTTGAGAGCTATCATGCTCTAATAACACCGGCAACACCAACAACGGCCTTTAAAAAGGGAGCAAGGGTGGATCCTGTAGAAATGTATAGGTCTGATATTCTATCTGTGCCTGTGAGTCTGGCTGGATTACCTGCCCTTTCTATACCCTGTGGTAGGGATGAAAAGGGATTGCCTGTTGGGATGCAGATTATTACCTCAGCATTTAACGAGGAAATGCTATTGCAGGTGGCAGGAGCATTGGAGAGAATATTGGGGTGGAATAACAATCCTGTTGAATTGAAAGGAGGGAATCCGGGTGAAGAGGGAATATGAAAGTGTAATAGGACTTGAAGTTCATGTTCAGCTCAAAACCACGTCAAAGATGTTCTGTTCCTGTTCAACAGATTTTAATGCCCCCCCTAATAGCAACACATGCCCTGTTTGTCTGGGACTGCCAGGAGCACTACCTGTTTTAAATGAAGGTGTGCTGAAAGGCGCTATCCGGGTTGGCCTGGCTTTGAACTGCAGCATAAACCTCTACAGCACATTTGACAGAAAGAATTATTTCTACCCGGATTTGCCAAGGGGATATCAGATCTCCCAGTATGGCCAGCCTCTGTGCATCTCAGGCTGCCTTGAGATTTCCCCTGATTGTAGAGTGGGTATAAGGCGTATTCACCTGGAAGATGATGCCGGGAGGCTCGTTCATGGGGCGGGGGATGAGTTATTCATTGATTACAATCGGGCCGGTATGCCGTTAATTGAGATTGTTACTGAGCCTCATATTTCAACTCCACAAGAGGCCAGATTGTTCTTAGAGGAGTTGAAGGCAATACTGGAATATCTCCAAGTATCTGATTGCAACATGGAAGAAGGCTCCCTTCGATGTGATGCTAATATCTCCCTCCGTTTATCAAAGACAGAGGCATTGGGAGAAAAAGTGGAGCTAAAGAATATGAATTCATTCCGGGCCATAGAGAGGGCGTTGGAGTTCGAGATTAATAGACAGGCTGAATTATTGAAAGAAGGGAAGGTTATATATCAGGAAACCAGGTCATGGGATGAGGATCTCAAGAGAACAAAACTCATGCGGCGTAAAGAAGAGGCCCAGGATTACCGGTATTTTCCTGAGCCGGATTTGCCCCCATTAAAGATGACTCAGGAACTGGTAGATGACTTAAAAAAAAGCTTGCCAGAATTGCCCCGGGAGCGCAGGGAAAGATTTATTAAGGAATTTAAACTGCCGGATTATGATGTGAGTATTCTCACCGGGGACAGGGACCTGGCAGACTTTTTTGAAGAAGCTGCTCAAAGAACAAGTCCTAAGGAAGTTAGCAACTGGCTTATGGGAGAGTTGCTGCGCTATTTAAATGAAGAGAATATTACCATGAAGGATATTCCATTAAAGCCTGGTCAGCTTGTAGAACTAATTGAACTCACAGAAAGAGGAGAACTCAGCAGCAGTATGGCCAAGGATGTTTTTAAGGAAATGTGTAAGGAAGGGAAATGTCCGGGAGATGTGATGGAAGAAAAAGGTTTGAAGCAAATTAGTGATCGGGAGCATTTAGAGAATATTGTACTGGAGATACTGGAAAAAAACCCTGGCCCTGTAGAGGATTACAAGGAGGGAAAGAAAAAAGCCCTGGGCTTTCTCATTGGACAGGTAATGAAGAGGACCCAAGGCAAAGCTAACCCTCAGATTGTCAATGAGCTTATGATAGAGAGGCTGGGACGTGAAATTGATAACTGAAGATAAAGGGGCTCATGGAGATATATTGACCATAGAGGATTTGAGTCATGATGGCCGGGGTGTGGGACGTATAGAGGGCTATACTGTTTTTGTTCCCGGAGGCCTGCCTGAAGAGGAAGTAAGTGTTAGGATAGTAAAGAAAAAGCCCAGGTATGGTGAAGCTCAACTTTTGGAAATTATCAAGGAGTCTCCGGACCGGCAAAAGCCTCCCTGCCCGGTTTTTTATTATTGTGGAGGCTGTGATTTGCTGCACCTGAAATATGGAGCTCAGGTAAAATTTAAAGAAAAGCGCTTGAAAAATGCCATAAAAAGAATTGGTGGAGCTCCTTATTTTCCTGAGCCATCACTCTTTCCTGCTCAAGAGGCCTGGAGGTACAGGAATAAAGGGGTTTACCACACCGGCTCCGGGATATCAGGATTTTATGCCAGGGGAAGCCATAAAGTTGTGGGACATGAGGACTGTTTGCTGCAAAAACAAAAAACTAACAAATTGAAGAGAAAAGTGGATGAAGCCAGGAAGAAGGGGATTCTAGAATTTCAGGGTAGCTTTACTATCCGCATGGGATCCAGGGATGATAAAGTTTTAATATTGCCGGAAACCAGGTTGAAGGTGGATTCATGGAAAGAAATAGCCTCTTTTTTGAAAGTTAAAGGCATATGTAGTGGGGATGAGCTTCTCTGGGGAAGCCATATTCTCCAGGAGGAAATGGGAGGTTTGTCCTATGAAGTGCCGGCCCATATATTTTTTCAGGTTAATTCGCAGCAGAGGGAGGTTCTTTTTCGGATAGTCAGGAGTTTCTTAAGCCCGGATTACAGGGATGTGCTACTTGATGTTTTTGCTGGCACAGGTTCACTGAGCTTACCCCTTGCTCCGGAACTGGAGAGAATAATCGCTGTAGAGATTTCCCCCGGAGCTGTGAGATGTGGAGAGAAGACAGCAGCTAAAATGGGCTACAATAACGTTGCCTTCTATACAGGGAAGGCTGAGAATATGGTGCCTGAAATTGAAAAAGAATTTCCATCCCTTATTCTCTTGGATCCACCTCGACAAGGTTGTCATCCTGATTTATTGGAGACTCTGTTGAGGTGGAAGGCGAAGAAGGTGGTTTATGTTTCTTGCAATCCTGCAACCCTTGCCAGGGACATGGAAATACTACTTTCAGGTGGGTTTTCCATTTTAGAGGTAAATCTTTTGGATATGTTCCCCAATACTTATCATGTGGAGACGGTAGTATTGATGTCAAGAGCTGATAAATAAATGAAATAAAAGAATTAATAAGAGCATAATATCTCGCATAACTGCAAAAAATGAAATAAAAGAAAGAGAAATCTATTTATATTTCTACTTAATTGACAAAGTGAAATAAGAGTGGTATTCTTAAGCTATTATTTCATAATGGAGATGTGAGAGATGAAAAACAGAGCAGGAGAATATCGAAGGAATTTAACAGATGAGCTTCAGTATAAATCTTTTTTTCCCAGGCCATTACCTCCAAAACCACCAATTGAAATCGATGAGGAGGCGGTAACTTTACTGGCAAAAGCCAATCGAATCATTGGTGTTTTAGAGGGGCTTTCACGAAATGTTCCAAATATTGAACTATTTGTATCGATGTATGTTAGAAAAGAAGCCCTCTTATCTTCTCAGATTGAGGGAACGCAGGCGACATTGGATGATATTTTAGATCCTAAAATAGAAGAAAATACAAATCGTCATGTAACAGATGTGGTAAATTATATTAAAGCGTCTCAGTATGCGGTTACCAGGCTAAAAGAACTGCCCATTTGTAATCGTCTTATGAAAGAGACTCAAGCTATACTGCTAGAAGATGTTCGTGGAGAAGAAAGAAATCCCGGAGAATTTAGGCGTAGTCAAAACTGGATCGGCCCGGCGGGAAGCACACTAAATAATGCCCTTTATATTCCTCCAAATGTAGAGGATATGGAAGTGGCCATGTCTGACTTGGAAAAGTTCATTAATGAAGAAGATGAGCTTGATCCACTGATTAAAATAGCCCTTATCCATTATCAGTTTGAAACCATTCACCCATTTTTAGATGGCAACGGCCGGATTGGGCGTCTGCTTATCAATCTTTTCCTGATGGAAAAGGGGTTATTAAGCTATGAAACCCTTTATATATCATATTTTCTTAAACGTAACAGGATTGAGTATTATGACCGCCTTATGGAAGTTCGAATTAAGGGAAATTTTGAACAATGGGTGAAATTCTTTTTAAGGGCAACGAAAGAGTCAGCAGAGGATTCCATTCAGACCATTGAAAAACTAGTAAAACTCCACGATAAAAACTGGAAGATCATATCGAACACCGGAAGAGCTGCAAAAACCATCAAGAAGGTATTTTCTTATTTGGAAGGTAGTCCTATTATTGATATAAAAATAACCAGCAAACAATTAGGTCTTTCTTATAATGCCACTGCCAATGCAGTAAACAAGCTAATGGATTTAGGGGTTTTAATACAGACAGAGAATGTTCAAAGAAACCGAGTGTTTGCCTACGAAGAGTATTTAAAGATATTGAGACAAGACACATAGAAAAAAATAAACATAGATTATGGAACACCTTCTCAATGATGATGATCCATGAAAATGCCCTATACCCGATTAGCCAGACATAAAAGAGTTCGGTGTTGGATGAGCTGCACTTGAATCGACATGTTCCCTCATACTGCTTATTCTGGTTAATATGGCCAGTAATCTTGTCTGATTCGGCCACCTAGTGAAGTGTTTTAAGTTTACCAAGATTCATAAGTATTGGCAATAGCTATGTACCATTCTCTTGAGAAGACACATGGGGGTTTCTCTTTGCCAGAACTAAAAACCATTTTTTCTCCTTTGAAGAATAGAAAATGCAGGAATGGTTTTTTCTCCCCAAGGCGGTTTCTTTGAGTGTTTTAAGCAAATCAGATTTATTACCCTCCATACTGGTAAGGGTTTCTTTCAACATTTGACCATTTAAAACATCTTGTTTAAATTCAGCAATAAGACCAGCCTAGGAAATCTGAGGGTTTTTCTCTTTCATTCCATATTATCTTCAAAAACAAAAAGCCATGAGATAAATCTTCCGGGTTAAATTGTTGGTTTGATGCTGCTATCTCTGCCATCTCAAATTCCCTCCTGAGGGTCTTATGAAAAGAAGTTTTCGACAAAACCAGTTTTTCCTGCATTATTATCAGAAGTTCCTAGTTTAATAAACTTGTTTTTTTTGACATAGGTGCTAAAATATTGTCAAGGAAGGAGGCATGCTATGACAGGAGAAATGGGATTGAATGACCTTCTCCATTATGTGAAAAAAATGAAACAAAAAAGAGGTTTTGATTGGACAACAATGGAGCAGGAGTTTGTTCTCTTGAGTGAGGAGATAGGGGAACTTGCCCACGAAGTGTGGTGTATACGAAAGAATGATGGAATGATAACTGAAGAAAGAAAGGAGGCACTGGCTTTTGAAGTTGTAGATTGCCTCATTTTTCTCATTTCAATTGCCGGAATGGCCGGCATAGAGGATATTGAAGAATACCTGAAAAAAAAGGAATGGCTGAATAAACAGAGGTTTGAGCAGGTAGATTAGCAGATTATTTCAACCAGGGCCTTATTGGCCCTTTTTTATTTTGCAGTGGTCGGAGTGCTGCATAACCTTATGCAGTTCTTTGGCATATATTATTATAGATAAGAATATGGAAAAGAGGATCAATAATTAATGATAGATTACCGCCATCACTTTTTAAATACACAGGAGGTTTTCAATAGAATTAAGGTTGCCCTGGAGGAAAAAAAACCCTTTGCCCTCATCCGGGTTGGAGATGGAGAGGCGAGAGTTCTGGCTCATGATATCCTCATTCCTGTAGGTGGATTTCCTTCTGTTAAGCTTGCTCGCTTGAAATATGCAGGTGTTGAGTTGCCGGCACCAGATTTGAGGAAAAAAATAATTAATTACCTCAAATGTGCTGAGCTGGTTGGCCTTAGCGATGTTGAAGGGCCAGGGGCATATCCACTTATTAGAGAAATTCTAGAAAGTCCTCTTATACCACTATATCTAAATGATTTTAACTCTATCTGCAGTGCGTACATTCACTGGTATTTATATCGGGAAGGGCTTTTTAGAGAATTGTGGCAGGGGCGACGAATATTTCTTCTGGGACGCAGATCCGAAGAAGTAGCAGGGAAAGTTGAATTCACTGGAGGAGAAGTGGTGGGGTGGGCAAAGATAGAGGGCTGGGGTGATGTGGAGAATTGCCTGAAAGAGGTGGAGAGGGCAGAAGAATTCCATCTGGCTTTAGTATCTGCAGGAGTCCCTGCCCTGATTTTGTGTCCGGAACTGGCCCGTAAGTATAGAGTTGTGGCAATAGATTTTGGGCATCTCATGGATTACTTGCTAGAACCTGAAGGTAGTATTTCCAGGGTGCGCATATCTTCTAAAAAGAAATGGGATGAGAGAAAAAGGGAGGGAAAGAAGTGAAAATAAGACTAACTTCAGTAATCGTTCCTGCCTGGAATGCCCTTAAATATACGAAGATGTGCCTTGATTCCTTGAAGAAATATACTCCTGAACCTTATGAAGTTATTGTAGTGGATAATGGTTCCAGTGATGGTACAAAGGAATATTTACAGAAAAACAAAAATATAAGATGCATTTTTAATAAGAAAAATCTGGGGTTTGCCGGAGGCATTAATCAAGGGTTGAAGGTGGCCCGGGGAGAGCACCTGTTATTATTGAATAATGATGTTATTTTAACATACAGGTGGCTTAAAAACATGCAGAAGTGCCTCTTAAGCAGTAAAAGAATTGGGCTCGTAGGGCCTCGTTCCAACCTGGTAGGGGGACAGCAGGGTAAGATGGGTAAGCTCCCTTACAACAATCTTCAGGAAATGGATGAATTTGCTCGCAATTTCAACAGAGTATCTAATCCTAAAAAGTGGTTTTCTGTTAAGACTCTATCAGGGTTCTGTTTATTAATGTGTAGGACTGTAATGGAAAAAATTGGCTTGCTGGATGAGCGATATAATATTGGGACCAGGGAAGACAGGGATTACTGTCTCAGGGCACATAAAAAAGGATATATTTTAATGTGTGCCGGGGATACATTTGTCTACCACTTTGGCCATAGGACTTTTCAAGCCAATAATCTGGATGTCTGGAAGATTCAGAAGGAGAACATGAAGCTATTTCAGGAAAAATGGGGGCATAGGGGATGAGCCACAAAAGGAAGCTGCAGCTGGAGGAAGAAGTGGCCGGGGCTGTAAGAATAGCCCTGGAGAATCGACAACCTTTCAGCCTTATCCGTCTGGGGGTTATGGAGAATCTGCTTCTCAAAAAAAAACTGGTCAGAGGCCTGGTGAAACCTACTGAAATTCTTAAGTGGCTAAAAAAGGCTGACATAATCGGTTTGGATCGCAACCGGCTGGGCAACAGTGTTCTGGTCAAAAATGTGGACCGTTTTGGAGTTTCCTGGACTCATGTTGATATTAACTGGCGTCTCTATAAACAAGGAAAAGGGCCCCTTGTAAGATGGGTGAAAAAGCATGCTCTTCTCTTTATAGGTCGCAGGAGCAGCCATTTAAGAGATAGAGCAATAAAGCTGGGGCTCAATGTTGTAGGAGAGTTTGAGCTAGATTCTCCTGGTAAGCTGGAAGAATCTATAAAGTATCTCAAGAGTTGTTCTGCCTACGAACTGGCATTAATTTCTTCCGATATAGGCACTCAATGCTTACTGGCCCCCTATGTGGCTGTTAAACAGCGTAAGGTAGCATTGGATCTGGGTCTGGTTCTTGATGATATGCTGGAAAACTGGAATGGTTAAGGGAGGGGATGGAGGTTATGTATAGAGCTTATGGAGTACCCTTCTTGGGAGCTTATGAGGTTGCTGGTCAGCTACTGGGAGCTCTGAAGAGAGGACAGGGTTTTTCTCTGGTCCGGCTGGGGGGAGGGGAAACCAAAAGCCTTGGTCACGATATTTTCATGCCTTCCCGGGAAATTAATCAGAGATATCGCTATGAGTATGCTGGTGTCAGGCTGCCAGATGAGAGGTTGCGCAGGGAATTGTCCTGGGGAGTTAGGAATGCTGATGTGGTTGGAGTTCTGCCGTACCGCCGGGCTCCTGAGCTGATCAGAATTTTTGATTACTTGAAAATCAAGCCCACCCGGATCTGTAGTGCATATATCAACTGGATTCTTTTCGATGAAGGCAAGGGTCTCATTAATTCCATTATTGGTTCGCAAAGGCTCTTTCTGGTTGGGCGCAGGGCCCAAGAAGCTCTTACTCATGTTAAAAAATTGGGCTGGCAGGTTGAAGGCTTTACCACTCTAGAAGGTTTCTATGATTACCGAAGGGCTTTGAATGAAGTTAAAAAACATAAAAAAGCCCGACTGATCCTGGTATCAGCAGGAATTCCTGCTGTTGTCCTGTGCTCAAAAATAGCCAGGGAGGCTGGACGGGTAGCTCTGGACTTTGGCCATGTTATTGACCGGATAATAGATATTGATTTTGGATCCCACAATCTCATAGCTAAAAAGGGTGACTGGGAGCGAAAGCAAAGCAAAAGATAGGGAAATTAGTATAAATATCTAACAACGGTAGATGATATTATAAGAACAAAAAATGAGAGGGGTGAATACAGTTCTATCAGGTTTGAAGGAAGAGATGGTAGGGAAAATTTTGGAGAGTTTATCAAAACGCCAGAAAACAAAGGCTCTCAACTTCGTGGATAACTGGGACCTTCTAAAAATTGCTGCTGTTGGGGAGAGGGCTCGAACCGGCCAACCTCTTAGTGAGCCCTGGGGTTCAACCATGGATTTCCCCTCTTTTCGAGGGCTGGTCTTTTTGCCAGCCCATCTCCAACCTTTTCCTCTTTTGCAGGAGGAGGAGGTTGACATCAGCACCACCATCGGCCCCAACGCTACTCACCCTCTTACTGTTTCCATGCCAGTTTTCATAACTGGTATGGGCTATGGAGTATCCCTTTCCCAGGCTGCCCGGATTGCCCTTGCCAGAGGCTCTGCCAGAGGAAGCACAGCTATTAGTTCCGGAGAGGGAGGTTTTGTACCGGTTGAAAGGCAGGAGAGCAACCGCTATATAGTTCAGTACACCCGGGGGCGATTTTCCAGTAATCCTGCAGATCTGGCAAATGTTGATATGGTAGAGGTAAAGCTTGGTCAGGGGGCTAGCGCTTCAACCGGCTTCACCGCATCCATTGAGGATTATGAATTTAAAACCCATCTCAGCCTCAGAGAAGAAGAAAGTGATGCGGAAATGCCGGCTCGCTTTCCGGATATAATGGACTTGCAGGGAATTAAGGCAATGGTTGATGAACTTCGGGAGGTAACCAGCGGTGTACCCATAGGTTTAAAGATAGCAGCTGGACATATTGAAAAGGACCTGGAACTGGGCCTTGAGGCTGGTTTTGATGTTTTTATACTGGATGGAGCTGAAGGAGGAACCTATGAGAGTCTGGAGATAACTATTAATAATTTTGGTATTCCAACCCTGTACGCTGTACCCAGGGCCCACAATTATTTAAATAAGGTGGGGAAAAGGGATCAGGTAAGTCTAATTGCCGCTGGTGGTATGAGGACCTCCGGTGATTTTCTCAAAGCTTTAGCCTTAGGTGCAGATGCAGTATATGTTGGCTCAGCTGTTTTAATTGCCATGAGTTACAGTCAATGGAATAAACTACCGGCTGGTGCAACACCAGGGGATCTTTTCTTCTATGGTGGCAAACACACAAATCTTATGGATGTGGAAGAAGGGGCTCAGGGAGTTGGGAACTTCCTTCTGGCTACCGGAGAGGAGCTAGCAGCTGCTCTCCGGACCATGGGAAAAAGAAGCCTCGGAGAAATAAGTAAAGATGATTTGCAGGCTCTCGATCCTTTAACTGCAGATATTACCGGAGTGTCTCCAGCATATTGAAAAATTATCTAAAACATGCTAATATTTCTTTGATCCTTTTAGATCAAAGAAGGAGGAAGATTACATGAAGGTAAGAGTTTTAGAAGAAGAGTGTATCAGCTGCGGTCTCTGCATTGATACCTGCCCGGAAGTATTTGAATGGGATGATGATGAGGATAAAGCCCGGCCCATTCAGGAAGAAGTACCTGAAGGGCAGGAAGACTGTGCCCGGGAAGCTATTGACCTCTGCCCTACAGAAGCTATCGAGGAAATAGTGTAGATAAAAAACCTCCGGAAATGCCGGAGGTTTTTTGTTGTTAGTTTTACTGGGTTAAGATATGTCAGGGTGCAGGTTTCTGGCCTTTTTGTCTATTCAGATGCTATACCGTGGCTTTCTGTAAAATCTTCTTTGTATTGTAATAAATAGAGGTTATAATAGAGGCCCTGTTTGGCCAGGAGCTCCTGATGATTACCCATCTCGCGAATTTTACCTTTGTGGAGAACGATTATCTGATCAGCTTTTTGAATGGTAGATAGACGGTGTGCCACTACAATACTGGTTCTTCCCGCCATGAGTCGGGGCAAAGCGTCCTGAATCAAGAGTTCAGTTTCTGTATCAATATTTGCCGTGGCTTCGTCCAGGACCAAAACGGCTGGATCAAAGGCCAGGGCTCGCGCGAAAGCGAGAAGTTGCCTCTGTCCTGCTGATAGGGTGGAACCTCTTTCCATCACTTCTTCGTTGTACTGGTTAGGTAGCTTTTCGATGAAAGTATGGGCATTTACATAACGAGCAATATCCTTAATCCTGTTATGGTCTATTTCTTTGTTGTTTAAACGGATATTGTCCTCTATTGTCCCTGAGAACAGGAAAACATCCTGCAGAACCAGACCAATGTTGCTGCGTAGATAATCCTTGGGCATTTCTTTAATATCAACGCCATCCAGGAGTATCTGTCCTTTTTGAATATCATAAAAACGACTGAGGAGATTGATTATGGAGCTTTTACCCGCTCCTGTTGCCCCCACCAGGGCAACAGTGTGCCCCGGTTCTATCTTGAAGTTGATATCCCGGAGAACCCACTCTTCCTCTTCATAGGCAAACCAAACATTTTTAAATTCTATACGTCCCTTTACCGGTCTTACTAGCTTTGGATTTTCAGCATCCTTGATATCCGGCTCCCGGTCCATGATAAGGAATATCCTTTCTGCAGAAGCCATTGCTGACTGCAGAATATTATATTTTTCAGTCAAATCATTGATGGGACGGAAGAACTGTTCCATGTAATTGACAAAAGCGTAAAGCACGCCAAACTCTATAGCTCCCCGGAGAACATCTCCACCGCCAAACCAGAGAATGAGAGAAAGACCCAGGGCATATAGCAGTTCCATGGAGGGACGGAAAATGGCAAAAACCCGAAGCTCCCGCATGGATGCTTTATAGTGATCTTCATTTGTATAGTCAAACTCCTCAAACTTGCGATTTTCCTGTTTGAATATCTGAATGATTCGCATCCCAGAGATATTCTCAGCAAAGGTGGCATTGATGCGAGCCAGCTTTACTCGTACCTGCCGGTAGGCTTCCCGGGCTTTTATACGGAATATTGCTGTGACCACGAGAATTAAGGGAAGAACAGCAAAGGATATGAGGGCCAGCCGCAGGTTTAACTGCAGCATGACAATTATGATCCCCAGGAGCATGAAGAGATCCCTGAAGAGGTTAACCAGTACAGCAGTATACATCTCATTGAGAGTCTGGGTGTCGTTGGTTACTCGGGTGACCAACCGACCTACCGGGTTACCATCAAAGAAAGCCAGGGAGAGTTTTTGCATGTGCTCAAAGAGCTGCTGGCGGATATCGTATACTATTTTTTGGCCGGTTAAATTCAGGAGGTAAACCTGGGCATAGTTCAATACAAAGCCAGCGGTTATGATTGCCAGGAAAATTAGTCCTAGCTTTATGACTGCGTTAATGTCCCGTTCCCGGAACATGCTCAGGTTGTCACCTTCCAGCCTTATGGCTGCAAATCTTTGCTCATCAGTAGTCACAATGGGAATCTGGTTTTCCACTATGACCTCTATCCGGGTGCCGGGGGGGATAAATCCTTCGATAAAATAGTACCTGTTTGCCTCCCGGACCATCTGATATCGGTCTCCAGGTGGAGGTTCTTCAGTAAACCAATCTTCCCTGTACAGGTGAAGGCCTTGAAATTCTATGCTGTCAGGAGGTGCTTCTTCTGGATCTAGAGCTACAAAAGGAGTGTCAAAGGCATTGATATGGTTGTCAATGGCCATTTTGACAATGTAAGGGCGGGCCAGTTCTGTGCCGGTAATTAAAAGCAACATGAATATGGCGAATATGATCATGAATGTGTAGGGACGGGCATACTTGAGCAGCCTCTTCATGATGCGCGCATCGTATGCCTTGCCTAGAGTTTCTTCTTCATGGAAATACTGCATGGTTTGTCACCCCCATCAGCCGGTGCTCTCAATTTTTTCTTCCAGGAGTTGTTTTTGATAAAGCTCCTGGTAGAAACCTTTTTCCTGGAGCAGCTCTTCATGTGTTCCCTGCTGGGCTATCCGTCCTTCATCTAAAACGATTATTTCATCAGCAGTTTTCAGGGTAGAAATCCGGTGGGAAATGATAATGGATGTCCGGTTGGCCATCACTTCTTTCAGGTTGTTCAGGATTGCTTCTTCTGTCTCAGTATCAACTGCTGAAAGGCTGTCATCCAGTATAAGTATTTTAGGTTCTTTGATCAGGGCCCGGGCAATTGAGATACGCTGTTTTTGCCCACCAGACAGGGTTACACCCCTTTCCCCTACCATGGTTTCGTACTGACGGGGGAATTCAATGATGTTGTCATAGACCTGAGCCAGACGGGTGTAATTCTCAATTTCTTCCAGGGATCGCCCGGTGGCAGCAAAATCAACATTTTCCTTGATGGTAGCAGAAAAGAGAAAATTATCCTGGGGCACATAACCTATTTTTTCCCGGAGAACCTTCAGGGGTAAGCGGCGAATATCAATACCGTCAATGAAGACAGTACCCCGGGGAGGTTCATAGAGGCGCAGTAATATATTCATGAGAGTGGTTTTGCCTGAGCCAGTTCTGCCCAGTAGGCCTACTGTTTTTCCAGCTGGGATGGCATAATTGATATGATGGAGAACAGGCTCGCTGATGCCAGGATAAGTGAAGGTAAGGTTTTTGAATTCAATGGCTCCTTCCAGATTTTCCACAGGAGCAGGGTCAGGATCATCTTTAACCTTGGGAATTTCATCAAATATGGTGTTAATCCTATCCATAGAGGCTCTACCTCTTTGAATAACATTTATAACCCAGCCCAGGGCCAGCATGGGCCAGGTCAGCATTCCCAAATAGGTGTTGAAGGCTACGAAATCACCTAAGGATATGGTACCATTCATGACCAGGATACCACCATAACCCAAAACTATGATAAAACTCAGGGCTGAGAGGTACTGCACCAGGGGGAAGAAGATTCCCCAGATTTTTACCAGGTGCATATTCATGTTCACATTGTGCTGATTCACCTGCCGGAAATTCTCTATCTCATCTTTTTCCTGGGCAAAACCCTTAACCACCCGGATCCCTGAGAAGTTTTCCTGGGTGCGGTCAGTGAACTGAGAAAAAGCTTCCTGAACAGATTTGAAACGGCGGTGTATTACCCGGCCAAAACGAGTGACTACAGCAGCCATGAAGGGTAGAGGCAGAAGGCCCACAATGGTCAGCCTGAAATCAATGGTTTGGGCCATGACGATGATAATTATGGTTGTCAGGAATAGGGCATCAGTAATGAGGACAATCCCAGGGCCCAGGGCCATCCTGATGGCCTGAATATCATTTGTAGCATGAGCCATGAGGTCGCCAGTTTTATGACGGTTAAAGTACTCTGAAGATAGGGATTGAAGGTGCCGGAAGAGCATGTTGCGTAGCGTATATTCAAGGCGCCGGGCATTTCCCATGACATAAATGCGCCACAGGTAACGGAAGAAAGCAATAATTAATGCCAGGAGAATAATAAAGGCAATAAAAAGGAGAATTCCCATCTGGCTTACCCGGGCTTCTGCAATGCTATCGGTGAACCAGCCCAGTATTTTGGGAATAATGAGCTGCATGGAGTTGACTATGATAAGGGAAAGAATGCCCAGGATGTAGTAACGTTTGTTTTCAATGAAGAATTTTCTCAGCCGGAAAAAGCTTTTCATTACCCCGGTCCTCCTTGCTAATTTCTCATACCTGACTATTATATACTATTAATTAAGAGAAATAAAGAGAAATGTTAATTTTATTAATTTTCATTTCAAAGAAAATACAATTAAGTAGCTACTTACCCTGGATATTTTCATACGCATCTAAAAATCTCTTTAATATTTTCTGATTTCTCTCTATCCTCTCAGCCCAGGAATCAAGTAATTCTTTACCTTCTGGTGTTATTTCGTAAGCTCTTCTGGCTGGTCCGGTGCCCTCAGTTTCCCAGGTGGAGGTCACTTTTTTGCTCTCTTCCAGATTACGCAAGCAGCGGTAGACACTCCCCGGCTCAGGGGTGTCAAAGCCCAGTTTTGCAATTTTTTCCTGCAGGTCATATCCATATGTTGAATTCTGGGCCAGAAGGAGTAATAGACAGGGTTCAAGAAATTTTTTCATGCGCCCGGAAGTTTTGCATTCCCTGTGTTTCTCATCTTCTTTCTTTTTACCCATATTGGTTTCACCCCTTTATATATGGTAAACATATATGTGTATATTGCACATATAAGACATTTTAATTTTAAGGTTTGCTGGGAAAAAAGTCAACCAGGAAGGAGGAAAATTTTGCCCATGATTTTCTTTGCTAAATGAGTTCTTGACAATCTTTGACTTTTAGGATATAAATAGTCAGTAGACACAACAATCATAAAAGCTAATGTTGGAGGGAATCTTCAATGCCTATTTATGAATATCGATGTCCTGTATGCGGAGTTTTTGAAGCAGTACAACCTATGTCTGCTGATGATTTGCAGGAATGTCCCGAGTGTGGATGCCGGATAAAAAAACTTGTAGGCCGACCTGCTGTTATTTTCAATGGTAGCGGTTTTTATTCTACTGACTACCGAAAGACCGGTACTTCAGATGATGAAGGAAAGGATAAGAAAGATCAGAAAAAAGATTAAAATCCTGCAGCGGCAGGATTTTTTAATTTATTAGCTCAGAACTACTCCACTACTTTAACTTTGAGTGTTCGCAGGCGGTTTAAGGCAGCTGCTATTTCCAGGGAACGAGGACGAGCGTAATTTCCTGGTGGTTTTCCAGCATGGGGAGAAATAATTTCCAGCCCCTTTTCATCTAATAGGTTATTCAGTTTCTCTGTTATTTCCGGAAGGGAACGGCTGCCATCAATTATTTTTTCCCTGAGGGCATAAAAGATCAGATCACCTATAGCTCGGGTCTGGGAATCGTGGACAATCTGTTCTACTCCTTTAAGATCAATGTTTTCATAACCGAACTGGATTGATTCATCTCCCCGGGCCTTAATTTTAACTTTCTGGCCTTTTCGGGGGTTAAGGCTTGCCGGCAGGGGAACACGCTGGGTTAGCTTGCCAAAGTGTTCTCCACCTTCAGAAACCCTGTGGGATTTATGTTGCCGGGCGATTCCTTTTGCTTCTCTGGTTACATCTCTGGGCAGGTATTGGTTCATCATGATTACCTTATCTGCCACATCAAAGTAATCGCCTGACCCTCCAAGTACCAGGATCGTGGAGATGTTCAGGTCATTAAAAAGCTGACGGACCTTATCGATAAATGGAGTAATTGGTTCCCTGTCCCGGGCTACCAGCTTTTGCATGCGATAATCCCTGATCATGAAGTTGGTAGCTGAGGTGTCTTCATCTATGAGAAAAGTTTCAGCTCCAGCTTCAATTGCTTCTATTATGTTGGCTGCCTGGGAGGTACTACCGCTGGAATCTTCTGAGGAAAAAGCCCGGGTATCCTCCTGAAAGGGAAGGTTGCTTATGAAGGGGGCAATGTTTACCTTTTCCACCCTGCGCCCATCTTCAGCTTTAATTTTCATTGCTCTTGCCCTGGTAACTACCTGTTCCCGGCCATCACCTGGGACATGATTGTATACGCTTCGCTCCAGAGCCCTTAGCAGGGTGGATTTTCCGTGGTACCCACCCCCTACTATCAATGTTACACCCTGGGGAATTCCCATCCCCTTTACCGGTCCATAATGAGGTGGGTTTAATTCTATCTCAAGCTCCGGAGGTGACTGGAAAGGAATGGCCTTTTTTTTATCCATGGGCCGTTCGTCCACGCCACTTTTCCTGGGTAGTATTGCTCCATTAGCTATGAAGGCTATGAGACCTTTTTCTTCCAGTTCCTGGCGCATGTGTTCTTGGTCCTGGGCTGTTTTTATGTGTTTGATGAGATGATTGGGGTTTAATGCTGAGAAGTAAAGGGTCTTCTTTACAATTTCTGGCAGTTCTTCCAGGAGCATTTCTGCTGCCTGGCGACCCAAAATTTTTCGCCCTCGGGCTGGTAGACCTACAAATATTCTGGCCTCAATGTAGTCACTGTTAATTACAACACTGGTTCTTTCCAGGATTTCCTGCCCGGGTTTATCAACTGTTATTAGACCACTTTTACCGGTGCCCCGATTGCCCCGGGCCACCTGATTGATGACCCTGGCCAGAGTTCTGGTAATGTAATCGCACAGGGCTTTTCGCCGAATCTCAGGGTTAAAAGTTGCCGGGGAGAACTGGGCTTTTTCTTGAGGAATTCTTAAGGCAATCCTTGAAGGACTGGCAAAGGGGTCACCCTGGGCGTAATGAACTATTAGGTCGAAGTCAGCCAGGGAAAAAGATTTTCCCTGCAAATCCTTGTAGGCTTTGTATCCTTTTCCATCAATTCGACTCAGTATTGATTGCAGTTCTTTCATACAATTATACCTCCTTTATTGAGACTTTAATAAAGGATATCCATAAAATACTGTTATTTGCCAAAGGTCTGCTGCAGATTTGAATTGTAAACTCAAAACAGAGGAAACCTATCATCTTTGGCGAAAAAATGCTTAGAAGAGTTAATTCTAGGAGGTTGAGGAATGTCATCAGAAATTATTTTGTATTGTTTGAGGACTTGAAGGACCTGTCAGAAAACAAAAGCGTGGCTTTTGCAGGAGAAAACAGATTTTACCGAAAGAGACCTGGTAAAGGAGCCTCTCCAGGAAGAGGAAGTTCATGCCCTGGCTGAGAAGTTGCAATTGACGGCAAAAGAACTAATTAACATCAGGAGCAAAGCATTCAAAAATCTCGGATTGGGACTGGAAGAAATTGATGATGATCATGCTGCCAGGATAATCAGGGAAAATGGCCGTATAATGGTTCGGCCGGTTCTGGAGAGGGGAGATAGGGCTATAAAGGGTTTTAAAGAAGATATTTATAGAAACTTTCTTTCTTTATAGGGAGGGCTTTTCTTCAGTTTAAGGAGGTTTGGGAGTGAGTATAGGTCTTTTACACCTGAGTTCACCTTTAGGGGACATGGAGAATATAAGCTCCAGTACTGCCAGCTTTTTGCAGGGAATAGAAAGGAAGCTGGGAGAAAAACTCAAGGAAATCAGCCTTGGAAATTACCAATCTGTGGACCTACCCATCATACTTGTCAAGACCGGGGGGGTTGAAGGAAAGTTCAAAAAATTATACGAGCAATTACCTGAACCATATATAATCCTAGCTGGGAACACGCACAATGCCCTGGCTGCCTCCCTGGAAATACTGGCTTTTTTGCGACAGAGGGGTAAAAAAGCAGAAATTATTCATGGGGACATAGAGTATATTAACATCAGACTGAAGGTTCTGGCCAGAGTATTCCAGGTCAGAAAGAAGTTAACTGGAATCAGGTTGGGAGTCTTAGGTGAACCTTCGGACTGGTTAATTGCAAGTTCCATGGCGTATGAACTGGTGCGAGAGGTTTATGGTATTGAAGTTTTAGACATATCAATGGAAGAGCTATTCCAGGCAATAGAAGAGGAGCAAAGCCCACCGGTAGCATTCTTTAAGAGATTTTCCCGTAGGAGCATGGAGACAGAAACCTTAAAAGAAGCTCTCAGAATATACTGTGGCTTGCGCCGGGTATCTAGGGATTATGATCTGCAGGGATTAACTGTTCGCTGTTTTGACCTGCTTGGTAAGTACAGGAATACTGGCTGCCTGGGGATTGCCCTGCTGCCTGGGGAAGGGATTATTGCAGGTTGCGAAGGAGATCTATCAGCTCTGATCTCCATGGTTTTGCTGAATTATCTCACCGATAAACCCGCTTTCATGGCCAACCCTTCCAGCATTGATCTGGATAAAAATCAAGCTATTTTAGCCCACTGCACATTGCCTCTGGAACTGGCAGATAATTATTATCTGGATACTCACTTTGAATCCGGTGAGGGTGTCGGTGTTCGGGGTATAATACCAACAGGGGAGGGGACTGTTTTCCGTATGGGGGCTGACTGTAAAGGGTATTTTTTATCCCCTGTCAGTATACTGGAGAATACTGAAGAGAGCAATACCTGCCGGACCCAGGTCAGGGTTGAATTCCTGGAGGATGTAAAGTACTTCTTAAAGGAACCAGTGGGGAATCATCACATATTATGCCCTGGCAACCACAAGGCTCTGGTTGAAGAATTTTTTTACTGGTTTTAAGTTCTTCTACGTTGGAAGATCTCTTTTTTCAAAGTTTGCCAGTCCTCCTGCAGGTGTTTCAATGCAGGAGGTTTTGTTTTTTCCTGTCCGTAGAATTCTTGCAGGAAAGCATTGAGAATTCCATCTGTTTGCCGGCGAAATTTGGGAAGGTGTTCATGGATGTGGGGCTGGAAGTTTTGTGGGGTAATATGGGGTGGTTTTTTTGTTCCCTTTAAAGCCAGAGAAATGAGAAGAGCGTTGTAGATTTCCACCGCTGTTTTGGGGTTATTTAAAAAACGTCTAAGTCTCAAGCCTGTAAGTCTTCTATCCAGTGTTCCTCGCAGCCCATCCAGCCAGTCACTTCCCCAGTTCTTTAGTGCAGATATGGAAGCATAAGATTCCCGGGTTTCCTCAGTTATCTCAACTTTTTCATCACGGCTGGCTATGATGATCAGGTACATGATTGTGGCCAGGAATATGATGACACCAGCAATGGTTCCAATAAACATTAAGAATTCAAAAATTAAAGGGATTGCTTCCAGAGCTGGCGTTATTTCCGGCACTTCTTCTGGCAGGTGAAGATCCAGATCCTGAAAGGTAACTTCTTCGTGTTCAAAGAATCGGGAAAAAATCCTGTAAAAAAGGTACATTGCATAACCCAGTATGAATCCAAAAAGCTGTAGCAGGAGCCGAATCAAATTCAGGAGGAAGAAGAAAGGAACTTGCAGTATTCTGGTCAGGCCAGGAATAAAAAATGCTGTTACAGCTGCTAGCAGAACCAGTAGAGGTGCCCCTATAAAGAACAGAGGCGACCAGATACTCATGGAGTTGCCTTCTCCCTGTTCAAACCCTCCTGAGTATTCTTTAATCCGTAGAAGGGATGTTGCAGCAATAGCTGCTGCAAACCACAGGATCATGAGGGTGGTTAATTGGGGTAGTACTTCGTCCCATATCCCTGTCACATGGGCAGTGATTAGATAAATTGCTGCCCCCATTGTTCCCCATATGAGATGACGCTGCATGCTATAATTGCTGGAAGGCTGGCTTCCCAGGCGTACGCCCAGAACCCAGAAGACAAGTCCCAGCAACATACGGTATGGCCATGGGAAAGGCAGGTAGATGCCAGATAGGCCGGGCAAAAACGTTGCAGCCAGGGGTAGCAGCAGGCTTACCAGGGAAAACAGAACAGTAACCGCATATCTTTTTATCAGAACAAGTTTATCCAGTAATTTACTGATCCAGGAGGCAATAAGGGAAGCTAAAAGGGCCAGGGCTATCAGGCAGGCGAGAAATGCCAGGACACCTTCTTCCTCAACCAGGCTGCTAACCAGAAAAACCCAGGGAGCGAAGATTAGGATAATGCTTAGCCGAGCCAGGACGTCAGTTGCCCAGCTCAGCCAGGGTAATTTGGGGAACTTCATCCCAGCCACCCCCCTCCTGCATGGCATATAAAGGGATAGAAGGGTCAATTTTTTGAGGAAGTTCCTGGCCAGTGTAGATGATGGAAACTGCAAACCCCTGTTTTTTCTCTCGCCGGAGCTGTGAGAGAATCTTTTCAGTTATAATTGAGGTGATGAGTACAAGCTTTTTCGTAAAATACTCCTGCCGTCTGGCTTTTGCAATTATTTCCTCGCACCTGACCGTTGAAAAAGGCACCAGCCGGGCCATAGTTTCCAAACATCTTCGCAAATGGGCTGAGCCGGAGCCCATCTTCACCGCTGCAGGATTTCTCATTCCCCTGATATATCCGGCAAAGAAGACAGCATATCGATATTTGCTTTCATTGCAGTGATGTATTATGGAGGCAGCAGTGACAAGGTTTTTCTCCAGGAGGCTTCGGTCCAGGCTCCAGGAATGTTTTCCCGTGGAGATGTTGACAATAATTTTCAGGTCACTGACAAAAGAAGCCTCCAGGACCCTGGTATGGAGTTTCCCGGTCCTTGCTGTTGCTTTCCATTCGATACGGGAGAAGGGATCGGAAGGGACATATTCCCTGATACCCCGGAAACGGGAAGGATCTTCAAAGATCCAGCTGAAGGTTCCCTGCTTGCCAAAAGGGGTAACTGCCAGGGGAAGCTTACCCTGAAGTTCCACGAGACGGGGATATACCAGGAGCCTTTCCTGAACATGGATAGTTTTTTTGCCTTCTGCGAACCCGAAGGGGTCAGCAATTCTGATGATCACAGGCCCGAAGAAGTATTCACCCCGGCCAGTGCAGATAATGTCAAAACGCTGGGAAATTCTTTCAAACCAGCCTACAGTTATTACCTGCTCATACAGGACATGCTTACCAATATCTTTTATCCCCCGGCCGGCATATTCAAGTTCTTTTGGACATTTAATTGATACTTTTAACCAGGGTAGAGGAAAAGGTTGATCATTTTCAATTTCCAGGTGCATGGTTACCCGGTCCCAGGGCTTTGCCCGGTGGGTTTGCAGGTAGATACGGCAGGAAACCCTGTTAAGGAGATGATGAGCCCAGAAAAGAGACACTACACCCAGGAGTACCAAAATAATCCCGGGGATGAAAATAATTGGCTGTCCAAAGGGGAGGCCCACCAGGACAAGAAAAATACCCAGAAAGGTAATGCTTTTCGGTCTCACTGCTTATTTACCTCCTGGAAGGGGCCCACCGGTACCGGCGTATCTTCCAGTACTTCTTCAATTAGTGAAGGCGCTGTTATCTCAAATAGAGATGATGCAGTATCTCGAACCAGGCGGTGAGCAAGCACGGGTAATGCGGCATCCTGAACATCATCTGGCAAAACAAAATCCCTGTTCCTGATGAGAGCCAGGGCCCGGGCTGCTCTAGCCAGATACAGGGTGCCTCGGGGACTTACCCCAAGCTGAACTCCTTCCAGGGACCTGGTGCTCCGGGTAATTGACAGTATATAATCCAGGACAGGGGTTGAGAGATATACTTTCTCAAAAGCATGGTAAAGATTCTTTATAGTTTCTTTGCCAGCTGTCAGGGAACTTGAATCTCTTTCCACAGTGTTTTCACTTAAGAAACGCCTGATGATGGTCTTTTCTCCTTCTTCTCCTGGATAACCTAAATTCAGGCACATGAAAAATCTGTCCAGCTGTGCTTCGGGAAGGGGAAAGGTTCCTTCCATTTCAACAGGATTCTGTGTAGCCAGGACCATGAAGGGCGAAGAGAGCTCATAAGTGGTTCCGTCAATTGTCACAGTATTCTCCTGCATGCATTCCAGAAGACTGGCCTGAGTTCTGGGAGTAGCCCGGTTAATTTCGTCAGCCAGGAGAATGTTGGTGAATACCGGCCCAGACATGAATTGAAACTCATTTGTTTTCTGGTTGAAAACCCTGGTGCCGGTAACATCAGAGGGGAGAAGATCAGGAGTAAATTGAATCCTTTTGAAGTCCAGGTCCAGGAGATGGGCAAACACCCTGGCCAGCAAGGTTTTTCCCACACCGGGCACATCTTCCAAAAAAATATGCCCCCGACAGATCAGGGCTGCCAGCATGAGTTCTAGAATTCTATCATCCTCAATAACAACTACTTCCTTGATGGCAGAACACATTGCTTCTTTAAAAGAAGCGGGGGTGAAGCTATCAGGTTGCAAAAGCTGTACACTCCTTTCCATTATTTACTAAAGAATATTATAACTTATTGAGACAGGAAATTCAAAGCTAAAGAAGGGTTTTCCTTGACGGTATTCTCCCCCATGTTATATAATTTTTCTTGCAGCAAGATCAATGCAGGAGGAGGGATCCAGCATGCAAGACCTGATTATAAAGCCTTATAGTGAGGAGGAGGCAGCTGCCCTGGCCCAGCATATCAATGAAAGCAGTCATGGATGGCCTGGCAGTGGTTTAACCCATGGTATTGAGATGGATGAAGAGAGAGCCCGGGAATGGTTTGAATCTGTTAATTTTATAGGCTTATACATGGGCTGGGCCGGTGAACGTTTGCTGGGTTTTTCTTCCCTGACAGGTTCGGATAAGGATAGCAAAGTAGCCTATATACCTCTTCTCAACGTTCATCCTGATTATCAGGGCAAAGGTGTGGGACGAAAATTATTATGTAAATGTGTTGAAGAAGCTATTGAAAAAAAGTTTCGGCGCCTTGATCTCCATACCTGGGCGGCCAATCTGAAAGCTGTTCCCCTGTACAAGAAGACTGGTTTTTTCTGGAAGAAGGATACTTCGGTACATATGGTCAATTATTTGCCGCTGATTATGCAGAATTCTCTGGCCAGAGATTTTTTTGCTGAACATGACTGGTTTAAGTGTTTTGTCAGGGAATTGAAAATTGCCGAAGATGACGAAAAATGGCAGGGTATGCAGGTATATTCATACCGCTGGGAGGCAGGTGATGATTTTCTGGAGGTTAAAATAGATACAGAAGGAGAGGGTATAACCTCCATTTCCACTCCCCAGCTTTCCATTGATTGCGCAGTAAAAAATCAAAGATGCCCGGCAGGAGCCCCGAACTCTTTTGTTCTAAAAGTGTCAGCAGATGAAGATGGAGAAATGCTGATGAAAGCACAAGGAGAGGATGGTTTGGATCTGGTTGTAGAGGAAGGTTTGCACCTTTCTCATAGCTGAGAAAAAGAGATAGATTTTGCAGTAGAAGAAAATATGTCTCTAAAAGAGAAAGATGAACCAGCCCACAAAATTACCACCCAGATTTTCTGGCAGGGCAAACTTCTCAGTCTGGAAACTGGTGTAAGGGTTACAGAAGTTATTGCTGCCAGCTGGGGAGATATGATCCCGGATGTGCAGGTAGGGAAAGAGGGAATAGTTCATCTGAACATAGAAAACGCCATGGATAAAGAAATAAAGGCCAGCGTTCACATCCTTGATGCAGGAGGATTGCTGGCAGTACCTCTGGAAAAAGACGTTAATCTGCCAGCTCGGGGTAAGGGTGGTCTGGATATCAAACTGGAGGGCAGGAAAAGAGGATTCTATGAACTTAAATTAATGGTCTCATATAATTTTCGCGGTGAAAAACTGCAGGCCCGACCCCAGATCTTGCCTGTTTGTGTCAGGGGGCCAGGGGAAGTGATGCAAGGGGCAACCCAGGAGGAAGCTTTTCTAATCAATGACCAATTACTCCTCAAAGTGGCCTTAAAAGGAGGAGAAGGAAAGGTTTTTGAGAAGAATGGAAGAAAGAAAGAGATCCTGGAGATGGAAACGGATCTCATAGGACCTAAATACTACCCGCCGGTAATCTCTGAATTACATCTGAAGCCGGAGTTTGCCGGTTCTACACTGCTTCTGCATGGAGAACTGCCGGGGAGAGAGCGCTTGTATTTTTGCCGGGAAATTACCCTGGATGGCAACATCATATATAATAGCTATACTGTAGCCAATGGTGGTACTACAGAAGAAAAACTGCTTATCCGCCTGGCTGGGACTGTTTCTCCTGAATATATTGACCGGGTGGCCATTCCCCTGGATGGACGGGTTATTATTGAGGATTTTGATCTGGATACATTCCCCGGTCTGGGTAATTTGCCCCGGGATGAAGAACGTTATACTGAAGATTGGTATGCTCTAATGGGGGAAGATCTGGTCCTGGGCTCAGTAATACCTCCTGGTGAGGGCAAATATCAGGTAGGTGAATCGCAACTTTTGACCCGTTCCATACCATTAGTGGTGCCTTCATGTACCGAGAAAAAGGTAACGGGGGTAACCTTTTATGCTGGACCGGGGGACTGGAGAACTGTGGCCCGTCTGGCAGCAACTCTGGGCAGGGTTAAAGGAGAGGAGTTGTGTGAATCAGGTGTCCTTCAGCCGGAATGGCAGGATGATATTCCAGTACTGCCTTATGGGAAGGGAACAGGACACCTTACCGTGTACTATCCCTGTGCCAAGTCCTTGTCAGGTAGAATAACTGTTGAATACCCCCCTGCTTTCAAGAAGGAGAAGGAAGATTTTAAAACTGTTTTCCAGGATAAAAAACCGTGGAAAAACCAGCTGGATTTTATAGGACCTGTTGCTGACAAAGGCATATATCCACTGCAAGTAAAGATTGAAGCCGGCAGCAATATCCGGAATCAAGAGCTTCCAGTGATCATTAGCGGGGGGAAAGGAGAAGTAAAAGTTGAGAAGGATGGTTCCCTCTGGAGGCTGGAAAATGGACTTCTTGAGCTCATGGTGGATGAGGATTTTGCCGGTTCAGGAGTTAGTCTCAAAATTGGGGATCTGGAAGTCCTGGAAAGCCCCTATCCTCAACCCGGCACCTATTACTGGATAAATCCCTGGTATGGTGGCATAAATCCAATCCTTATCCCCTTGCCAAGTCGCACCTATCCAGGTTATCTATGGCAGGAAAAATTTGTGGGACAGGAAGTTTCAAGAACAGGCAGGTCAGGAAAACGCTGGCAGGGCTTGTTGCTGGATGTAGAGCCTCAAAGGCAGGAATTGTCAGGTCTAAAGCTCTCTCTGAGCTACCTGCTTATAGAGGATAGCCCTTTTTTAGCACTGGTTTATGGGATAAAAAATCATACAGATTACCGGCAAAAACTAAAAATTCAGTGGGGTATTTTCCTGGAACCGGGTATCTTTACTTCTTATAAAACAATTAAAGGAGATAAAATGATTGAGAGACTGCTGGAGCAGGAGGGAAGCTTTCTCATGGGCAAGGAGCTTTTCCACCTGCAGGGCAAGACGGATTTTCTGATTGTGACAGGGAAGGAAAATATCCTTTCTCTCGAGGAGAATCCCAATCCCTTCCGGCAGTTCCTGCAGGCTGGCCCTTTCACCGGGCTAGAGCTTGCTCCTGGAGAAGAAAAAGAGCTGGTTACCTACTTGATTTTACCCCAGCAGGTTAACAGTACCTCCATCTATGGATGTTTGAATAATAAAAAGGGATTGTTCTAAAACTGGATAAAGAGGGGAAATAAAGTGACCGGGATATGTACCATGCGATTGCGCCTTTTGCAGGTGCAGTCTCTAAAAGAGAAGCGGAAAGTAATGCGTAGAATACTGGACCGGATCAGGCATCGCTTCAATGTTTCCGCTGCAGAAGTGGATTCTCTGGATAAATGGCAGGAGGCATTGATTGTAGTTGCCCACGTGTCCAACGAAAAAAAGCACGTGGATGGCGTGCTGGAAAAGGTTACCCGCCTGGTGGAGGCAGAGTGTGAAATAGTGGAAAGGAGAGTGGAGATCCATTATTAGCCGGCGTCGGATCTAACAGGAAAAATATGCAAAAAGGGGCAAAAGTACTGAGAAGTCAAAGAAAAGGATTTTGAAGTATTATCCGTTAGAATAGAGATGGGTAGTTTTTGCCCAAATCTCAATTAGAGGGGAGTAAAAAAAAGCAGGTCAAGGATACCAGAAAAACCACATTTTCGCACCTGTTTTTTGGGGGTTGACATTCAGAAATATTATTAATGCAACGTTAATCAATGAAAAGGTAGTGTGTTATGGAAAATGTGGACGGCAATGGCAGCATAAAGACCGGCTTTCCAGTAGACCAGGGATAAGAAAACTCCTGCAAGAAAGAGCTCCAGATTCTCTAGTAAGCCCGGACGGAAATGAACAAAGGCGAAAATGAAAGAAGATATCCCCATGGCCAGGAAAATAGCCTTTTCTCCATCCATTTTTTTATGCAGGATTGCCGCCAGGTTGTGGAATAGAAAACCCCTGAACAGTATTTCCTCCCGAATTGGCCCCAGGGCGGTTATAGAAAAAAAGGAAGGGTCCCAGATATGGTGGGGATTACTAAAAAAAAAGTACAGGTAAACGCCAGTGATAAAATGCAAAGGATCATCTTTCCCCAGAATGATAGAGGGGTTTTTACCGTAAAGGTTCACCAGGAGAAGAAGAATTATTATGAGAAGCTGTACTATTAGCCAGAAACCCGGGGGAAAAGGGGCATGCCCTGCGGCCTGAGTGATAAAGAGCAGGAGAAAGAGTCCTCCTGCTGTGGGCCAGGCTTCTCCCCTGCAGGAAAGGGTAAATAAAGACCTTTTTTTATTGAGCTGTAGCATGTATACCTCCTGTAGAAATGAGGGGTGGAATTAACAGGAAGCCCTTACCCAGCCCCGGGAAGAGGGCCTCCTGTTAATTCTCCAGGATTACAGTTGTTCAACCGGCTGATTCTGTGTGAACCAGACCTGGTCTATTATATAATCAGTTGTGGTGTTTGCCATGTTCCCAGGTCCGTACAGGGACAAGAGTATGTTAAATGCTGCTTGCTGTGCAGCCTGCCTTTCATGGTAGGCTTCAATCCAGCTCTCAAATGCTCCCCAGAATGCCTCTGCCGTTTTCTGCAGGGGCTCATCCAGGGGTGATGCTCCCACCAGGTAAGTAATAGCTATTCCAATAAGGATCACCTTCAAACCTCCTTCTGGAGCATACCGGGAATAGCAGTTCCTGGTAATATATGTTTGGGAGTGGGTGACGGGAACAGCTCCAGCAGTGGAGGAAAGAAGAAGGATCAGGATGAGGGGGAGAGCTATAACTTTTTTCACCCTCCCCAATAATTTATGGAAAAATTATACACCAGGTAGAGATGGAGGTCAAGTACCATCTGCAGGAACCTGGTATTATGCAGGAGACTGGCTGGATATCTATCCCTCCCAGTCTCCTTCTTAAAAGTAGTAGTTACTGATAGTTAGGGTATGAGGCAAAATATGGTCATAAGTATCATTTTTTATGGTATCAGTGTTCAGGATTTGGTAATTTCCCAAAGGGAAATACCACTTCCTTGCAGAAAAAAAAGGAGGCAGATCCTTGTGCTGATACTCTTTAAATATTGACCCTACTGTGATATCATATATTATTATAGCAAGGGGAGATATTTAATTGACTGAACTTCCTCTGGAATATACAGAAAAATTCTTAGGTGCTGAGGATAACTGGCAGAAGTCACAGAATGTTATCCTGGGAGTGCCTCTGGACATCACCACAACCTTTCGTCCCGGAACCCGCTTTGGGCCAAGGGAAATAAGGTTTCTTTCCCATTCCCTGGAACTGTACAGCCCTTTTCAGAAGCGGAGCCTGGAAAGAATTGATTTTGCCGATGCTGGTGATTTAATGCTGCCAGCAGGAGATTTACAGGGCAGCCTGAATCGGATTGAAAGGATGGTAGACGTTTTTCTGTCTGATTCCCACCGACCTTTTATTCTGGGAGGAGAGCATCTTCTGACCTGGCCGGCAGTAAAGGCCTGTCTAAAATATCACCCTGATCTGGTAATCCTGGTATGGGATGCCCATGGGGACATGCGCAAGGATAAGGATGGTTACTCCCTGAATCATGGCACTGTTATGAACCTGATTCGAGAGGCCGTGGGTGGAGAGAGAATGTATCTCATGGGAGTGCGCTCTGAATGCGAGACGGGTATGGAGCGGGCCAGGGAAACCAATATATTCCTACAGGATGTTTTGGAGCCAATGAAGAGAGTAAGAGAGGAGATTATGGGAAAACCTGTTTACTTTTCCCTGGATATAGATGTAGTTGATCCAGCATTTGCGCCGGGAACTGGAGCTCCGGAACCGGCCGGCATTACCAGCCGGGAATTGATGTCAGCCCTTGCTTTGCTTGAGGATCTAAATATAGTAGGAGCTGACCTGGTAGAAGTTGCCCCTGCCTATGATCCCTCTCAGATAACTGCTCTCCTTGCTGCCAGGTCAATGAGGGAATTGCTTCTCATGCAGGGATGAGAAAAGGAGGTGCTTATCAGTGGATTGTGACAATAAGGATAAGAACATGGAGGTATGCAATTGTACCTATCCAGGTTGTCCCCGCAAGGGGATTTGTTGTGAGTGTGTAGCCCATCACCGCAAGTTAAATCAGCTACCAGCATGTTTTTTCCCTGCCCATATAGAGAAAACATATGACCGTTCGTATGCTGCTTTTATTCGGGCTCACAGTAAAGGAGAATAGCCAGTGGAAAGCTCAACTCTAAAGGATATAAAGGATATTGTTGCTCATTATGGGGGTACAGCTGCTTCAGCTTTGCTTCCTGAAGAGCTGCAGGAATTCGTCCGGGATAGGGGTGGAGTGGACTTCAAGGGCTTGAAAGGAATTATTTCTTTTGCCATTCCATTTCCGGGAGCAGTTATAGATCAACTCCAGGAAGGCCCATCTCGGACCTATCTCTATTATTACAATGTTGTAAACGCTATCATTGACTCTCTAGCCATGAGAATCTCCAGTTCTTTGGAAGAAGAAGGCTGGAATTCATTCCCCATTCCAGCTTCTCAGCGTACAGGTGATAAATTTCAAAGTATTTTCCCCCACCGCTCAGCAGCTCGTCTGGCAGGTTTAGGGTGGATAGGCCTGAGCTGCCATATTATCGTTCCCGGCAGAGGCCCCCGGGTGAGATTGGGTACAGTTCTCACCGATGCCCCTCTTCCTGAAGGGAAAATTATGGAGTCAGGTTGTGGTAACTGCCAGGCTTGCGTTCAGGCATGTCCGCCGGGAGCTATAAAGGGTGTTCCCTTTCTTCCCCAGGTTCCTCTGGAAGAAAGGTTTGATCCTCAAGCCTGCCATAACTATAAGAACAGAGTTAGGGAGTCTTTTGGCAGACGGGTGTGTGGATTGTGCCTGGCAGTATGTCCGGAAGGGCAGAATCTGGGGTTAACCCGGGGGCGGGATAATGAAATTATGTTTCCATCTCCAGGGTCAGGAGTACTGGAGGGTTATTGACCTGATTTAAGAACCGGTATTCCAGTACTGTAATCTTTTCCTGGTCAAGGTTGGCCAAATAACCCTCAAGGGCCTCCAATTCTTCCTTGCCACCAGGATGACCATGGTAGGCCACAATGGTTATAAGGCCGCCGGGCTCGGTAATATTTATAGCACTTTCCACTGCTTTGATAGTGGACTCAGGACGAGTAATGATATTGTGGTCACCACCGGGTAGATAGCCCAGGTTGAACATTACTGCTTTAACAGGAACAGGAACTAACCGGGATAAGTGGCTGTGATCAGCTTGAATTAACTCTACCCTGTCCAAGAAACCCTTTGTTTTCAATAAGGCACTTGTCTTTTTGATGGCTTCGGTTTGAATGTCCACACTGTAGACTTTACCAGAGGATCCTACCAGATGGGCTAAAAGGAGCGTATCCTTTCCATTGCCAGCAGTCGCATCTACAGCTTTATCTCCTGGCTTGAGGAGTGTTGATATGAGTTTGTGGCTTTTTTCCAGTGCCCCGGCTAGGAGCATATTCTTTCCCTCCTAACATAATAGAATAAGGAGTGGATCTTTTTGAGAATAGGGGTAATTTCAGATACTCATATTCCCCAGCAGGCAGGGCAGCTGCCCGACCTGGTGCTCCGAGAATTGCAAGCAGTTGATCTTATCATTCATGCTGGGGATTATGTAGTGCAGGAAGTAATTGAGGTTTTGCAAGAACTGGCTCCCTTTCATGGAGTCCGGGGAAATATGGACTCGCCTAAGATACAAAAACTCTTACCGGAGAAAGAAATAATTAAGGTTGAAGACGTTTGCATAGGGATTATTCATGGTTATGGTATGGGACCCCATGCCTTGCAGAAAGCCCAGATGGAATTTTCCCGGGAGAATGTTGATGCTGTAGTCTTCGGGCACACCCACAACCCATATAACAGAGTTCATCGGGGAAAACTCTTTTTTAACCCCGGTTCTCCCACTGCAAAAAGGGATCAGGATCAATTCACCATGGGGTTTCTGGATATTCATGGTAAGGAGATTCAGGGCGAGATATTAAAGTTTTAGGAGGTAGTAAAGATGGAGATCTATGACCTGGCCCATAAGCTGGCCAAAGCTTTAAAAGAATCTGAGGAGTACCAGGAGTTTGATCAGCTTCGGCAAAAAGTTCAATCTGATAGCAGTACAGTGAAAATGATCAAGGATTATCAGATGCTGCAGCTGCAGGTTCAAACAGCCCAGTACATGGGACAGGAAGTTGATGAGAAAGACCAGGAGAGGTTGAAAAAGCTGGAAGAGCTTATAAATCTGAACGCAACAGTGCAGAAATATCTACAGGCTGAAAATCACATGGGGCTGCTCCTTCAGGATATCCAAAGGATAATGACCAGTTCTTTAGACCTGACACTCAAAGAAGAGAAGGAGGAGTAGCAAGCTATGAAACTGGATCTCCTGGCTCTAGATATAGATGGGACCTTGCTTGACCATAAGGGAGAAATCACCCCCCGGACCAGGGAGGTATTGCAGGAAATAAGGCTTCAGGGGACCAGTATAGTGCTGGCAACAGGACGCCGTTTTTCCTCCACCTTGCCTGTAGTGGAAGAATTACAAATTGATACGCCTGTTATAACTCATAACGGAGCCTTAATATTTGAGCCTAACAGTCGGAATATTATCTATGATCAGGCCATAAAAATGGCGGATGTGTTGCCTTTTATTTCCTTAGATATGGAAGAACTGGATTTTTACCTGCACTGTGCAGATAATATTCTCTTCTACTATCAGCCCAGGCATAGCTGGGGCATTAGGTACCTGAAGAGAAATGGTCCATATGTGGAAAATATAAAAGAAGATGGCTTTGATGGACGGCCGGTGCATCGGCTGGTGATTTGTGGTAGAGATGGACAGGTATCCTCCTTCCAGGAGAAGGTTTTTGAAGTGAAAGGTGAGATTCGCCAGATATATCTAAAATCAAAGGTTGATGAGGGAATCACTTTACTGGAAATACTCCACAGCAATGCCAGCAAGGGTACAGCTCTTCAGCATCTGGCCGGAAAATGGCAAATCCCACCCCAGAATGTACTGGCAGTGGGGGATGAAACAAACGATATGGAAATGATAAAGTGGGCAGGAATGGGAGTGGCCATGGGGAATGCGGTCCCAGAATTAAAGGAAACAGCAGACCGGGTGTGCAGAGATAATACCCAGGAAGGTCTTGCTTTGCTCCTGGAGGAGATATCTGGTTAGTATTAAAGGGGGAATCCCCCCCCCTTAAATACTATCAACTGATTCTACTCGTTCAACTTCAGGTATTTCTGCTTTGAGAATTCTTTCAATACCGTTCTTCAAGGTCATGGCTGCCATGGGACAGCCATGGCAGGCACCGGTGAGGCGAACTTTTACCACCCCGTTCTCAACCTCAACCAGTTCCACGTCACCGCCATCAGCCTGCAGGTTGGGGCGGATTTTATTAAGGGTTTCTTCTACTTTTTCTATCAAATCTAACACCTCCTGCTTTCCTTGTTATTTTGTTTCGTTACGGGAAATTTATTTCCTTTATTTTTCTATACTAGGACAGTAGGACAGGGGGTGTGGTCAGGAGGGGCTAATGTTACCCAAGTACCAGAAACTTCTGGAATTTATAGAGTCACTGCCTCAGGGGGAAAGCATATCGGTCCGGAGCCTGGCCGGCCAAAAAAATGTGAGCCAGGGTACCGCCTATCGGGCCATAAAAGAAGCAGATAAGAGGGGATTGGTGAAAACCATGCCCCGGGTGGGAACGGTACGGGTTGCAGATGCTAACATCAGACGCATCCGGGAACTTACTTTCCAGGAAGTAACTCATATAGTAGAAGGAGAGGTCCTTGGGGGACATGCAGGGCTTAATAAAACCCTGAACAGGTTTCTAATTGCTGCCATGGAACTATCTGCTGCTGCTAAATATATTGCCCAGGGTAATCTGGTAATTGTGGGTAATCGGGAGGATATACAGGAATATGCACTGCAGAATAATGCTCCAGTATTGATAACAGGTGGATTTAATGCTCCCTCGGAAATCCTCAAGATCGCTGATGCCAATGAGCTGCCGGTAATATCTACTGCCTATGATACTTTTTCCACTGCTTCACTTATCAGTAGAGCCATTAACGAGCGGATGGTGGAGAAGAAGATCCTTCTGGTTGAAGATATAATGGTTAGATCTGTTCACACGCTAGAAGTGTGGGGCCGGGTTGCCCACTGGTACCAAAAACTACGGAAAACCCATCATACTCGTTTTCCTGTTGTAGATGAAGAAGGCATAGTTTTGGGGATGGTAACAGCTAAGGATGTTGCAGAGGAGGATGAAAACATTCCCCTGAACCGACTCATGACCAGGGATTTACTGAAAGTTTTTCCCAAAACGTCCTTAGCTTATGCTTCCCACCTCATGGTCTGGGGTGGTGTGCAACTGCTGCCGGTAGTGGACGAAAACCAAAAGCTCATGGGGATAATTACCCGCCAGGATGTTATTAATGCTTTGCACTCAATGCAGAAACAGCCTCAGGTAGGAGAGGCTCTAGAAACACGTTTAATGAGTTCTGTCGAGCTCAAAAGAAAAGGAGATATAGTTGTGCTCATGGGTAAGGTCAAAGGTTATATGCTGAATGATGTTGGAGTCATGAGCAAGGGGGTAATGAGCCTTTTAATTTCCTACCTGGCATCTGTAAGCATGCAGGAGTTATACAAGTTCCGGGGCGAACTGGAAAATCTCCAGCTGTATTTTCTCTATCCCCTGATGCTGGGAAACAGCTTTGAAATTACTGCAGAGGTTACCCAGGTTAGCAAAAAGGAGGCTCTCATTGAGCTCCGGGTAGTAAACGGCCAGGGACAACCGGCAGCTAAAGGTATGGCCTGGGGGAAAATAATGGGCGGTTAAGGTGGTGCTTCTTCTGCCTGCAAGTAAAATGATAGAGTTTCTTTGATTATTATCAGCTCAACATCGACGGTTATGTTCTGTTTGTCGATAATAAATAGCCTGTCTTCAAAGAGTATAAGGAGACTCAGGGGGTCTAACTCTTTAAGAGGTCTGCCAAAAAAGGGATAAATCATCTCTTTTATTCTCTGTTCCAGGGTTTGCAGGGTATGTCGGCTAAGGGGGCTTTCAATGAAAACCTCTACACCTTCTACCGGCCTTTGTCGATGGGTAGCCAGGCTTTCTTCCAGCCTGGTCAGCTTTTGTTCTTTTTCATTGAGCATTGCTATTAATCTTTCCTGTTCCAGAAGTAAATCGTCCATGCGCCGGCTTACCAGTATGGTAATGGTTGAGCCTCCTAAGATGAAACCCAGGAGGAAAAATACCAGGAGGCGGAATAGGTCATGCCGGTTCAGGGTGAGAAAATTCATGGCCACCTAGAGCCCTCCTGCCAGCACCATTATTATCCAGTACCCCAGCTGTGCACCGAGGAAGGCACTCAAAAGAACCAGAAACTGCTGCAGGATCAGACTCAGGTCTCCCTGGAAAAACACTCCTTCCAGGTGTCGCAGGTGGACGAAGGTTCCCCCAATAGCACATATAACAGCATAAAGCTTAAGATCATCAGCAAATCTGATCATTGCTTTAAGGGGAGAAATGCCACTGATAAGGGAACCCAGGGCTCCTATGAAGGTGCCCCCCAGCACAATCCCCAGGGCCATGAAAAAAACTGGCAGATATTTATCCATTGTTAAGCCTCCTCATGTAAAAGGGTATGCTCATTTACTTAAAGGTAGAACGCTAGCAATTTTTCTGGGGAGAAGGAATACTACCAGCAGAAAAGAATAACTAAAGGGAAGGAGGGAGCCAATTGAACAATTTTGTTCATCTGCATCTGCACAGTCAGTACAGTCTTCTGGATGGGGCAGTATCCCTGGAAGAGCTATTCAAGCAATTGAAGAATAAAGAAATGGACAGTGTAGCTTTAACAGATCACGGTGTTATGTATGGAATTATTCCTTTTTTCCGCATGGCAAAGAAAGCTAAGGTTCATCCGGTGCTGGGTTGTGAGTTCTATGTTGCGCCTGGCTCCCATACAGATAAAAAGGGCCGCAATGATGAAAATCCCTATCACCTGGTTCTCCTGGCAGAAAATAATCAGGGCTATCAGAATCTTCTGGAGCTGGCGAGTATAGCCAATACCACTGGCTTTTATTATAAACCCCGGATTGATAAGGACCTTCTCTACCGTCATCGGCAGGGTCTTATTGGTCTTTCTGCCTGTCTTTCGGGAGAGATCCCCCAGTTAATATTACAGGGTCAGCATGATCAGGCCTGGACTGCCCTGAAGGATTATCTGCAAATACTGGGCCAGGATAATTTTTTTCTGGAAATTCAGGATCACGATCTTGATGATGAAAAGAAAGTTAACAGTTGCCTGGAGGATATGGCCAGTAAGGAAGGAATAGGACTGGTAGCCACCAATGATGTCCATTACCTGGATAAAGGTGATGCTGAGATACACGATGTTCTTCTCTGTATACAGACAGGCAAGACGCTGGAGGAGGAGGACCGTCTCAAGTTCCCCAACGACCTTTTCTACCTCCGGACGCCTCAGGAAATGGAGGAACTTTTCCAGAACAACCTGGAAGCAGTTAAAAGAACCAAAGATATAGCTGAGCGCTGTCAGGTGGAGATAGACTTTGACAAGTTTTGTCTTCCTGATTATCCCCTGCCCCAGGGGGAAAGGGATGAAGAACTGCTAAAAAAACTCTGTCTTGAGGGATTGAATAAGCTGTCTGAGGTTACACCAGAGATTGAGGAGAGGCTGGAATATGAGCTAAAGATAATAATTCAGATGGGTTTTGCCTCCTATTTCCTCATTGTTAGAGATTTTATCGTTTTTGCCCGGCAGGAAGGGATTGCTGTTGGGCCTGGTCGGGGGTCAGTTGCTGGTAGTCTGGTGGCATATCTAATGGGAATTACCGGTGTTAACCCTCTGGAGTATGGGTTGATATTTGAACGATTTCTCAACCCGGAACGGGTAACCATGCCGGATATTGATATTGATTTTTGTTTTGAACGCAGAGATGAAGTTATTCATTATGTGCAGGAAAAATATGGCAAGGAGCGGGTGGCACAAATTCTAACATTTGGGACCATGGCTGCCCGGGGGGCCATAAGAGATGTGGGCAGAGTTCTTGGCCTGCCCTATGGGGACGTGGATAAGATTGCCAAGGAAGTCCCCTCTAGTCCTGGTATTAGCCTGGAAAATGCTCTGGAAGAAGCACCGGGGTTGAAGAAAATGTATCAGGAGGATCCCTCAGCCCGTCGTTTAATAGAGCTGGCCCGGCGCCTTGAAGGTGCTCCCAGACACACCTCCACTCACGCAGCAGGTGTTGTAATAACGCCGGAAAAATTAACCCA
The DNA here is from genome assembly GCA_003551905.1 of Halanaerobiales bacterium. Taxonomy (GTDB): domain Bacteria; phylum Bacillota; class Halanaerobiia; order B1SED10-174; family B1SED10-174; genus B1SED10-174. The sequence goes on from PUNT01000277.1 coordinate 35,675, forward strand.
TTATACACCGCTGCAGAAGACCAAGGAGGAAATCACCACTCAATACGGCATGGAGGAGCTGGAATCCATAGGTCTTTTGAAGTTTGATTTTCTGGCCCTGAGAACTCTCACAGTTATCGATCATGCCTGCAAGTTGATCAAAGAAAGAACCGGCCGGGATCTGGACATGGCCAAGATCCCCATGGAGGATAAAGAAACCTATGACTTACTGAAAACCGGTCATACCCTGGGAATATTTCAGATGGAATCAGACCTTTATAAGGGGCTTACCCGGGAGTATCAGCCGGAGACTTTTGAAGATATAATCGCTATTATTGCCCTGGGTCGGCCCGGGCCCATGGGCAGTGATCGCCTGGGGGATTTTATCCAATGTCGTCATGGACGCAAGAAGGTGGAATATCCCCACCCCATCCTGGAGCCGATTCTCAAGGAGACCTATGGCATCATATTATATCAGGAACAGGTAATGAAAATTGCCAGTCAGATTGGCGGTTTTAGCATGGGGGAAGCGGATATACTGCGCCGGGGAATGGGCAAGAAGAAAGGTAGCTTGTTTCAACAGTATGAAGAAAAGTTTCTCCAGGAGGCAGTCAAGAACGGTTTGGAAAAACCAAAAGCTGAAGAAATTTTTAACCTTATGGAATTTTTTGGTAGATATGGTTTCAATAAATCACACTCAGCTGCCTATGCTCTTATCTCCTATCAGACTGCTTACCTGAAAGCTCATTTTCCCCTGGAGTTCATGGCAGCCCTTTTGAATTCGGTGAAAGGTTTAACAGAAAAAGTTGCCCAGTATATTGATGAGTGCAAGGAAATGGGAATAAAGGTTTTGCCGCCGGATGTGAATGAGTGTGGGTTTGATTTTACCATTCGGGAGAGTTCCATTCGCTTTGGACTGGCTGCTATAAAGAATGTGGGGCGGGGAGCAATTGAGACTATTATTTTGGCTCGGGAGGAGAGGCCTTTTGTTTCCCTCCTTGACTTTTGCCAGCGGGTTGATCTGAGTAAGATTAACATCAGGGTGCTGGAGAGCCTCATCAGAGGGGGAGCCATGGATTCTTTGGGATTGAAGCGAGCCCAGATGATGAGTATCCTGGGCCTAACCTATAAGCGAGCTCAGGAATCCCGGAAGGCCAGGGCTCAGGGACAGCGTTCACTCCTTGAACTCATGGAGGGGGGAGATGAATTTTATCAGGATGTCAATGTGCCTGAAATAGAGGAATTTGCCAAGACCCAGCTTTTGAAGATGGAGAGAGAGACCCTGGGGTTTTATATCTCCGGCCATCCTCTGGATAGCTATGGAGAGTCTCTCCGTCTCAAAGGGGCAATAGATACTGTTCAGTTAAGAGAACTGTCAGATCAGGAACATGCTGTATTTGGCGGTATCATAAATAAGGTTACCACATACCAGACTCGCAAAGGTCAGCCAATGGCTTTTGTGACTCTAGAGGACTGGTATGGCCAGGTAGAAACCATTTGTTTCCCGGATGTTTATGAAAAAACCAGGGATATTCTTTTAGATGACGAAGCTGTGCTGGTTAAAGGTAAAGTTGACAGGCAGGACGAGGAACAGATTAAGGTCATAGTTTCTGAACTTAGTTTGCTATATGAGCCCCTACAACTGGAGCTTTCCCTGGATCAATTAGAAACTGCTCACCTGACAGAGTTGAAAAAAACTCTCAGTGCTGTTCCCAGCGAAGTTCCTGTTCATATTAGAATTTGCAGGGGAGAAGAGCATTTAACCCTAGTTCCGGGTAAAGAATACTGGGCACCTAAGGATGAGGAAGCCCAGAAAGAAGTCCTGAAAAGCATGGAACAGCTCTTTCAGAATTTGAAGGTTGATCAAAGTCAGGAGGAATATGATGAAGGCAAAGGTTATTGAAATGTTGAATAGAAGGGGAGTAAGCCTGGACGAAATAGCCAGTATTGTTCAGAGTCTGCAGAGCCCCTACAATGATGATTTGAAGTTTGCAGAATGTTTGTATAGTGTAGAGAGAGTTTTAGAAAAGAGGGAGGTTCAATATATAATTCTCACTGGACTGGCTTTGGACATTGAAGCTGAGGAAGGTAGATTGGAACCGCCCATACAGGGTATTATTGCTGATGATGAGCCTCTTTATGGTGTAGATGAGACGCTAGCCATGGGCATTGCCACCATCTATGGCACAATAGGTCTCACAAGTTTTGGTTACCTGGACAAGTGCAAAGAAGGCTTACTGGGGAGGCTCAACAATCATGAGGGGGGAAAGGTTAATACTTTTCTAGACGATATAGTGGCTGGGATCGCTTCAGCAGCTTCAGCCCGGATAGCCCATGCCAGGAGGACACAACTAAGGGATGAGGAAGAGGGTGACGTGGATGAAACAGCGGGTGGAAAGGGATTCACTGGGTGAGCGTTTGATTCCCAGCAAAGCCTATTATGGCTGTCAGACTCTCCGGGCAGCAGATAATTTTCCCATTACCGGGGACAGGGTGCACCCCCAGCTCATTCAGGCTGTGGCCATGGTGAAGAAAGCTGCATTTCTGGTCAATATGGAGCTGGGGATGCTGGAGGAGAAAAAAGGGAATGCTCTGGTGTCTGCTGCTGAAGAGATAATGGAAGGGCAGCTTCATGACGAATTCATAGTTGATCCCATACAGGGAGGGGCTGGCACTTCCATCAACATGAATATGAACGAAGTTCTGGCCAACAGGGCACTGGAGATAATAGGTAGTGAAAAAGGAAATTATAAATTGATTCATCCCAATAATCATGCCAATATGGGTCAATCCACAAATGATGTTTTACCTACAGCTGTTCGCCTGGGAGCCATAAACCTGCTGGGCCGGGTAATCAGCCGTTATGGTGAAATGGTCAAGGTCCTGGAGGAAAAAGCCCAGGAGTTTGATGACGTGATAAAAATGGGCAGAACTCATCTGCAGGATGCAGTTCCCATACGCCTGGGGCAGGAGTTTCAATCCTTTGCTGATGCTGCCAAGCGAGACCTGCAGAGATTTGCTGAAGCTCAAAAAGGTTTGCGAATTGTGAATTTAGGAGCTACAGCTATTGGAACCGGTCTCAATGCTGACCGAGAATATGTTAGAAAAGTAACGATAAAATTGAGTGAAATAGCCGGGCAGGATTTAAAGCAGGCAGCAAATCTGGTTGATGCTACCCAAAATCATGACCAATTAGCCGAACTGTCAGGAGCTCTGCGGATTGCATCCCTTAACTTGAACAAAGTTGCCAGTGACCTGCGCCTTATGGCTTCCGGCCCCCGGACTGGACTTTTTGAGATTACCATACCACCAGCCCAGCCTGGTTCTTCAATAATGCCGGGCAAGGTCAACCCGGTAATTCCTGAGGTTGTGAGTCAGGTATCATTTCAAATTCAGGGGAATGATTTAGCTATATCAATGGCAGTCCAGTCAGGCCAGCTGGATCTTAATGCTATGATGCCCATCCTGGTTTTTAACCTGTACCAATCCCTGGATATTATTGCTCAGGCTGCTACAGTTTTTTCCCGAAAATGTTTGCAGGGAATTGAGGCCAACAAGGAAAGATGCCGGAGGATGGTAGAGGAGAGCCTGGGTATAATAACTGCCATCAATCCTCATGTGGGTTATGAAGCAGCAACTCGCATTGTTCAGAAAAGCCTGGCAACTGGCAAAACACTGCGAGAAATTGTTCTAGAGGAAGGGCTGCTCACTGCTGAGGAACTGGATATTATACTGAACCCCCAGGAGATGACCAGGCCTGGAATTGCTGGCAAGGAATTATTAGAAGGTTATGGTGGGGTATATGAAGGAAAGGGGAAAAAATGATCCTAGAAGAGCTTTACCGGTACCTTGTGGTGTTCATTACTGCAGCACTGCCAGTTGTTGAACTCAGAGGAGCTATACCTCTGGCCCGAACCCTGGGACTGGAACCTCCAATATCTTTTATACTGGCTGTTGGTGGTAATATACTGCCGGTTGCCCCATTGCTTTTACTTTTAGAGCCGGTACGCAATTATCTGGAGAAAGAGATTACTTTTTTACAGCGCTTTTTTGCCTGGTTGGATAATCGGACCCACAAGCGGAGCAGAAATGTAGAAAAATATGGTATGATCGGGCTGGTTTTATTAACCGCTATTCCCCTGCCAACTACTGGAGCCTGGACCGCCAGCCTGGTGGCAATTATGTTTAAAATTTCGTTTTGGCCTTCTTTCAGTGCAATTTGTGCCGGTGTTGTCATTGCTGGAGTTGTTGTAACTACAGTTACCTTCTGGTGGTGATCAGTCACGCTAATTGCTATAATTGTTATACAGGGAGGAAGAAGGATAGGAATACTGAGAAAAGGGGTTTAAAGATGAAGAGAATTGGTGTTTTAACTAGTGGTGGAGATGCTCCCGGCATGAATGCTGCCATAAGAGCTGTTGTCCGTAATGGCATTTATAAAAAACTCGAGGTAATGGGGATCAGGCATGGATTCCTTGGCACAATTAAGAACACCTATCATAAAATGGTTCGGGGAAGTGTGGCTGATATAATTCACCGGGGCGGCACAGTGCTTCAGACAGCCAGGTGTGATGAATTTTTATCTCCTGCTGGCAGAGCACAAGCTGCTGAAAATATAAGGAAAGCAGGTATAGACGGGCTGGTTATAATAGGTGGTGATGGTTCCATGCGGGGGGCTCAACTTCTGGAGCAGGAGCAGGATATACCAGTGGCCTGTGTGCCGGCAACAATTGATAATGATGTTGGCAGGACTGATTTCTGCATTGGGTTTGATACAGCCATGAACACGGTTATTGATGCGGTGAATAAGATAAGGGATACAGCAACTTCCCATGAAAGAATATTTGTGGTAGAAGTTATGGGTCGACAAAGGGGATTTCTTACCCTTCATGCTGGACTGGCTGCCGGTGCTGAATCCATAGTCATTCCAGAAAGGCCTCTCAGCATTGATGATATTTGCAAAAAACTGGAGCACGGTTTCAAGCGGGGCAAAAAACACAGCATTATCATGGTTGCCGAAGGTGTAGGTGGTGATTTCCAGGTTAACAGGGACCTGTATCAGAGCAAAGCTTTCAGCCTGGCTGAAGATATAAGCAGACAAGTGGGTCGTGAAACCAGGGTTATAATTCTGGGTCATCTGCAGCGTGGTGGCAATCCTAGCGCCCGGGACCGAATACTGGCCAGTCGCATGGGTGCCCATGCAGTTGACCTGCTCCTGGCAGGAGAAAAGAGTGTGATGAGTGGGGTGGTCCATGAACAACTAGTTCATACCTCCATCGAGTTAGCTCTTGCAGAGGAGCCTGCTCTGAATAAAGAGATGCTGGAACTGGCCCACATATTATCCCTATAATAAGATTCCGGGTTGTTAGTTTTGAGATTGAAGGAAAAGTAATAACTAACTGAATTTGTACAATTCTTTTTGGCACCTCCTGCATTGGGAGGTATTTTCTTATGTTCTGATATCGTATGCAAAAAATTTTTCATTACCCATGCAAGAAATATTGCAATAGATGAAGGATTCTATCTTTATATATCTAATGAGAAATATGAGAGGTTGAATAGGAAGATATGATTGCTGGTGGTGATTTAATGAAAGAAAGTGAAGAGGGTAGACCTCTTATGGATGACAGTAGTCTTTATTCCATTCTCAATGCCCTTAATGAGGGTATTCACATAGTGGATAAAAAAGGGCGGACTGTTTTTTTTAATGATATGGCAGCCAGAATAGATGGATTAAAAAAAGAAGAAGTTTTAGGTAAAAATATTTTTGAGGTTTATCCCTCCCTGACACTAGAAAGCAGCACCTTAATGCAGGTTCTCAAAACAGGAAAGGCTATTAGAAACATGCAGCAGACTTTTATAAATTTTCGGGGGGAGAAGATAACCACCATAAATACCACTGTACCCATCCGATTTGCCAGTGATGAGGTTGGGGCCATGGAGATATCCCAGGACATTACTCGCTTCAAAGAGCTGGTGGAAACTCTCAACAGATTTCGCCATCAATTGAATTCTAACCTCACCGATGGGCATACCGAACAACACAGGGAAAGCAATGATTCCTTTAACAGGATAATTGGTGACAGCAACCAAATGATGACTGCCCTGGAACAGGCCAGGAAAGCTGCTTTAACTACCTCTCCTGTTCTCATAAGTGGAGAGGTTGGTACTGGCAAAGAGCTATTTGCCCGGAGCATTCACAATAATAGTTCTCGACAGGAAAAACCATTCGTGGTGCAGGACTGTGGGGCTCTGCCACTGGAGCTTTTGGGTAGCACCCTTTTTGGTGCTGGGGGCAGATCAGGTCTTTTTGAGCAGGCCCGGGGGGGCACCATACTCCTGGAAAGGGTGGATTCCCTGGACTTCCCTCTACAGGCCAGGGTTCTGGGAGTCCTGCAGGACAGAAAACTCAGAAGGGTTGGTGGTAGCCAGGAAATGAGCATTGATGTTCGAATTATTACTACCATCAATAGTGCAGCTGAACAGGCTATGGAGGAAGGAAAGCTCAGGCAGGATCTTTTTTACCGCTTAAGTGTTGTTTATATTAAGATTCCGGCACTACGCCAGCGACTGGAAGATTTGCCGGTTCTGATAGAATATTTTATTGAAGGTTACAATAAGATGTTTGACCGGTCAGTGAGAGGGTTTGAAGAGGACTTGCTGGAGATTTTTTCTGCTTATGAATGGCCGGGAAATGTCCGGGAACTGCAGCATGCCCTGGAAAGCGCAGTAAACTCTGTTGACAATGATAGCTATATAGGTTTTAAGGATTTGCCGGAGTACCTGCAGGAAAAGTTCAAGAGCAAAGAGAGCAGTTATCATGAGAGACTGGATGTTAATTCTTTGCTGAAAAAGGGTGATTCTCTCCCCCATGTCATTGAAGAAATGGAAAAGGAAATGGTGGCTGATGCCCTGGATAAGTCTGAAGGCAATATCAGTCAAGCAGCAAAAATTCTGGGTATTTCCAGGCAATCCCTTCAGTATAAGATGAAGAAGTTTAAGCTCTGGGAGGGTAGAGGATAATGAATTTATATTTAATCGTTGCTTTTCTTATCATAGGTTTTTTTGTGGGGTACTGGCAGTTTTTCCCGGCTGTTTTTTATCGCTTAACAGGTTATATTGCCGGTGCTGGATTATTTGTGCTTCTCCTGGCCATGGGGGCCAGAATTGGTGCTGAAGAAGCTATTATTAGTGAGCTGGACCATATGGGGTTACAGGCCCTGGCCCTGGCCTTGGGCACTATTGTAGGCAGCACCCTGTTTTTGAAGATTCTATCAATCTATATACCTTTACATTGCCGGGTTGATAAGGATATGGAAGGAGTAAAAGTGAAAGGCAGGAGATGGGGATTGACCCTGCTTATTGTGTTTGCTCTCATCCTGGGTCTATCAGGTGGTTATTTTTTCCTGGCAGAGGATTTTGTTGCATACCTGGACCTTATAACCACCTACGCTTTGGGAATTCTGCTCCTGGGAGTAGGTATTGACCTGGGGAGAAACCGGAAAGTTCTGGTTTTGGCCAGATCTGCAGGTTGGTATCTCTTCTTAATTCCTGTTGTTGTTGCTCTTGGGAGCCTTCTGGGAGCAGGGCTGGTGGGTCTTTCTCTGGGACTTTTAAGCAGCGAATCTCTGGCCATTGGAGCTGGTTTTGGCTGGTACAGTTTGTCCGGAATAATTATTACCAATCTTCACAGCGTGGAACTGGGAACACTTGCTTTTCTCACCAATGTTTTCCGGGAAATTCTGGCCATACTCATGATTCCCCTGATTGTAAGGTTTTTTGGGAAAGTGGCCAGTATTGCTCCCGGCGGAGCCACCACCATGGATGTTACTCTCCCCATAATCAAAAATATAGCCGGGGAGGAAGTGGTTATCCCGGCATTCATCAGTGGCGTGGTTCTTTCCTTCCTGGTTCCGCTTTTGGTTCCCCTGTTCATAAACTTTTTATGAAATATATGAAAGCAGGGTGGCTATGAAGAAAGGACTTATTGGAGATATCTCCAGAGAAAAAGTAAAAAGCGTTGCCATAATTGGCCTGGCCAAAAATGCTGGCAAAACTGTTACCTTTAACACCATTGTTGAGGAGGCGGCACAAGAGGGCATTAGCCTGGGACTTTTATCCTATGGCCGGGATGGAGAATTGGTAGATAGTGTGACACTGCAGGAAAAACCAAAGATATTTATTCCACCTGGTACCCTTTTCGTTACTGCCCAAAGAGCGCTGGAAAAAGGTTCAGTGCCTGCTGAAAAAGTATTAGAAACCGGTTATTTCTCAGTTATGGGTGAAGTTAACGTGTACCGGGCCCTGGACAGGGGAGGTTATGCAGAACTTGTAGGTATTAATTCTACATCACGCCTGCAAAGGATAAAGGACTATCTGCAGGGGCGGGTTGATCTTATGCTGGTGGATGGGGCCCTGGATCGCCGGAGCTCAGCAGTGCCAACATTGACAGATGGAGTAATTGTGGCCACCGGGGCAGTTTTGGGCAATACAGAGGATTTTGTTATTTTCAGGACCGTTAACGAACTGCAGAAACTCACATTACCTCAGGTCACAGACTCCAGATTAAAGGAAATGGCCCGGGAGGCTATGGAAGCTGCCAGTATAACAATTATTAAAAGATCTGGAGAACTGGAAAAAGTGAAAGGACTTTCTACCTTCCAGGCCCAGGAGAAAATATTCAAAAACAGGTATATGTTGAATGATGCCTCAGCAATTATTTTTTCCGGCGCTCTCATTGACAGTTTTTTGGAGAAAGCGGTTTTTCCTGAGATGGTAAGGGATTGTAAGATTTTGGTCCGGGACGGCACCAGAGTGTTTCTTAACTGGCGTAACATGAATTTACTCAAAGAATATAATTTGCAGTTACTGGTAATCAATCCTGTGCAAGTTTTAGGTGTCACAGTGAACCCTACCAGTCCTTACAGTGCACCCCTTGACTCGCAAAAACTGGTACTGGGGCTCAAAAAAGCCCTGGTCAGGTTGCCGGTTTATGATCTCAAGGGGGAAGGATATCAGGCTAAAAGGGGGGCTTTTGTTGGAGGAAAAAATTAGGATTTCCTGGGATGTGGTGGACAGGTGCCGACAGGCTGCCAGGAGCATAACTGATGACATCATGGTGCACATTCATGAGAATACCACCACTACAGTGGAAAGAACGGTACTGCGGCTCATGGGGATAGAAGGAAGCGATGAGCAGGGAATTCCTCTGGCCAATGTAATGGTAGAACAGATTAACAACAGCGGGTTGCTTGGGGATGGTGTTGCCTTCTGGCTGGGTAATGCTATGCAGGCTACTGATGAAGGACCGCAAAAAATTGCTGAGCAGGTGGGGAGGGGTGAATTTGCTCTTCCTGATCTGCCCCGGCAGGAGCCTGCTATTGTCCGACAGAAAGTTGCTGAGGTGGCTGAGCGGGGTCTTGAGAGAATTAAAAAGAAACGGGCAGAGAGGGAGAGCCTGATGAAAGAGTTACCCCCCGGTCCTCAGCCCTGGCTCTATGTAATTGTTGCCACCGGTAATATTTATGAGGATGTAAAGCAGGCTCGGGCAGCTGTTGAAAAGGGAGCTGATATTATAGCTGTAATCCGCTCAACGGCCCAGAGTCTTTTGGATTATGTGCCCTATGGTCCTACAACAGAGGGTTTTGGGGGAACCTATGCTACTCAGGAGAATTTTCGTATAATGCGGGAAGCCCTGGATGATGGTGGCCGGGAAGCAGGCCGTTACATTCAGCTGGTTAATTATTCTTCCGGTTTGTGCATGCCGGAGATAGCTGCCATGGGTGCTGTGGAGAGGCTGGATATGATGTTGAATGACTCCATGTACGGCATATTGTTTCGGGACATCAATATGAAAAGGACTTTTATTGATCAACATTTTTCACGTATGATCAATGCTGTGGCTGGAATAACCATCAACACCGGTGAAGATAATTATCTAACCACAACTGATGCTTTGGATGAGGCTCACACCGTTCTGGCTTCCCAGTTTATCAATGAATCTTTAGGTTTCAAATCCGGTTTAAAAACACAGCAAATGGGATTGGGACATGCCTTTGAGATTGATCCAGACCTGGAGGATGGTTTTCTCTTTGAGATTGCCCAGGCCCAGTTGATTCGGCAGATTTTTCCCCACGCTCCTATAAAATATATGCCACCTACCAAGTACATTACCGGTGATATTTTTCGGGCCCACCTCATCAATGGTATGTTTAACCTGGCCGGAGTCATGACCGGCCAGGGCATTCAGCTTCTGGGCATGCTCACAGAAGCGATCCATACGCCTTTTGTTCAGGACCGGGCCCTGAGTATTGAGAATGCCAGGTATATTTTTAATAATGCCCGGGACCTGCAGGATGAGATTATGTTCGTGCCCTACGGTCGTATACAGCAGCGAGCTGATGAGGTCCTGTTAAAAGCTGCTTCCATGCTGGAATCTATAACAGAAAAGGGTCTCATGCAGGCTATCGAAGATGGTATGTTTGCTAATATTTCTCGTCCCCAGGAAGGTGGAAAAGGCCTGGATGGTTTAGTCAAGAAAGGAGAAGAATATTATAATCCGTTCAGTGATATGTTTAAAGAGGAGCTGAGCATCCATGAATGAACTCAAAGAATTGAGGCCGTACGGAGATAGCTTCAATGATGGGAAAATCCAGGTTAGTTTTTCCCTGCCCCTTGATGCTGGGCTGGAAGCTCAGGAGGTAGCCAGGCAACTGGCTTACAAGATGGGGTTGGAAGAGGTAAATGTTGTGGATATGAAGAATATAGGAGAGGGCTTCAGTTTTTTCATTATCTACGGCAAGTTAAAATATGGAGTGGATGCCAGCCAGATCCGGGTAGCTAAAGCTGTATCCAGGTCCATGAGTTATTATGAGATAAATGATTTTATTAGGGAGCATATAGGTCGGAAAATCCTGGTGGTAGGTGCCTGTACCGGTTCTGATGCCCACACAGTAGGACTGGATGCCATAATGAATATGAAGGGGTTTGCTGGGGAATACGGCCTGGAGCGCTACCCGGAAATTAAAACGGTGAACATGGGAAGTCAGGTAGCAAATGAGGACCTCATAAAGAAGGCCATGGAAGTCAATGCTGATGCTATACTGATTTCACAGGTGGTTACTCAGAAAGAAGCCCATATCAAGAACTTAACAGAATTTGTAGATCTCCTGGAAGCTGAGGGATTGCGGGACAGGTTCCTGCTCATTGTTGGCGGGCCCAGGATCAGCCATGAACTGGCATTAGAGCTGGGATTTGATGCTGGCTTTGGCCAGGGTACCAAGCCTAATGATGTGGCCAGTTATATAGTGCAGAACCTGGTGAAAAAAGTTTGAGTTAATAATGGGAGGTGAAAGTATTGGGAAAAACTGTTGATGCCAGGGAGGCTGCTGGCATGGTAAAAGATGGCATGACAGTGATGATGGGTGGTTTCCTGGGAGTAGGTAGTCCGGAAAAGGTGATTGACGCTCTACTGGAGACCAGTGTTAAAGAGCTCACAGTTATTGTCAACGATACTGCTTTTCCTGAAAAAGGTGTAGGCAGGCTGGTGGTGGCTGATAAGCTGGCCCGGGTTCTTACCTCCCACATTGGCACTAATAAATATTCCCGGGAGAAGATGAACAGTGGAGAGTTGAAGGTAGAGCTCATACCCCAGGGTACCCTGGCAGAGCAGATCAGGGCCGGGGGAGCCGGCCTGGGAGGAGTTCTTACCCCTACTGGGATAGGTACAGTGGCACAGGAGGGCAAGAAAATAATCAAGGTTGATGGCAAGGATTATATACTGGCCCTGCCCCTGACTGCCGATGTTGCACTTCTGAAAGCACATAAAGGTGATGAGCTGGGTAACCTGGTTTACCGGCGCTCTGCACGTAACTTTAACCCCATCATGGCCATGGCAGCCAAAACCGTGATTGCTGAGGTGGAGGAACTGGTAGGGGTGGGAGAGATTGACCCTGACCAGGTTATTACACCAGGTATATTTGTGGATTATCTGGTGAACGGGAAGGAGGGCTGACAATGGAAAAGGTTGATAAGAGAAACTTAATTGCCCGACGAATAGCCGGGGAGTTCAAGGAGAATGATGTTGTTAATCTGGGTATAGGTTTGCCAACACTTGTAGCCAATTATATTGAAGAGGGTAAAAATATTATCCTGCACTCGGAGAATGGATTTACCGGTGTAGGAATGCCCCCTGCATCAGGAGAAGAAGACCCGGATATTACCAATGCTGGTGGACAGCCAGTCACAATAGTTCCCGGTGGAGCCTGTTTTGACAGCGCCATGTCCTTTGCTATCATCAGGGGAGGGCATGTGGATGCAACGGTTCTGGGCGCTTTAGAGGTGGATGCTGAAGGGAACCTGGCCAACTGGATGATTCCTGGAAAGCTGGTGCCGGGAATGGGTGGGGCAATGGACCTGGTATCCGGCGCAAAAAAAGTTATAATTGCTACTGATCATTGCACCAAGGCAGGAGCCCCCAAGATTCTCAAAAGATGTCAGCTCCCCCTAACTGCCGCTAAAGAGGTTGATCTCATAGTAACTGAACTGGCTGTTATGAAGGTTACAGAAGATGGCCTGGTTTTGCAAGAGATAGCGGAGGATACTACAGTTGAAGAGGTACAGGCCAAGACTGATGCTGAACTTATAATTCCTCATGAGATTGGTGTACTCAAATAAAAGAAGGAGGTACTTCCTGTGGATAAGGTTGTTATTGTTTCTGCTGTTCGAACAGCAATAGGCACCTATGGAGGTAGTCTTACTGATTTTCCTGCCTGGAAACTGGGGCAGATGGTCATTGCTGAAGCCATAAAAAGAGCAGGCCTGGAAAAGGATGATATTGATGAAGTAATTATGGGCAATATTCTCCAGGCTGGACAGGGCATGCATCCCGCACGGCAGGCCGCTCTTGGGGCTGGCTTGCCGGTAGAAGTGCCAGTCATGACCGTCAATAAGGTTTGCGGATCCGGTCTCAAAGCTGTGGTACTGGGTGCTCAGGCAATAAAACTGGGTGATGCAGATGTGGTAGTGGCAGGTGGTATGGAGAGTATGAGCCAGGCCCCCTATTATCTACTCCAGGCTCGCTGGGGTTACCGCATGGGTCACGGCACCCTTGAGGATGGCATGATCAAGGATGGGCTGTGGTGTTCACTGATTGACCAGCATATGGGCAGCACAGCTGAAGCCATAGCAGAAAAATATAATATTTTCAGGGAGGAGCAGGATCGTTTTGCCCTGGAAAGCCAGGAGAGAGCTCAGAAAGCTATCCAGGAAGAATGGTATAAAGAGGAGATAGTGGCAGTTGAAGTCCCTCAACGTAAAAAGGATCCCTTAATTTTTGCAGTTGATGAGCATCCCCGGGCTGGATTGTCCCTGGAGAAACTGGGGAAAATGAAGCCAGCCTTCAAAAAAGATGGGACAGTAACTCCCGGTAACGCTTCTGGTATTAATGATGGAGCGGCAGCCCTGGTAATAATGAAGGAATCCCGGGCCAGAGAATTGGGCATAACTCCCATGGCAACCCTGGAGGGTTATGCTTCAGCAGGTGTTGAGCCCAGATATATGGGTATGGGGCCTGTGCCAGCGGTGCAGAAAGTTCTGCAAAAGACTGGCTATCAACTTGCGGATATTGACCTCATTGAAGCCAATGAAGCATTTGCTGTCCAGAGTCTGGCAGTGATAAAGGAGCTGGGATTGGATCCGGCAGTTACCAACGTAGGAGGAGGAGCCATAGCTTTAGGGCACCCCATTGGAGCCAGCGGAGCCCGGATTCTCATAACCTTGCTCCATCACCTTAAGAGAACTGATAAGAAGAGAGGTCTGGCAACCCTGTGTATTGGGGGAGGTATGGGTATTGCTGCCATAGTGAATAGGGAGTAGTTTTCCAGGCTCCATCTCCTAGTGCAGGAGGTGGGGCCTTTACTTTATTGTAATAGCAGAAATTTTCAGTTATAATATGAACAGATAAAGGAAGGGAGTTGAGCCAGAAAATGCGTAAGACTAAGATAGTGGCACCTCTGGGACCGGCTTCCTGGGACCTGCCAACTATAGAAAAATTAACTGAGGTTGGAGTTAATGTTTTTCGTCTCAACCTATCCCATGGGACCCATGAAGATCACTTTCAGGCACTGAAAAATATTGGAAAAGGAAAAAACTCAGTTGCAGTAATGCTGGATACCATGGGGCCGGAAATCCGGACAGGTTTGATGGAAAAAGAGGTAACGCTGGATAGGGGACAGAAGTTTTTACTTACCACAAGAGAAGTCATTGGTGATAAGGACAGAGTCACAGTTTCCCACAGGGAATTGCCTCTGGAGGTTGAGCCTGGGGTTAGGATTCTCCTTTCTGATGGTTTAATTGAACTGGAGGTCCTGGAGGTTCAGGGTGAAAATATTAAATGCCTGGTACTGAATGGAGGCACACTTAACTCTCGAAAGGGAGTCAATGTGCCTGGTGTGAAGAGCAATCTCCCTTCTCTCACAGAAAAAGATCGAAAAGATATTGAATTTGGCATTGCTAATGATGTGGATTTTATTGCTGCTTCTTTTATCCGTAGAGCCCAGGATGTCCTGGCCATTAGAAAGATACTGGAAGAGAATGTTTCAGAAGCTCAAATTATTGCCAAGATTGAAAATCAATCCGGGGTAGAAAATATAGACGAAATTCTGGAGGTAGCCGATGGTATTATGGTAGCTCGGGGTGATATGGGAGTTGAGCTGCCGGCAGAGAAGGTGCCCATGATTCAAAAGCAGATTATTCAGAAGTGCAACCGGGCGGGCAAGCCGGTGATTACAGCCACCCAGATGCTGGAGTCCATGATTAACAATCCCCGGCCCACCAGGGCAGAGGCCAGTGATGTGGCCAATGCCATCCTGGATGGTACCGATGCTACCATGCTTTCTGCTGAAACTGCGGCCGGAAAGTATCCTGTGGAGTCGGTGGAAACCATGAGCCGTATTGCCCGGGAAACAGAAAGCTCTTTACCATACCGCTACAACATACTGGAACGAGATACAGTTGCTGCTAAGAAGAGTGTTACTGATTCCATAAGCCATGCTACTTATTCAGCAGCCATGAACCTGGGTGCTGCTGCCATCATCAGCTCTACCCGCTCCGGTCACACTGCAAGGATGGTTTCCAAATACAGGCCTGCTGCTCCCATAATCGGGGCTACTCCCAACAGGAAGGTAGCAAGGCAGCTCATGCTCTCCTGGGGTGTTTACCCTATCTATGTAAAGTCTACAGAGAATACTGATGAAATGATTGAAGCATCAGTGCAGGGAGCCCTGGAAGCCGGTTTTATACAATCTGGGGATTTGGTATTGATAACAGCTGGTACGCCGGCAGGGATTCAAGGGTCAACCAATCTCCTTAAAGTTCATACAGTAGGGGAAATAATTGGCAGGGGAACTGGTATAGGAAAAGAACCTGTTGAGGGCATCATACGTATAGCCCGGAGTTCAAAAGAAGCCCTGGATAAGGTTGAAGACGGTGATATACTGGTAGCAGAAGAAACTGATAAAGATTTTGTGCCGGCCATGGAAAGAGCAGGTGCAATAATTACCCGGGAGGGAGGAATAACCTCCCACACTGCAATAGTTGGGTTGAGCCTGGGCATTCCTGTTATTGTAGGTGTAGAGAATGCTCTTATGCTTCCTGATGGTGAGAAAGCTACAATAGATGCAGTCAGAGGGTTGATCTACAGAGGTAAGGCGAAAGTCCTATAATAAGGAGAGAAACCATGTTATATAAGATGATATTGTTGTTCACCCTTTTTCCCCTCATTGAGCTTTATCTTCTCATAGTTTTGGGGACCCGAATCGGGGCCGGTTATACGGTACTTATTGTGGCGGTGACAGGGGTTCTTGGTGCTGCTCTTACCCGTTCTCAGGGATTGGGAATATTACAGCGGATAAAGCGAGAATCGGAGTATGGCAATATACCTGGTGATGAAATACTCCAGGGACTCTTGATTCTCATTGGTGGAGCTCTTCTTCTCACGCCAGGTTTAATTTCTGATGTGGCCGGTTTTGTCCTGGTACTGCCAGTAACCCGGATTATGCTTGTCAACTGGTTGAAGAACCGGGGGATACAGTACCTGCAGGTTAGAGGGTACTGGGGAAGTTAGAACAAAGTGCTTTGAGGGGTGTAGTTATGCTTTTACAGGCCAGGGGCATAAATAAGTCATATAACGGGTTGCAAGTTTTGAAAGGGATTTCTTTTGATATTAATAATGGAGAAAAGGTGGCTCTCATTGGGCCTAATGGTGGAGGAAAAACAACTCTATTGCGCATACTGGTCGGTCGGGACCAGGATTTTCAAGGTAGTCTTTACTACCCCACCAAAACCCCGGTTTTTTACCTGCCCCAGACTTTCCATTTTCCTGGAGATACCACGGTGAAGGAAGTGCTCCTGCAGGAAAATATGCATATAATGGAATTAAAAAGAAGAATGGAAGAGATGGAAAGCAACCTGGATAATCAGGAAAAAATAAGGGTGTACGGGGAGTTAATGACAGAGTTTGAAGCCCGGGGAGGGTACAGCCTGGAAGCCAGGCTCAAAGAGATATGTCAGCGTTTTTTATGGGGAGATGAAGTTTTGCATCTCCCTTTTGACTCTTTGAGTGGAGGAGAGAAGACCAGGGTTTTTCTAGCCCAGGGTTTTCTCCAGGAGGCTTCCTTTATGATCCTGGATGAACCCACCAACCACCTGGATATCAAGGCTCTAGAATGGCTTGAGCAGGTGATCAACAGTTTTCCCGGAACAATACTTTACGTTTCTCATGACCGGGCTTTTATGGATGGAACTGCCCATAAAATACTGGAACTGGATAGGGGAGAAATGAAAGAATATCCCGGTGGATACCATAAATATAAAGAGCAGAAAGAGCTGGAATTAGAGACTCAATGGCGTATATATGAAAAAGAGCGTAAGGAAAAGAAAAAACTCAAGGAACTTGCTGAACAGAAGATGAGCTGGTTCCATATTGCCCACAAAGCTGCCGGCAAAAGTGATTCAGCCAGGCGATTGGCCAAGAAAGTTGCCCGATCTGCCAAAGCCCACCTTTGTCGTCTGAATAGATTGGAGGAAGGGAGGACAGAGAAACCTTATGTCAAAAAGCCATTGAAAATGGAAATTGACAGCGGGAAAAAAGGTGTAAGCATTGCATTTTTGCAAAATGTCTCCATATGGAGGGGAAGAAGGTTGATTGTCAAGGATCTCACCCTGCATTTGGAACGAGGAGATAAGCTGGCAGTTATTGGTCCTAATGGTTCCGGGAAAAGCACCCTTTTAAGACTACTATGTGGAGAAAAGCTCAAGATACAAGGTGAAGTGCACTTGAGTCCTGGTCTGAAAATTGGTTACCTGCAGCAGGAGTTGGAGAATATTGAAGAAAGCATTTCACCAGTTGAGGATTTGATGCAGGAGGGTGTGGAACAAAAAGAAGCCTGGACTATACTGGCTTCTCTGGGGCTTCGGGGTGAAGAGAGTATCAAGAAGATGAGATATCTTTCTCCCGGACAGCGATTGCGAGCTGTTATGGCCAGGTTTGTTGCCAGCCCACCGGATTTTTTAATTCTGGATGAGCCCACCAATTACCTGGATATAGAGACGCGAGAGAGCCTGGAGATGGCCCTATTTGAATACAGGGGAACCGGTATATATTCCTGTCATGATCGATATTTTCTCCGGGGACTGGCCAGCAAGGTTGTGGATTTACAGAACCCACATAAGCCTGTTGTTTTCCCGGGAGAATACAGACACTATGAGGAAAATAGAAGTTTTTCAGAAGCAGATCTCATAAAAGATATGCGCTTTGCAGAAATAACTGCTCGACTGGGGCAGGAGAACCTTTCTCCTGAAGAAAAGGAGTACTGGGAAGGCAGGTACAGGGATCTCTCAAAGGAGTAAATTCAATACAAGGAAGGAGTTGAAAGGAGTTGAAAAGAGCCCTTGTTACGCTTACGGTGAGTGAAAGTAAGAGGTTGATTGCCAGGAGTGTGGTTTCATTGCCAGAGATTCAAAAAGCCCGGGAAAAAGGCTATATTATTGTTGCCGGAGGTACCACCAACGGGTATGTGGTAGAGGAATTAATTGGAGAGAAGATAGCCAAGGAAAAATATACAGCAGGAATAATCTGTGGAGGGAGAGCTTGTATTACTCCGGAAGAGACAAGAATTGCCCCTGTAGTTTTAAAGGATGGTAAAATGGTGACAGAAGATTGGACAGAAGCTGTCAACAGGTTTGGCAGGGATGATGTTTTCATCAAGGGCGCCAGTGCTATTGATTTTGATGGGGTGGCCGGCGTTCTCATGGCCAGCCCGGCTGGAGGAACCATTGGTAAAGCCTTACCCATTGTATCTGCCAGAGGATCCCATTTAATTATTCCAGTTGGCCTGGAAAAACTAATACCTTCAGTGCCGGAAGCAGCTAATCTCATGGGTATTGACGTTCTAGAACAGGGGATTGGCAAAAAGGTAGGACTTATGTGCGTTGATTATGGAGAATTAATAACTGAGATAGAGGCCCTTGAAATCCTGGCCGGCGTGGATGTGATTCCTGCTGCAGCCGGTGGCGTTGGTGGAACTGAAGGAGGGCAAACTCTCATCCTTATAGGTGATGATGAGGAGCTAGAAGATGCTCTTGAAATAGTAAAGGGGATAAAAGGGGAACCACCTTTATTGGATAACAAGACAGCCTGCCCCTGCAGTTCTCCGTGTATGCAGCCCCTGGAAGGGTAGATAGGTTTAACCTGATTATTTTGTAGTAATTATGCCAGTGTGAGCAGCAAAAAAGTATTAAAACCATCATTTCTTTCTGGTTCGTTCTCTATATCTAATAACATCACTTTACACAGGCTTTCACTTATATTATAATGAAAGCGGTAAGGTGCCGAAGTGGTGGAATTGGCAGACGCGCCGGACTCAAAATCCGGTGGGGCTTAAACCCCGTGCGGGTTCGACTCCCGCCTTCGGCACCAATTTTTGATTAAGCCAATATAGGTATAGATTTATAGCCAGGAGTTTCAAGCTCCTGTTTTTTCTTATCCAACTCCCAACCATGCCAATATTATTAATTCTATAGTATAAATTTAAAATATAAAACAAAATAAAAGAAGTCCCTGTTCACCTTCTAGAGGTAAACAGGGACTTCTTTTTTTGCTACCAGGAAACTTTATAGGTGCAGCTATCAGCACCCTGTTTCCGGCAGGGTTGTGAGTCATCATGGGCAACTTTGAATTTATGTTTTTCAGTAAACTTGCCACCCATTGCTGCAATCAATCCTCTGTCAAAGTCACAGGGATAGGGATTGCGGCAGACCATTTTTCCCTGATTTTCCCCTGTCTTTTCAAATATATAATCTCCTATTTCTCCGTCCTTGTGATTAAACTGATAGGCTTCATTTATGGCATGCAAACCTTTTTCTACAGTATCAATTTCAGGAGGGAATACTGCATTTTCTGGGATCTTTTTCCCTATTGCATATAGGGTGGCTGGTCCTAGACTATCAGAAATTTGCTTGAAAGCGTCCAACCATGCCTGCTGTGAGTACCACTCTCCAGGTTTAGGTTCTTTTATGCCACATGATTCTAAGATGTGTAATGCTTTTTCCTTATAGAGCCCTAAACCATCAACGATAGCTAACACTGTTTCTCCATTAACCTTAACCTGTGGTTCAAAGGCTTTAAATACAGTCATATTATGCTCCTTTCTGTTAATTGTTTCCTTTGACTAAAGATTTTGAAATATGAACTTATCACCCCCTGCAACAGGAGATTATTAAATTGCTTTTTTAATATATCGGCAAAAATTTTTTATATGATAAATAAACTAGTTCTAGTTTACCAGATAGGTCCATTATTCCAGGGCTGGGAATTGTTAACGCAATTACTAACTAATACTAGTAAAAAAAAGAACTTGTCTGTATAGGTCTATATATTAAGCTAAAAAATATAATGAAAACCAATGAAAGGAGGAGTTTTCCTAAGATGCCTCAGAGAATTAGCCAGATGGAGCTTCAGAACCTACGAGAACTAATTAGTGATCACCAGACGGGAGCTACCAAACTTCAGGAGTACGCCCAGCAATGTACAGATCAACAGTTGAAACAGATGCTGCAACAATCTGCCCAGTCTGCCCAACAGACTACACAAAAATTGATGTCATTTCTGCAATAACAAGGAGGTGCTGATATGAAAGACAAAGAAATTGCCAATGACGTGCTCTCAATGGTGAAAAGCAGTTTGACCACATATTCAAAAGCCATTGCTGAGTCTGATAATCAACAACTACGGCAAACACTATCCCAGATTCGAAATTCTGATGAACAATTTCAGTATGAGTTAGCTCAACTGTCTTCACAAAAAGGGTACTATCAATCTGCCGGGCAGGCTTCCCAGCAGGATATCCAGCAAACTCGTACTCAGTTGCAGCCCAGAGAGTAGACTAAACTCAAGAGCTGGCTTTTCAAGTCTGCTCTTGAGTCTGTTTTTCTCAGATAATTACATAATTAAGAAAACTGGGGGGGGGGATAGCCTATTAATCCAGTAAAGAAGTTATGTCTTTTGGCTTTAGGAACAATGGCCATTGTCATGGGTAGTGTTGGCATTATGGTCCGGCTATTGCCCACTTCACCTTTTATGATCCTGGCCCTCTGGTGTTATTCGCAGGCTTCACCTGAACTATATAAGCGGTTAACCGCCACAAAATTGTATGAAAAATACCTCAGTGACGTTTGGGAAAAAAAAGGTTTATCTCTAAAATCCAAGATAGTGATTCTGGCCTGGGTCTGGTTTGTTTTCATATTGATAGTAATCAATATTTCAAACTCTTTCCTTAAAGTTTTATTGATCAGTTTGAGTGTCATCAAGACCTGTTTTTTCATATTTATCATTAAGACTCTGTAGGAAATATTTTAATCATTTATTTGTTTAGGAGATTTTTCCCGGGAAAAACTAAAGAATAGAAGAGGTAATCACTAACAACTGAAGGGGTGAGAAGACTGAAAAAACGATATGAAGAGAAAAAGGAAAAGCAGCTTTTAGATTTTACTATGAATCATGACAAAGAACAGCTTACCACCAATCAGGGAGTTTCTGTTTCCCACACTGATGATTCACTCAAGGCCGGGGACCGGGGCCCCACACTGATGGAGGATTTCCATTTTCGGGAGAAATTAACTCACTTCGATCATGAGCGCATTCCTGAACGTGTTGTTCATGCCCGGGGCTTTGGTGCCCATGGTTATTTTCAGGTCTATGAATCCATGGAAGAATACACCATGGCTAAATTCCTACAGGACCCTGCAGTTAAAACTCCTGTCTTTGTCCGTTTTTCCACCGTGGTAGGTTCCCGGGGGTCAGCAGATACGGTACGGGATGTTCGTGGTTTTGCAACTAAATTTTATACCCAGGATGGAAACTATGATCTGGTTGCCAATAACATGCCTGTCTTCTTTATTCAGGATGCCATCAAATTTCCGGATATTGTCCATGCCATAAAACCTGAACCGCAGAACGAAATTCCGCAAGCATCAGCAGCTCACGACACTTTCTGGGATTTTGTAGTTAATACGCCTGAGATTGCCCACATGGTAATGTGGTTGCTTTCTGACAGGGCTATCCCTCGCAGTTATCGTATGATGGAGGGTTTTGGCGTTAATACTTTCCGCTTCATCAACAAGGAAGGTAAAGCTTGTTTTGTCAAGTTCCACTGGAAACCTTTATTAGGTGTGCATTCCCTGGTTTGGGATGAAGCCCAGAAGCTGGCAGGAAAAGATCCTGACTATAATAGACGGGATCTCTGGGATGCCATAAACATGGGGGATTACCCTGAGTATGAATTTGGTGTGCAGATTTTAGAAGAGGAGGACGAGTTCAAGTTTGATTTTGATATTCTGGATGCTACCAAGTTCTGGCCGGAAGAAGATATACCGGTGAAAATAATCGGTAAAATGACCTTGAATCGCAACGTGGATAATTTCTTTGCTGAAACAGAGCAGGTTGCTTTCCATCCCGGCAATATGGTGCCGGGCATTGATTTTACCAATGACCCCCTGCTTCAGGGACGGCTTTTTTCCTATCTAGACACCCAGCTCATCAGGTTGGGTGGGCCCAATTTCCATGAGATCCCCATTAACCGACCAGTTATTCCCATTCACAATAATCAGCGAGATGGCTATCACCGCATGACCATTGACCGGGGTACAGTGAGCTACTCACCCAATTCAATTCAGGACAATGCACCGGAGCCCTTACCGGAGCAGGGTTATACCCATCATGCTGAAAAGGTGGAAGGCTGGAAGGTGCGGGCACGCAGTGAAAGCTTCAATGATCACTACAGCCAGGCTGCACTGTTTTGGAACAGTATGTCCAGTGCAGAAAGACAGCATATTGTAGAGGCTTTCCATTTTGAGGTGGGCAACGTTAAGGACCAGGATATCAGGCAGCGTGTTGTGGACATGTTTAACAATGTAGATGGAGAACTGGCCATTCAGATAGCTGAGGGGATTGGTGTAGAGCCACCCAAAACATTCGGAGGTAGTGGGGTAACAGCATCTTCGCCTGCTGTCAGCCAGGAGAATACCATTATGGTACCACAAACCAGGAAAGTTGCCATTCTGCTGGAGGAAGGGTTTAATTTCAATGAAACAATGCAGGTTATGGATGTTTTGAAAAAAGAGCGTGTTCATACGGAGATTGTCAGCAAAAATCTTGGTATGCTCAAGAGTAAAGAAGGTCAGGAGCTGAATGTGGGAAAAAACTACTTCACAACCGCGTCTATAATGTATGATGCAGTTTACATCCCCGGTGGACTGCAAAATGTGGAAACACTGAAAACCCAGGGCGATGCTCTGCATTTTGTCAACGAAGCATTTAAACATGCCAAGGCTCTTGGGGCCAGTAATGAAGGTGTGGATCTATTATTGGCTTCAGAAATACAGGGTATTGAAATGGCCGGTAAGGATGATGATAGGGTTGTTACAGATTTAGGTGTTGTGACCGTGGAAAATTCCAAGGATTTCAGGGAGTTCAGCAAGAAATTTATTGCTGCAATAGCCCAGCACCGTCATTGGATGAGACAACCCAAAAAAGAGATGGTACCTGCTTAGAAAAGCCCGGGATGAGGTCCCGGGCTTTTCTATACTTTAGATCTGTTCCGGAAGAACAGGCCCTGACTGGGTGAGAAAAGAAAGGCCAGGAGGAAAAAGAAGCTGGCTATGAGGACCATTACTGCTCCAGTGGCCAGGTTGAAATAATAGGATAGGTATAAGCCAGTAATTGCCGAAAGATTACCGAATACCAGGGACAGAACCATCATCTTTTTCAATTCATAGGTGAGGAGAAATCCGGTGGCCCCGGGGGTAATGAGCATGGCGATAACCATTACAATACCTACTGTTCTCAGTGAGGCCACAATGGTAGCTGTGAGAAGGAGCATCATTAGATAATGTAAAAAGTTAACTGGCAGTCCGGCTACCTGGGCAGCAGTTGGATCAAAAGTCCAGAAAGTTATGGCCCGAAACAGAAAATATAGTGTGCCAACCACCATTATGCCTGTTATTACAGTTAAGAGAAAATCCTCACTGGTAACAGTGAGAATGTTGCCAAAGAGGATATTGTAGAGGTTCACCCGGCCCCGAATGGAAGTGATGAGAGCCACACCAAGGGCAAAGGCTCCGGTAAAAACGATACCCATGGCAGAATCTTCTTTAATGCGGCTATTTTTCTGGATGTAGCCCATGGCCAGAGCTGATAACAGACCTGTGAACAGGGCTCCAGTGAAGTAAGGCAGGCCCAGGATATAGGAAAAAGCTACTCCTGGCAGCACAGAATGAGAGATGGCATCTCCGAGCAATGCCCAACGTTTCACCACTAAAAAACAGCTCAATAATGAACAGATGCTGCCCACAATTATTCCAGTTATGAGGGCCAGGCGCATGAATTCATAATATATAAATGGTTCGGTCAGGATTCTCAATAGGCCAGGCATTTTTCTCCTTTCTCCACTCTTTCTTCAGAATTTTGCTCTAGTTTTTCCCGGTAAGCCTCCTGGATAAAGCCATTTTTGAAGACCTCCAAGGTTGGTCCAAATGCAATAAGTTCCCGGTTTAAGAGCAGGGTCAGGTCGAAGCTGGAATACACTTCGTTGAGTTTGTGATGAACAATAATTATGGTTTTGCCCTGTTTTCTTAAAGCCTGGATATATTCCATGATTATTTTCTCTGTGGTTGCATCAACGCCGTTGAAGGGTTCATCCAGGAGGTAGAGATCTGCCCTCCTGGCCAGTGCTCTGGCTAAAAATACTCGCTGCTTTTGCCCCCCTGAGAGCTGGCCAATAGGTCTATTGGCTATTGCAGTGAGGCCCATTTTGGCCAGGGATTCTTCCACTATTTCAACATCATTACTACCCAGGGCTCGCAGGATGTTTCCCGGCTTCAGGCGCCCCATGGCTACAGCCTCCCAGACCAGAAGGGGATAATGCCAGTCTACCTCTTCCTTCTGTGGCACATAAGCCACATGATTGCGAACCCGGGCAAAGGGCTGGCCCATGACTTTGACTATGCCCTTTTGCCTGGGAAGCAGTTCTAGAACAGCTTTTATCAAAGTTGTTTTACCGGAACCATTGGGACCTATGATGGCAGTTACCTGCTCAAAGGGTATTTCAGCACTTATGTTGGAGATGGCAGGGATCCCACCATAATTGACAGTAAGGTCTTTTATATCCAGTGCTGCTTTCATTTAATCAGACTCCTTTCCAGTCAGAGCCTCAACCATTTGCTCCACATTGCTCCTCATCATCTTGATGTAAGTTTCTCCTCCCTCACCAGGCTGGCTGAGTGAATCAGAATAGAGGATACCACCAATGGGTATGCCTGTTTCCCTGGAAACCCTTTCCATAGGGCGGTGATCTACCTGATTTTCAACAAACACACTGGGAGCATTAACCTTCCTTAAAACGTCTATGATGCGTATAATCTGAGCTGGTGTCCCTTCCTCCGGGGCATTTATGGTCCAGATGGCATCGTGGAAAAAACCATATGTTCTAGCAAAATATTGAAAGCAAAGTTCGCTGGTAATGAGAACACGTTTTGAATGAGGAATCTTTTCCACCTGTTCTTTTATCCAGGAATTTAAGTCATCTAATTCTCTCACATACTTTTGAGTTCTTGCCTTGAAGTAATCTCTGTTTTCCGGACTGGCATCAGCCAGTATTGAATAGATTTTTTGCACATAGATGATAGCATTTTTTACATCCGTCCACACATGAGGATCAGGATCTCCAGCAAAGGGACCTTCTGGCAGTGGGATGGTCTCAATTTCCTCCTGTTCAGCCAGGGCATAAAAATTCTCCCTGCTGGCAAAATCACTTATTATGCTGGGCAACCAGCGTTCCATGTTGTGCCCGTTGTAGATGAATACTGCTGCATCATTAATGGCCCGGATGTCTGCAGGTACTGGCTCATAGTCCTCAGGTTCTACACCAACAGGAATCAGGGCTGTTACTTGAATGTGTTCTCCCCCAACCTGGCTGACCATATCTTCAAAGAATGAAAGGGTAACAACCACCTGCAGTATTTCTGAATCTGTTCCTGCTTTATCATTTTTACTGCATCCTATTGTCAGGACAAAAAAGGTACAGCAGAAAAAAACTAGAATTGCAACAAACTTAGATTTTTGCTTTTTCATTTACTTCACCCCCGGCTATATTACTCATGAGTAGTTTATGCCTTTGCCGGGGTTCATGTTAATAGCGGCTAAAAAAATAAGCCCTGTCTTTATTCCAGGTTTTTTCTGCAGTATTCCTGGAATGGTTTGAACCAGGCAGGATTTTTTTCAATATACTCAACCAGCAAGTACAAACATTGTGTGGCTTCCGGGGTGAGATTATGCTCGATTCGTTCTACATTTTTTAAAAGCCCCCTGGAGACACCAATAGCCTGAAAGAATTTTTCCAGCATGTGGTGTCGCTTGAGGAGGAAACGGCTAATTTTTTCCCCAGCCTCAGTTAGAATGATGACACCATATTTTTCATAACGTATTAGCTGACGTTCATGGAGCCTTTGAATCATACTGGTCACCGAGGGGGGCTTGACGTTTAGAGCCCTGGCCAGATCGTTGACCCGGGTGAAACCATTTTTTTCTGACAGACGGTAGACCATTTCCAGGTAGTCCTCCATGCTGGGAGTTAGGGTTTTTTTCTGCCGGGCATCCAGATCATAACCGCGAAAGGTCCGGAATTCCTCTTTTCCGATTTTCATAATCAGGCCTCCTGAGTTTAATTTTAGTAAATTCTATGCTTATTTCTGCCAGCTTAAGATAATGAGGAGGCCAGGCATGGAGGAAAAAAAATTAATTTATTTTGCTAGCAGGTAAAGGGGAATTTTGTTTTGTGTAGAAGAGAACTCTTCAGGTACTGGAAAAAAATTCAAGCCAATTTCAAAATATTCAGAGAAAGGCAGTGGCATTGAAGTGGCAAAAAAAAGTGTTAGTGTAGCCCGGCGAACAGGCTTGCTGGTAGGAAGTTTCCTGGTTTTATTAATGCTTTTGATTTGTATTGAGCGTTATAATTTTGCCAGTAACGTGCTTTTGCAGGAGAATATTTCGCAAATGGAAGTAATTGTTCTTGATATGGAAGTTATGGTACTGCATTGTTATGCCCGTATTGACATGGAGGGGAAGGACACTCCTCTGAAGGAAGGATTAGCAGTGCTGAAAAACTGCCTGGAACAATTATATAGAGAAGCATCTTTAAAGACGGAAGGAATCATCCTGGGGTTTTTAATAAGTGGAGGCATGGACAGTGAGAGCATTGTCTGTGGCAACAATTCAAACCCGGGGCCGGACCCAGGCAAAATCTTTTCTCTTCTATGGGAGAAGAACGAGAACAGCTTTATTAATGACGGTGAAGATGGGGAAATCATTTTTATCAGTAGATTGGTTCGTTTTAGCGGTGAAGAAGCAGGTCTGGTCTGGGCAACCCTCCCTTTTACCAATTATCAGCAAAAGCTGTGGAATAATCTCATGTATTTTCTGGTGCCTGCTGTGTTCATAATTATTATCAGCCTGATTTTCGCCTCCTATATTTCTTTTTGGATCCGCAAGATTGCAGAAAATTTTGGTAAAAAAGTGGATGCTTTCAGTGCCAATCCTGTTGTTTATGAAGTTCATGGAGATCTATCTAAGGAGGTACCGCAAGAATTTAAGCCCCTTCTACATAAGCATAACAATATGGCTTTATATATACAGGATCTATTGAAACAGCTCTCCATTTCTGTTCGAACCCTAGCTCTG
>PUNT01000109.1 GCA_003551905.1 Halanaerobiales bacterium
AAAACTATGAGAAAAAAGATGCACAAAATCCTTGCTCTGTGGGTTATGTCCAGGGAAGCCATTTTTCTCCCTCCTAGTAACTTAAACCCAGACGATACCACCGTCCCTCAATCCGGTACAGAATGGGATATAAAACGAAGCACACAAGGCTGTCTAAAAAAGCCCCCGGTAAAATTATATTGAAAAAGCTTTGGGGCCAGGGCAGATTAAAGAGAAGCTCATACCTAACAACATAGTTTATTATACCGGCAGAACAGCTCAATAAAAACATAATAACAGGAGGCAGCCATATATTGCTCTTATAGATTTTCCCTTCAATACTGCCGGCCAGGAAACCTAGCAGGGGTTTAATTATTATATTGGTGTTAAGCCCCATTAAATCCTGGAAGAAACCAGCAACAAGCCCCCAGCCCGCCCCTTTTTTGCTGCCCCTCAGAAGACCAAAAATACAGATAAGAATCAGGATCAGATCCGGACAGACATAAGCATGACATACCCGAGGGAATAAGGAGGTTTGTATAATAAGAGCGACAAAAAGCAAACCGCCTCGATAACTAATCTCCTTCATCATTTTTCTCCTGCAGGTCAATTATTATCAGGATTTCCTCCAGGGTGACCCCGGCGATGAATGGTTTTATTGTAGCTTTTTGAGTCAAGCCAAAGTCGCTCACACCCACTTCCACCACTTCACCTATGGGCAAACCTTTAGGAAAAAATTCTGACATCCCGGAAGTGATTATCATATCCCCACTTTGCACATCAGCATCCCAGCTCAAGTTGTCCATTATATAGAGGTCCTTGCCGGCAGGCGTTCCCCTAACAACTCCTAGAGCTCGAGATGCTTCCCTCTGTATGAGGCCACCTACTACAAAAGAAGGGTGGGTTAGGAGATGAACATGAGCTGTGGTGGTGAAAACTTCTTCAACCTGACCTGCCAGGTAACCATTATAAGTTATTACCGGATCCCTTTCCTGAACTCCATCCCTCTTCCCTCTGTTAATAATTACCCCGCTGGTCCAGTTTTCCGGAAAATAACCAATAACATCCGCTCCAATGGTTTCATAATCTTCCAGATAGGGAAAATTCAAAAGCTGACGGAGCCTCTCATTTTCCACCTTTATTTCCTGCATTCTATCCAGTTCCCGCTCCAGTTCTCCCAGTTTCACCTTGTAATAATCTTTACTCTGGCGAAATTCCTTCAGATCCTGGGAAAATTCCCTTATATCAGCAAAGAAATTAATCACTCCGGAAGTTGCTACCTGGAAGGGGGCCATAATGCGGTTAAGAAATGAGAAGGGTTGGGCAATATTCAACCTTACCCCGAACACAGCCATGATTACCAGCACTGCTATAACTGCAATAACCAGCACTACATACCATCGTTTAGATAAACTGTGCCACACTGCCCTCCCTCCTAGCTTAAGAAATTTTCCTGTTCGTTATTAAAATTCTCCGTAAAGAATTAATTTCCTCCAGAACTTTGCCTGTTCCCATTACAATACACTCCATGGGGTCTTCTGTTAGAAAGATGGGCATACCTGTCTCCTCTTTGAGAAGGGTATCCAGTCCCTTGAGAAGAGCCCCTCCACCAGCAAGCATTATTCCTCTATCCATCAAATCGCTGGCCAGTTCCGGCGGTGCCTTCTCCAGGGTCCTTTTAACAGCACCTACGATTAAATCTATGGGACTTTTTAATGCCTGGCGAATCTCATTGGAGGAAACTTTAATGGTCCTGGGAAGACCTGTTAACATATCCCTGCCTCGAATATCTCTGGTTACTTCTTCTGTTCCTTCAATAGCGGTACCAATTTCAATCTTAATATCCTCTGCTGTTCTCAGACCAACAATGGTCTTGTATTCATCTTTAACATACTGGATAATAGCCTCGTCCATCTCATCGCCACCAACCCTGATGGACTGGCTGGCCACAATTCCTCCCAGGGCTATTATGGCCACTTCGGTGGTCCCACCACCTACATCCACGATCATATTGCCGGTAGGCTCATTTACCGGCAGACCTGCACCTAAAGCAGCTGCCATGGGTTCTTCAATGAGAAAGGAGTCCCTGGCTCCTGCCTGCAGGGCAGCATCAATAACTGCCCGTTTTTCTACTTCAGTAACCCCGGAGGGAACACATATTATTATCCGGGGCCGAACCAGTCTCTTTCTACCATGGGCTTTGGTGATAAAATATCTTAGCATCTTCTCAGTTATATCAAAATCTGCAATTACTCCATCTTTCATGGGCCTTATGGCTGTTATGCTGCCGGGTGTCCGCCCTATCATTCTTTTTGCTTCCTGGCCAACAGCCAGTATATTGCCTGTGTCACTGTGTATCGCTACAACTGAAGGCTCTCGCAAAATAACTCCTTTGTTCCTCACATACACCAGTGTGTTGGCTGTTCCCAGGTCAATACCCATGTCCCGAGAAAATGGAGCGCTCAGCATCTTCAATAACATCTACTTCTTCTCCTTTCTGGCCTATACTGTTTAGATTACTCCTTCTTCTTTTAAACTCATATAATTGCCATCACCAATTATGATGTGATCTAGAACGTTGATTCCTACCATCTGCCCAACATCCATAAGTCTCCTGGTCACCCTGATATCCTCCTGACTGGGACTGGGGTCACCGCTGGGATGATTGTGAGCCAGAATTATTGCCGCACTGCTTCTTCTTATGGCCCGGTTAAAAACCTCCCGGGGATGAACAATTGAACTATTCAAGCCGCCAGTTGTTACAGTTTCAATGGCTATGATCCGGTTCTTGGTATTGAGCAAAACGATGGAGAAGTTCTCCTGTTTCAAGTAACGCAACCTGGGCATTAAAGCTTTTGACGCTTCCTGGGGAGATTTAATAACTGTCTCTTCTTCAACACCTCCCGGAATCCGCATAACAAGTTCGGCAACAGCTTTCAGTTGAGCAGCTTTTGCCAGTCCTATTCCCTCCACCTCCATGAGCTCTTCCATTGAATAGTCCAGAAGCCCTCTTAAACCTTCAATCTTCGTCAGCAGCCGTTGAGCCAGGCCAATGGCTGTATCTTTCCGGGTTCCTGTCCCTATTATTAGGGCCAGAAGTTCAGCATTGGACAGGCTTGCTGATCCGTTGCGGAGTATTTTCTCCCTGGGCCGTTCATCTGCAGGCAACTCCTTCATGGTTTGGTGATAATAATCCTTTCCCCCCATCTTTTACCTCCTAGGTGAATATATTTATACCAAAGGAGGCCAACATCCTGTAAAGACGGAAAATAGGCAAACCCACTACATTGAAGTAACATCCCTCAATTTTCTCAACAAATACTGCTCCAACTCCCTGTATTGCATAACTACCTGCCTTATCAATTGGTTCCCCTGTAGCAACATAACCCCTAATTTCTTCCCCCCCAAGATGTCGGAAGTAGACTCTGGTGATTTCGCAAGCAGAAGCCTCCTTGCCGGTATCTGAGTCAATGACCACTATACCAGTCATCACTTCATGGATGCTACTGCTTAGATCTTTTAGCATCCTCTCTGCATCAGCATTATCCCGTGGCTTACCCAGTACCCTGTCCTGATGAACAACAACGGTATCGGCCCCAATAATCAGGCCTTTACTCATCTCTGCAACTTTCCTTGCCTTATCCCTGGCAGTCCTGCCAACATATTTTGCCGGCTCAAGCCCTTCAGGAGCAGTCTCTTTTATGCCACTCTCTTTAACCGTAAAGGGATAGCCCAGTATGGCCAGGATTTCTTTTCTCCGGGGTGAGGCTGAAGCCAGGATCAGTTCTTTTTTCATGGACTTACCTCCTGAAGATGAGAAAGGGTGTAGCTGGCAACAGCCCCTACAAGAAAACCTGTAGGGATTGCTATTAAAGATAAAAATGGCAGGTAATACATAACTCCCCAGCCACCAATGAAGAATACAGCTACCAGAATCTGCCCCAAGTTGTGGGCCACAGCACCCATGATGCTCACACCTATCAGGCTGAAATAGGCTCCACCATAAGTGTAGGTGAAAGCCATGAATGAAAAGGCCAGAACTCCGCCGGCCAGGCTCAAATAAAATGGAAATGTCAGGAAAGTACCGGCCAGAAGAGAACCCAGGAAGATCCTGAGTATGAGCACCTGTCCACCTCCTCGAACACCCAAAAGAACAATTGCCAGGCCCACCGGAATGTTGGCAAGTCCCAGCCGGGCTCCAGGAACTGGAGTCAAAAGAGGTAACAGGGATTCAATGAAATGAAAGACAAGACCCATGGCGGTTAAAATACCGATTGCAGCAATTCTCCTTATACCATGGCGGAATCTATTATCCCTGTAGTCTATATGCATCTCCTACACCCAACTCTCTTATTCTATCACAATTCTCTCAAAAAGCATTCTTTTCCTGCTTTATTCTATATAATTATTGAAACCAGAACTGACAACAATTTCCCCCTCAACTGTGACCATTAATGCCTCATAATCCGGCACTTTTTCAATAAATTCCCGGCCAGCTTCATTACCGAGAACGAAGATCAATGTGGAAAAAATGTCTGCTTCAACTGCTGATGGCCCCACAACACTGACACTTCGCAACACACTGGCTGGATAGCCAGTTCGAGGGTCCAGCAGGTGATGGTACCTCTGGGAATCATAGCTAAAATATCTCTCATAATCCCCTGAGGTTACAATGCTGCCAGTGGCCATCTGAACAATATATTCCTCCAGGATACTACTGTTCTCAGAAACCCTGGGGTCTCGGATGCCTATGCGCCAGGGTGAACCATCAGGCTTGGGCCCCAGAACACGAATATCACCACCTGCATTGATATAAGCAGCTTCAATTCCCAAATCTTTGAGCACCTCCATGCCCCTATCAACCACAAAGCCCTTGGCAACTCCTCCCAGGTCCAGGGTAAATCCCTGAGGGACTTTCACAGTTTTGCCTGCCGGACAAACTTCAACTTCTTCATAGTCAACAACATCCAGGGCTGCAGCAATTTCCTTTTGAGAAGGAACAACCGGGTCCTGAACAGAAAATCCCCACACATCAACCAGACTCCCGATTGTTATGTCAAAAACACCCTGGGATTCTTGAGCCCACTTAAGAGAACTCTCTATGATCTGGAAGATTTCCGGGCTGACCTGAACCGCTTCTCCTCCCGGATCATTGATTTTGCTTACTTCGCTCTCGGGGTCAAAGCGGTCAGCTTTTTGAGCTACCTCTTTCATAGCAGTAAATGTGGCATCAATTATCTCCTCTGCATCTGCAGCAAAAACCCTTACTGTAACTGCTGTATCCATAAAAAAACGAGTCTCCTCGCTAACAGCAAGCTTTCTCTCCTGGCTAAAAGCCAAATACAGCAATCCCAGTATAACCATGACGGAAATTATATAAAAAATTAATTTCTTCCGTTCCACAAAAAATCACTCCTACTCGGTAATACCATCCAGTTCTGCTGCTTCATCACTCTCCAGCCAGATAGCCAGTTCATTAGGAACACAAATAATCATGGGACCGGGCCTTTTTATCCAGCCAGTTTTCTCACAAATTTTCAAGGGGTCTTTTTCCGGAGCTATTACCCTGACTCCTTCTTCAGTTATTATTACCCTGTGTATGCCAATGGGACCGGCAACTTCTACTTCCAGGCCTTCTGCCGGTATATTGCCCATCTGCATACGGGCTTTCTCCTGTCCCTGAACAGAAATAACCACTTCAGCGCTGCTGAGAGCTCCCGGTGGATAAAGGTAAGGAAACATAATACCCAGCAGAGAAAAAAGAATAATGCCTGCCAGGAGAATCTTATCGCCTATCTGCAAAACTTCAAAGTACTTTTTCAGGTTCATCTAAAAAACCCTCCAGCAGGCTTATTATAACACATTTTAAACCACCTGTTCTATCGAATACCTGTCCAATTTCTCCCCTAAAAATGAATTGAGAGCCTCTAGAAGAGGCCCTCAATTTTCACTTCTTGACCAGCTCTTTTTGCTCCATGCTCTGTATGGTGTTCATGGGACAAACCTCCACGCACTCGCCGCTATTCTTACATTTCTCATAATCCATGACTGCAAGCCTGCCATCCATTGAAATGGCTTCCTCAGGGCAGGCTTTAACACATCTCTGACAGCCAATGCAGCCCACGCTGCAGACTTTTCTAATCTCTTTTGCTGAAAGCTTTGCTGAACAGTAGATATGATGTTTTTTTGATATGCCAGCCAGGGTAACAATATTTCGGGGACAGGCCTCAACACATTTTCCACAACCTGTACATTTATCCGGGTCAAATTGAGGCAGGCCATCCTCCCCCATGACTGCAGCACCAAAGGGACAAATGTCCACACAATCTCCCAATCCCAGGCATCCATAGGGGCAGGCCTTGTGACCGCCTCCCAGGGCTTGAGAACCGGCACAGGAAGGAATACCATCATAAACGGACCGGGCAACAGCATTCTCCCTGTTCCCCCTACACAAAACATGTGCTATCTGTCTTTCCCTGGTGGCAGCTTCAGTCTGCCCCATAATCCTGGCTATCTGGGCAGCTACATCTGCACTGCCAACAGGACATCCATTTACAGGGACCTTGCCAGCCACAACACCTTCAGCAAAGCTCTGGCACCCTGGTTCACCGCAGGCACCACAGTTGGCACCAGGTAAAACTTCTTCAATATCATCCACCCTGGGATCTGTGTCAACTGCAAAAACACGGGCAGCAATGGTCAGGCCGGCAGCAAATACTGCACCTAAAAAACCCATGGTCAATACAGCATATAGAAAGATATCGGTTTGCATATTAAACACCTTCCTTCCCCATCCATCAAGTCCCGATAACGCCGGCAAAGCCCATGAAAGCCATAGCCATCAAGCCAGCCATAATCAGGGTAATGGCGCCACCCCTTAAAGCTTGGGGCATATCTGACATCTCCAGTTGTTCCCGCAACCCAGCCATGAGCACAATGGCCAGAGTAAATCCAACACCTGCTCCCAGGGCAAACACAATAGCTTCAATAAAATTGTAGCCTTCCCGGGGAATGAGGAGAGCAAGACCCATAATAGCACAGTTGGTGGTAATAAGTGGCAGGAATATTCCCAGAGCCCGGTAGAGGACCGGACTTACCTTACGCAAAAAGATTTCCACCAGCTGTACCAGGGAGGCAATAACCAGGATGAAGGAGACTGTCTGTAAATACTCCAGGCCCAGAGGAATCAGCAGATAATTCTGTATAAAAAAGGTCACCATGGCAGCCATGGTCATGACAAAAGTTACTGCCATACCCATGCTGAAAGCGGTATCAACCTGTCGGGAAACACCCAGGTATGGGCAAATCCCCAGAAATTGCGCCAGAACAAAATTGTTTACCAGTACAGTTCCTGCAAATATAAGCAACAGGTTTTCCATCTATTTCACCCCCTGGATTCTTTGCTCTCGCCAGATGATAAGCTGATTTAGTAAGGCCAGGATCACACCCAGGGAAATAAAGGCTCCTGGAGGCAACACCATAACATTCCAGGTAGGAAACCATTCACCTAAAATGGTAAAACCGAAAACTTCACCTGTGCCCAAAAGCTCCCTGACTGCAGCAAGTATTACCAGACCCCAGGTAAAACCTACACCCATACCCAGAGCGTCCATAATTGACCTCAAGGTAGTGTTTCGGGAAGCAAAGGCCTCATTTCTACCAAGTATGAGGCAGTTCACCACAATTAAAGGGATGAAGATGCTCAGTGATTCAGCAATTGCCGGAGCAAAAGCCATCATAGTATAGTCAACGATGGTGACAAATGTTGCAATTACAACGATAAAACTGGGGATACGCACCCTGGCCGGTATTACATTACGTAAAAGTGAAATGACAATTTCTGAACTTACCAGGACAAAAGTGGTGGCCAACCCCATTGCCAGTCCATTCTCCGCTGTAGTGGTTACAGCCAGTACCGGGCACATGCCCAGGAGCAGGCGAAAAATGGGGTGCTCATTCCACAGGCCATTTTTGAAAATATTCAATAAAGACATCAGAGATCACCCCTGTTCTCCAGCTGAATTTCATCACCTAGATGCTTTTGTATAAATTCAACTGCTCTCTCTACAGCAGTTATTACTGCCCGGGTTGAAACAGTGGCACCGGATATTATATCCACATCCTGCCGGTAGGAATCTTTGAAGGCCAGGCCGGCAAACCTTTTTGTGAAGTTTTCTTCTTCAATTACCGTCCCGATACCGGGAGTCTCCCGGTGCTCCAGAACATTGACGTGGAGAATTTTTTCTTCCTCCAGGTTCATGCCAACCATTACCTGTATTGCCCCACCATAGCCGGATGCTTCAGTGATAACTGCCGCTACCAGCTCTCCATTACGGTAAGCTTTATATACTTCCTTCCCCTCAATTTCTAAAACTTCCATATCTTCAATCTGGCCCAGAACCTCACTTATAGAGCGAGCTATGGCTTCCTGAGCATGACCTTCAATAATTGGGGCTGTAAATTCATAAACACCAGTCAGAACCAGAGCAGACATGAGAGCAATAGAGGTAAGAACCAGTACCATCTTGATATTATCTTTCACTTCTTACTCACCTCCCCAAAAATCCGGTCCGGCAGATAACGGTCCAGGAGCGGAACAGTTGCATTCATAAGAAGAATTGAATAAAGGACACCTCCCGGGGCCGCACCCCAGATACGGATGACCATCACCAGTAGGCCAGCGCCAATGGCATAAACCCAGCGAGCCTTTCTACCAATGGGACTGGTTACCGGGTCAGTGATCATGAAGATAGCTCCCAAAATGAGCCCACCGGAGAAGAGATGGAATATGGGGTCCCGACCCAAAAGCAGGGCAAAAATTACCACAGTCCCTGCATATCCTAAAGCCAGACGCCAGTCAATGATTCCCCGATATAACAGGTAAGCTCCACCTAATAATATCAATATGGCAGAAGTTTCTCCCAGACAACCTCCTATAGAGCCAACAAATAAGTCCCAGTATGATGTTATATATTCGGTTGCCGCATAATGCTCCAGGGGAGTTGCAACAGTAACACCATCAAAAACCCAGTTGGTCATAAGAGATGGGAAAGAAACGGTTAAAAAAGCCCGTCCCACCAGAGCCGGGTTAAAAACATTATAACCCAGACCACCAAAGATATGTTTTCCCAGGGAAATTCCAATAATGCCACCTAAAGCTGCTGTCCAGAGGGGAGTGGTTGGGGGTAGCGTAAAGGCCAGAAGAATTCCTGTAACAACAGCACTGCCATCACCGAGATATGCCCTAACATCTTTCTTCCGGGCATAAACCCACAATGCTTCTGTGACAACACAGGCTAAAATACAAGTTAAAATTATCTGCAGAGCAGCAAACCCAAAAAAATATGCTGCAGCAAACATGGCTGGAACCAGAGCAAATATAACTCCCTCCATAACCCCGGGAACAGTGTCCCCACTTCTAATATGGGGAGCAGGGGTTATGAGCAGTTTTTTGTCTTCCATTGGTTAATCCCTCCCTGCATTTTTCCTCTGCGCAGCTCTGAGAGCACCTTTGCCGAGAATTATTCTCTGGACCAGGGGTTTTTTAGCCGGGCAGATGTAAGAACAGGTTCCACATTCAATACATTCCATAATACTAAATCTTTCCATGTCCTCAAGCCTGTCGAATTGGGAAAAATTGGCCAGAGAAATAGGGTTGAGGAACATAGGACAGTTATCCACACACCGGGCACATCTAATGCACTCCCATTCCCGGGGCAGATGAGCTTCTTCTTCAGAAAGTATCAATAGTCCAGCAGTACTTTTACCCAGGGGGAAATCCAGGTTGTGCTGGGATATTCCCATGAGAGGACCTCCATGAACAACCTTGCCAGCCTCTTCCTTAAGGCCACCAGCCATTTCCACAACTTCTGCTGCCAGTGTTCCCACATATACCTCAATATCCTTTGGTTCGTTTACCCCTGACCCGGTAACTGTTACCACCCGCTTGAGAAGAGATTGTCCATCAAGCACTGCTTCTTTAACGGCCACTGCTGTTTGCACATTGTTTACCACTACCCCAACCTGAAAAGGTAATCCTCCTTTAGGAACCCGCCTGCGCAGGATAGCATCAATGAGCATTTTCTCTGCTCCCTGAGGGTATTTATCAGCCAGGGCACAGGTTCTTATCGCAGGCAACCCTTCTGCTGCTTTCTCCAATCCCTCAAGGGCTTTTTTCTTATGGCCTTTAACGCCAATAATGCCCTCTTTAGCACCAGTTGCCTGCATCAGTATCTGCAATCCCTTAACTATTTCTTCGGGTTTTTCTTCCATTATCTTTTCATCACAGGTAAGGTAGGGCTCACACTCGGCCCCGTTGATTATAACAGTGTCTATTGTAACTCCTTCAGGGGGGGCAAGCTTAATGTGAGCTGGGAAGGCTGCACCTCCCATACCCAGAATACCGGCCTCCTGCACTCTTGTAATAATGGCAGCCGGGTCCAGATCTTCTATTTTTTCTCCCAGGGGCTCCAGGGCCGGGCTGGATTCTTCACCTGCTGCTGCTATAACAATAGCTTTGCCGGATTGACCACTTACCAAAGCTCTTTCTACAATTCCTTCTACAGTGCCGGAAATGCTGGCCCGAACAGGCAATCCCCAGTTCCCCTGGGCTTCAGCCAGGAGCTGGCCGGCTTTAACTTCATCACCCTTTTTTACCACCGGTTTGGCCGGCTCGCCAGGGCCTTCTGCAAGAGGAAGATACACCTTCTCCGGCACAGATGATTTTTGTATTGCCTGATTGCGGGTTGCTTCTTTTCTTTCCGGAGCAACTGTTCCCCTTTTAAATGTTTTCAGTGCCAAGTCCCCTTCACTCCTCCCTTAATTTTGTATGAGGTTATTCAGATATGATGCACACAATAATTACCTGGAAAAAATAATTCTGTAGAAAACCGGTCAGTCAACCGGCTATTTTTTCGTTCTATATTTCACAAAAAACTCCTTCTCAATCATCTCTATCTTTTACTCTGCTTATAACTGACACAACTCTCTTAATCACCACCTTTAAGCAAAACTCAAGCCTGGTAAAACCCTATTTTTAAATACAGTTTATCCAAACCCTTTAAAGGTCTGAGGTTGGGTTTTTTCTTTGGTTTCCCCAATTTTTCCTGTATCCGGGCTTATTTCCCCACTATTAGCCCACAGATTATTATAGTATATTTTTGCTTTCTTTACAAATATATTATTTCTAATTCCCTGCAACCCATCTTTTCCCTTGCCTGCTACGCTCGCAGGATAATATCAGCAGCAGGGAAGAATTTTTGGCAAAAAAAAACCCACTCTTCAGTGGGTAATAAATGCTTCAAAACCTATCCTTTCAACCTGATCCCTGATCTCCTCCGCTTCTTCCCTGTTATCATAGGCTCCCAGATGCACCCGGTACGGTTGAGTATCAGTAATGTAAACACTGAATCCCCTGTTTTCCAGGTCAGCTTTAAGTCTTTCCGCATTTTCCCGGGAGCCGAAAGCACCAACCTGAACCACAAAAACTCCAGTTTCATCATCTATAATATCAGGTTCATCAGGTACAGGTTCTGTTCTGTCATCTACTGGTGTTTCTTCTCTCACCGGATCTGGAATAGCTTGCTGTTGATTGGCAACCTCCACTCTATCTGTGGGAGGTCCTGCTGCAATGCGGATAATCCAGTTACCCATAACAACACCTATGAGGAGAGCAAACAGGGACATAACAACAATCATGCCTGCCAGAGAAAGACCATCTCTATCGAATAGGTCACGAAACTTCATACCTGCAATCACATCCCTCCCGGGGATTGCCACTTGATGCCATCCCCTGTTGTCCCAGCTTTTTCTATTATATATCTATGTGCTTATTATTATTTTATGCCTGCACAAAATATTCTTTTGCTCCTAGAATTTCTCTGGCTTCACCAACTGCGTATAAGGAGCCGGCCAGACAGAGAACTCCATCAGGCCCTGCCAGGATTTTCCCCCTCTCCAGGGCAATGCCCACTTCATGTATCACTTCAACAGGGATGTCCTGGGAACCTGCTGTCTCCTTCAACCAGCGGGGGTCCGCAGCCCGAAAATTCTGGCTCTGGGTGAATATTACAGTGGAAGCTAGTGACTTTATTTTTTCCATGTAGGGTGTTACATCCTTGTCCTTTAAAAAGCTAAGAATAAAGACAACTTTTTGTTCAGGCATTTCCTCTTTAAGGAAATTTACCAGGGTATCAAAACCGCTGGGATTATGGGCCCCGTCAAGAACCAGTATTGGGTTTTCCAGCCTTATTTCCAGACGCCCTGGCCAGAAAGTATTCAGCAAACCTTTTATGATATCCTCCTTTTTTACTTGCAGAGGAGCTGGCAGATTTTCCAGGATAGCAACAGCCATGACAGCATTAGATATTTGATGCAATCCTGCCAGCTGAATTTTCAGCTGCTGATAGTTGTTCATCTGGGTCTTCAGATTGAATACCTGCTTATTATAATTGCTCTGAATCCTTTCCCACTGATAATCATCCTGCAATACTACACAAGGGGAGTGCCGGCTTTTTGCCACATCCTTGATTACCTGCAGGGCACCTTCTTTTGCACCGGTGATTACAGGAATACCTTCTTTAATAATTCCTGCCTTCTGCAGGGCTATCTCCTCCACAGTATCCCCCAGATACTGAGTATGTTCTAATTCAATGTTGGTTATGGCACATATGGTGGGTTGAACAGCATTGGTGGCATCAAGAATTCCCCCCAGACCCACCTCCAAGACCACTATGTCTACACCCTGTCGGGCAAAATAATAAAGAGCCAGCAGGGTGGTTACTTCAAAAAAACTGGGCCTGCCAAAATCTGTTTTCTCCTCCACCTCTTCAAAAATTGGTGAGAGCTTTTCTACCAGTTCTGCAAGCTCATCTTCAGGCATTGGTTGACCATTAACAGCCATTCTCTCTCCATAATAAGTGAGGTGAGGTGAGGTAAACCTGCCAACCTGGAAACCACTCTCCTGAAGCACGGCATCCACGAAGGCTACTGTTGAACCTTTTCCATTTGACCCTCCCACATGAATGATGGGATAAACAAGATGAGGATTCCCAACCCGGGAAAGCATATAATTAACTCGATCCAGCCCCGGCTTATAGCCCCCCTTCTTGCCAAAGAGGGCAAAACTGTAAATATACTCCTGAGGACTGCTGTATTTTTCCAATATTTTTCCTCCTCTATATATTGAAAGGCTTCTGGTTATACTTTAAAAAGGGGAATGGAAAATGTCAAGTAAAATCTTATTATTCTGGACATCTTTAAGACCTTTTGCCTTCGGAGGTAGTATCCTTCCCCTTTCCCTGGGTGCTTTCCTGGCCCTGGGACAGGGTAGTTTTTCCTGGGAAAGATATTTTATCTCACTTCTGGGAGTATTGTCTTTACACGCAGCTGGCAATCTGGCCAATGATTACTTTGACTACCAAAAAGGCCTGGACAGTAATAAAAACAGGCGATGTGAAAACCCCCTTCTCACTGGCCGGCTTACCCCCAGCTATTATCACCTGATGATGTTCCTGTTGTACACCCTGGCCCTGATACTGGGGCTTTTCCTGGCTATCAGGACAGGCTGGTCAGTATTTTTCCTGGGAACCATTGGGGCATTCTCCTCCTATTTCTATACCGCGCCTCCTGTGAGCTTCAAGTATAGGGGATTAGGAGCTGTAATGGTTTTCTTCCTCTTCGGCCCCCTTCTCTCCCTGGGTGGTTACATGGCTCAAGGGGAGACATGGCACGTCTGGCCTTTCATTCTGGGCATATTTCCCGGCCTCCTCATGACTGGTGTTCTTTTGAGCAATGAACTCATGGATTATGAAGGAGACAGGGAGAAAAAAATACTAACCAGCGCAATCATCATGGGGCAGGAAACGTGTA
This sequence comes from Halanaerobiales bacterium, assembly GCA_003551905.1. Taxonomy (GTDB): domain Bacteria; phylum Bacillota; class Halanaerobiia; order B1SED10-174; family B1SED10-174; genus B1SED10-174. The sequence continues at coordinate 13,849 of PUNT01000109.1, forward strand.
AAAAGCTTCTTCTGCTACTCTTTATCTTTCCTTTCATCCTCCTGCTTTTTCTAATCATGGGAGGACTTTTACACCCCATGGGATTTCTGGTTATCTCCTCAATACCATTTTTGAGAGGATTTTTTTGCCAGATTGCAAAGGAAGAGGGGTTGAGCAGCAGCCTGGATTTTTCTGCTGCCCGTCTCCACCTTCTATTCAATAGCCTCCTGATAATCAGTCTTTTCCTGCCTTTAGGGCTGAATTAACCTGCTGCAGCCGCTCACAAACCTTCTCATAACTCTCCTGATATTCCTTTTCCTTCTGCCGTTCAGCTTCCACCAGTTTGGCAGGAGCTTTTTCGACAAAGCCCTGATTATTCAGCTGTTGGGTAACCCTTTTCAGCTCCTGTTCAAGCTTTGCTTTCTGCTTCTCCAGGCGGTTTTTTTCTTCCTTTAGATCCAGCATATCTGCCAGGGGCAGATAAATCTCTATGCCCTTGATAATAGTGGATAGAGAATGTTGTGTATCTGTTTGGCCAGTGTCTCCTATTAGCAGGCGAGAGACTCCTGCCAGATCCTTGATATAATCTGTTCCAGTTACCAGAAGAGAGTGCCATTTCTTCTCTCCGGCAATCACTGCAGTTATTTTTCTTCCCGGCGGCACATCCATCTCCTGCCGCATATTTCTGATGGCACGGATAATTTCTTTAAGCATATCCACATCTTCTTCTGCCCTTTGATCCACATATTTTTCTGTAGCTTCAGGCCAGGGAGCCTTCATCAAAGTCTCTCCTGTACCGGGAAGAGAAAGCCATATTTCCTCGCTGACAAAGGGCATTACTGGATGGAGAAGATGCAAGATTTGCTGGAAAACATGATGAAGAACAGAAATGATCTCATCTTTCTCCTCTTCATTTCTCTCACTGTAAAGGGTGGATTTGGCCAGCTCGATATACCAGTCGCAAAATTCGCTCCAGGTAAAATCATAAACAGCCTGAGCAGCATCACTGAAACGGTAAGCAGTAAGGTTCCTGGTTACATCCACAATAATTCCCTGTAAACGGCTGAGAATCCAGCGAGAAGCTAAATCTTGAGGTTCTGGCTGTTTCATGATCTCATTTTTCGTATTCATGAGGATGAATCTTGCCGCATTCCAGAGCTTGTTGGTAAAATTGCGGCTGGCTTCCAGTTTCTCCGGTCGAAAGCGGGTATCATTACCCAGGGTTATACCGTGGAGCAGGGCAAACCTCAGGGCATCAGCTCCGTAATCCTCTATTATATCCAGAGGATCCACACCTGTTCCCAGGGACTTGCTCATGGTTTTCCCTTCGGCATTTCTCACCATACCGTGAATAACAACATCCTGAAAAGGCACTTCACCCATGAACTTCAAGGAGGAAAAGATCATTCTTGCCACCCAGAAGAATATTATATCTCTACCTGTAACCAGGACACTTGCCGGGAAAAACCTCTCCAGGTCTTCTGTCTTCTCCGGCCAGCCCAGTGTTGAAAAAGGCCAGAGAGCCGAGCTAAACCAGGTGTCCAGGACGTCTGGATCCTGCACTAGTGCATTGCTACCACACTCCGGACAGCTAGCCGGTTCCTGGTCATGAACTATTTCTTCCTGACAATCCTGACAGTACCAGACCGGAATTCGGTGCCCCCACCACAGCTGCCGGGAGATACACCAGTCCCTTATCTCCTCCATCCACCGCAGATAAATCCTGGCAAATCGAGGAGGAACAAATCTCACCTGGCCATCCTCCACTGCTCTGATAGCCGGTTTGGCCAGGGGCTTCATCCTGACAAACCACTGCCGGGAAACAAGGGGTTCAACGGTACTGTCACACCGGTAACAGTGACCCACTGAGTGAGGGTAATCATCAACTTTCCTGAGAAGACCTCTTTTTTTCAGATCCTCTATTACTTTTTCCCGGCATTCATACCTGTCCAATCCCTGGTACTGTTTGGCAGCTTCTGTCATCATGCCTTTTTCATCTATAACGTTCACCGTTTCTAATTGCCTGCGTTCTCCAATTTCGAAATCATTGGGATCATGGCCGGGGGTTATTTTCAGGGCACCGGTACCGAATTCAGGATCCACGTAAGAATCAGAAATAACTGGTATTTCCCGCTCCATCAGGGGAAGAACCACCTTTTTGCCGGCATAACCTTCATACCGCTTATCCTCCGGGTTTACTGCAACCCCGGTATCCCCCAGCATGGTTTCCGGCCTGGTGGTAGCAATTATTATCTCCCCATCTTCCCCTGCCAGGGGGTAGGCAATGTAATAAAGTTTGCCTTCATGGTCTTTATGCTCAACCTCTATATCTGATAGAGTTGTCTCACAACTTGGACACCAGTTGACTATATAATCGCCTCTGTAGATCAAACCCTCCTGGTAAAACTGTTTAAAAACCTCCACCACAGCCCGGTTAAGCCCCTCATCCATGGTAAATCTTTCTCTGCTCCAATCACAGGAACAACCAAGCTTTCGGAGCTGGTAAGTGATAGTTCTCCCATATTTTTCTCTCCACTCCCAGAGCTTAGCCAGGAAAGCCTCTCGACCCAGATCTTTTTTGCTCTTACCTTCCCGGGCTAAAGCTTCCACCACCCTGGCTTCGGTGGCAATGGAAGCATGGTCGGTCCCCGGCAGCCAGAGAACAGTATAGCCTTCCATCCTCTTCCAGCGAATCAGTATATCCTGGAGAGTGTTGTTGAGAGCATGTCCCATGTGCAAAGCCCCGGTAATGTTGGGAGGAGGCATGGGAATGACATAATAGGGGCTATCCCCTACAGGCTCAAAATATCCTTCCTTTTCCCACCTGGCATAGAGTTTCTTTTCAACCTTGCCGGGATCATACCGACTGGGCAATCCTTCTCTCTGCATCCTACTGCCTCCCTTCTGGAATATGAAAAACCTCCCTGTTCTAAGGACGAAAGGGAGGTTCCGCGTTACCACCTTATTTCTACTCCTGTGAGCAGCACTCAATTAGATAACGGCTGTGCCGCCTCAGACTAATATTATTTCATCTGAGGGATTCCAGAGCGACCTTCACTTCCCCCTTCTCCAGGAACCCTTGCAGCCCTTGAGGTTCCCTCTCTGGGGAGGGGAAAAAGCTACTCCTCTCCTTCATCATCTCATAAAATATTAACTTAGGAATATTTTATACTCAAACGGCACTCCTGTCAAGTATTAATCAGTTTTGTTCTCATCCTGTCCATAGTACTGGATAGCATCACCCAGATTATCAAAAAGCCATAACCCCCCGTGCCCTTCATCGGTTTGCTCCAGGGACATGAGATTGTTTCCGTATTGATTATAGAGTTTTATAGAACCACTTTTGCTGTCAGCAGCAATCACTGCCTGGGGAATAATGCTATGATTGTTATAGGTCCTGAGAACTCCGCCTTCACTCTCCACAGACAAAATCAGCTGGGGAGCAAAACCATACTTGTTATAGTTTACTACAAAACCTCCTGTCTTAGCAGCACCTACAATTACCTGGGACCTGGTTCCATCTACTCCCCCTACAATAGATAGACCTGGATGGATGGGAATCATACCTTCATAATCCTCTACCATGATATAGATAGAACTGTGCTCGGCCAAAAACCCCAGTCTGCTTACACCCATACTGTCGTTGATCACTATCCTGCCGCCATCCTCAGAAGTCCCCATCTTTATTACCTCAATATCATCTTTATTGATCAGACTAATTTCTCTGGCCACCAACCTGTCCTGCACTCCAAAAACCATTATGCCAGTGTAAACATTAAAAACCAGGAGCCCAAAAAGTAGAGAATAAACAATAACCCTTTCCCACCTGTGCATGGTGGTAAGCCTCCCCTCATGATATTGTGGTCTCCCTGCTGCTGAAAAACCAGTTATTATTTGTTTACACATAAGAAATTTATTACCTGCAAAGGAAACAACAAAAAAATAAAGCTCCCCACTCCCAGGGAAAAACAGATTAGAACTGTTATGCTTGGGAGCGGAGAGCAGGGGGGGGCAACAGTGCTCTCAATGACCTTATCGGCAAAAAAGACTTAGGAGTTAAATGAAGCTGTCCTTCTCTTCTTAAGTTTTCTCTCCAGTCGGGCCAGCCTGTACTCAAAATCCTCCGCTCTATCCATGGCGCTATAGCCCTTCTGCAAGCATATGCTGAGTCCCCGCCTGGCTGCATATTTAGCAGATTCCAGATCTTTCTTCCTGTGTTCATATAATTTTGCCAGTTCTTCAAAGGTGGAAACAGATTCTTCTTTGGCCACCACTGCAAGCCAGATTTTTTCCGCCTTTTCCCATTCCCCTATTCTCTTGTATAAGGCCCCCAGTTGTTTCATGATCTTAGTGGCTAGAGAACTTTTCCCGGCTAGCATATAAGCTTTCTCCAAAAAACTTCTGGCTTTTTCATAGTTGTTCCTGGCTTCATGCAGTTTGCCCAGGGCAAAATTTTCCCAGGGACAGATAATTTCCCCGGCCTCAGCCCGGCCCAGGCTATATAGATGGCTCAAAAGTACCACCATGGAAAGAATATCAAAAACATTATGGCTGAATATATCTTCTAAGAGCTTTCCATCCTTCGTTTGCAGATAATCAAAATACCGCTGGGGTATTTCTGCTCCGGGTATATCATTGGCTCGCTTAAAACCCAGTATATTGTTTTCCAGGCTGTTCAAACTGCAGCTAGTGAGCCAACCTCTCCAGAATTTTCTGGCCAGGGAGAGCAGATCGATATTTTCCATTTTGGGAACTGCCTGCGTCATCCTGGCCATGGTAAACCTGGTATTGAGAAGTGGCCAGTCAAAAGCTCTTCCATTAAAGGTAATAAGGGTTTCTACCCCTTTCAACTCCTGCAAAAGCTGATATAAAAAGGAGGGTTCTTCATCATAATCTCGCATGAGGTACTGCTTCAATGTAAAACTATGGCCGGCAAAAAAGCCCAAGCCTACCATAAAAACATAGGTGCCAGCTCCACTTCCCAAGCCGGTTGTCTCTGTATCCAAAAAAACTGCATGGTGCAAATGCAGGGGTTTTTGCAACTCTTTACCAGTCAAAAAAGACATGGCCTGTGGGCATACTGGGGAAATATCCTGCAGGGAGTAAAATCCGTGTTTATAACCCACTGGAAAGGAGCTGGTCACGACAAAACAGGACCCCAATGGATTTTTTACCTCCTGACCCGGTAAAATTTCCTCCAGGGGAGATTTTCTGTCAACAACCTGGGTTGGCCTGTTCATATCTTCAATTCTGGCCAGTCTTTCCTTAAGCTCCACTGTCCATCACCTCCTGGAGAAACCAGAGAGCATTGTCCTTGCCTTTTTCCCCAACTTCCTCCATGGGCCCTACACATGAAGGACAACCCCTGGGGCATGAACAATCCCTGAGCACCTGCTTAACCTGCTGGAGCAATCTATCATGGCAGTCAAATAACTTTTCGCTGAAACCAACTCCCCCTGGGTATCTCTCATACAGATATATTGTAGGTTCACCGGTAAAAGGAGACTTGACCTGGGCCAGAACCCTAATATCGCCGGGATCACACATGAGCTCAAGGGGAGCAATATTCTGCAACAGATTAGCTGTTCCCATGAGAGCACTCTGAATTAAGTCTTTATCCTTACCCTGAACCCGGCAGGCAGGAAGACTCAGCCAGTAGGCCAGTGTATGCATTTCCTCCTGGGGCAGGTTAATATCTCCCCAGCCTACATTTTCGTGGGAGTAAAATTTTATTTTCTTGTAGACAGTAGCCCTGGCTGCAACCATAACCTCACCATAAGCTCTGTTCACTTGCTCCCTCTTATCACTGGCAAAAACATCAAGTACTTTGAGATCCACTGCCATGTTGGCATCTGTATAATAATCCACTTCAACTTCCCGGGCATAAGCTTTTTCCTGGTCATAATCCAGTCGATCAATATGGTACTGTTTGCTCTCGTGGATGTAGATGGCTCCTTCATGGATCAGCATCTGGGCACTGAAGCGATCCACCTCGCCAATAACTCGGGCATTTTTTGTCTTATCAATAATGACAAAATTATCTGCAGAAGCGCTGCGCAGGGAAATATCGTCAGCAGGATACTGCTCGCTCATCCAGAACCAGCGGTCCTGCACCTTGCGTAAAATATTCTTTTCCGTCAGATACTCCAGTATTTCTTCCAGGGGATGGGCACCAAATTCTTCTCCTTCCTGAAAGGGAAGTTCAAAGGCAGCACATTTAATATGACTTATGAGTATTACCAGATTGTCAGGGTTTATGAGGGCACTTTCAGTGGCTCGCTCCAGAAAATAACTGGGATTGTTGATTATGAATTGATCCAGGGGGCTTGATGAAGCTACAATAACTGCAATTGAAAGGGATGATCCCCGGCCGGCTCTCCCTACCTGCTGCCAGGTGCTGGCAATGGTGCCGGGATAGCCGGTGAGAATTGCACCACTCAAAGTGCCAATATCAATGCCCAGTTCCAGGGCATTGGTACTTACCACTCCTTTGATTTTGCCCTGCCGGAGATCTCTCTCAATTTCCCGCCTCTGTCGAGGCAAATAGCCTCCCCGGTAACCCCGGATCTTTTCTCCCTCCTGCCCCACCTTGTTGAAAATCCTCCTGAGATATGTGATGAGTATCTCGGTTTGCAAGCGACTCCGGGCAAAAACGATGGTCTGCACCCCGGCCTTTATGAACTCTTTTGCTAATTTTTGGGCTTCCAGAAGTGAACTGCGGCGAATACCCAGTGCAGCATTAACCACTGGCGGGTTATAAAAAATAAGCTCCCTGGGACCTTGAGGAGAGCCATTTTCATCGATTACCACCATATCTCGACCGGTCAATTTTTCTCCATGCTGCCCTGGGTTGGCAATGGTAGCAGATGTACAGATAATTCGGGGTTGGGAGCCATAAAATTCACAGATCCGGTGCAGCCTGCGCAGAACATTGGCCACGTGGCTGCCAAAAACACCTCTATAGGTGTGAAGTTCATCAATTACCACATATTCCAGGTTCTCAAAAAGCCGCATCCACTTGGTGTGATGGGGTAAAATACCGCTGTGCAGCATATCTGGATTGGTAACCACAATGCTACCAGCCATGCGAATGGAACGACGCACTTCGGCTGGTGTATCGCCATCATATGTATAGGTCTTGATCCAGCCTCCTAAATCCTCTGACCACCTTATTAGCTCCGCCACCTGATCCTGGGCTAAGGCCTTGGTAGGGAAAAGATAAAGAGCCCTTACCTCCTGGTTCTTTAAAATACTGTTCAGTACAGGCAGATTATAGCATAGGGTTTTACCGGAAGCTGTGGGGGTAACCACCACAATATCTCTTCCTGCCTGAACCATTTCCAAGGCCTGGGCTTGATGGGAATAAACCCGGTCAATATTCTTTTTTTTCAGCAGCCCTTTCAGTCTTTCATCAAGAAAATCAGGAATGGATTCATAGCTCCCTTTCCTCTGGGGAAGCCTAAACCTGGCAATGATATTGGACTGCAACCCTTTGTTTTTTTCTAGTTCTTCCAGAACTTTCTGCACAGACATTCAAGACCCTCTCCCTTATATCTTCCTGTCTTAAATATATACGAACATCTGTGCTATGTCAAGTTTTTACTTGAAAAGAGCGCTGATAGATTCACCGTGATGCACCCGTTTGATGGTCTCTGCCAGGAGAGATCCCAGGCTGAGAATGGTGAGATTGGGCAAACGTTTTTTTTGCGGTATGGGCATGCTGTTGGTAACTACCAGCTCTTTCAGGGGCATCTTCTTTATTCTATCTATAGCTGGCCCGGAGAGAACTGGATGGGTGCAGCAGGCATAAATATCTTTGGCCTCTTGTTCTTTGAGAATACTCACCACTTTTTGCAGAGAACCTCCGGTACTAATCTCATCATCAAAAATAATAGCATCTTTTCCTTTAACATCACCTATTATACCTCGAGCTTCCACTGTATCTTCATTTCCTAATCTTCTTTTGTCAACTATGGCATAGGGGAGATCCAGGAGATTAGCCAGCTTCTCTACTGTATCCACACCACCAGCATCAGGTGATATAACAACTTTGTTGCTGGTACCTTTTTTCTTAAAGTACTTGGCCACAATGTGCCGGGCCGTAAGGTGATCCAGGGGAATAGAGAAAAAACCCTGAATCTGAGGAGCATGGAGATCTATAGTGATAACCCGGTCTGCTCCAGCAACAGTTAGGAGTTCACTTACCAGGCGGGCAGTAATTGGAACACGGGGCTGATCTTTCTTATCAGAACGGGCATAGGGATAATTAGGTACCACTGCTGTGATCCGGCCAGCTGAGGCCCGGTTGCAGGCATCGATAAAAATTAAAAGCTCCATTAAATTATCATTTACTGGAGCACATGAGGTCTGAATAATAAAAACATCGGCATCCCTGATATTTTCATTAACACTGACAAAGGTATTGTCGTTGCTGTACTTGAAAATACTGGCCTTCCCCAGGGGTTTCTTCAGGTAACTGCATATCTCTGCTGCCAATTCTGGATGACTTGTCCCGGAGAAGACCTTTAACTCCCCTTTTAGCATATGAATACCTCCTAAATTTAAATGTTATTTAAGAAGTTCGGAGAATAAGCAGAAGTTCCTGCCTGCCAGAAAGTATTTCCCCAAATAATGCTTTCAGATACGCAGGCTTTGCTCCAATATTCTTATTCTCTCCATTAGAAACAAAGTTTAGCTTAAAAAAAAATTTCAAAAATCCCCTTCAAATTCAGAACTGAACTTCACAAATTTATCTTTCTGGATAAATTGCTGATCCTCATCCACTGAAGCAAAACCTTCCTTGATCATATGCAAGTTGATAAAGGTTCGATTCTTTAAATACACATAAGCCAGAAGATTCCCTTCCTCATCCTCACTAACTTCATCGAATCGCAGAAAAACTTTCTGCCCTTTTGTCTTAGCTTTCAGGAATAATCGGGCTGCTTCTTCTTTTCCCTCC
>PUNT01000134.1 GCA_003551905.1 Halanaerobiales bacterium
CAATACCCGGCAAGGTTAGAACAGCTCGAAAACCTGACAGAAGACCTACAAAAATTACCCCATAAACAACCAGGGCCAAACACGCTGCAACGCCAGGCACACCATAGAGTGCTATCATAATTATTAGAACAAAAATCAAACCCACTATACCAGCATTGATACTCTGCTCAATGGATATCTGACCCAGAGTAGGGCCTACTGTCCGGCTCTCTTCTATACGCAGGGGAACTGGCAGGGCACCTTCCCGGAGTAAAACTGCAATATCCTGTGCTTCCTGCAGAGTTTCAAACCCGCTTATCTGTCCTCTATGACTTATTACACTTCTTACAGTACCCTGATAGAGCAGGTCTTGATCCAGGTATATGCGGATTTGCTGCCCCAGGTACTGCCTGGTTACACCCTCAAACTGTCGGGCACCTTCATCGTACAGTTCAAACAAAATTATTGGCGCCCTGGTATCCGGATCCTGGCTGACTCGAGCATCCCTGAGATGTTCTCCAGTCATGAGGATCTCGTCATCAATGTTGCGGAAGGTAAGCTGGGCAGTCCGCCCTATTACCTGTATGGCCTGGTCCGGTTCATCTACTGCCGGCAACTCTATAATCAGCCTCCGGTCCCCACTCCGCTGTATCCGGGGCTCAGCCAATCCCAGCTGATCTATCCTGCTTTCAATAATTCTGTATAAGGCATTCATGGTCTCCGTATCAACCTGCCTGGTATCCGTATCCTGGGCCTCCAGGACTATATGGCTGCCCCCCTCCAGATCCAGGCCCAGGTTAATTCCATAAAGATTGACTATGGAGATTGCAACGATTAATATAATAACAATTGCAATGCCTTTAATTAGCTGTTTCTGTTTCCATCCCATGAAGGCTCTCCTTTCTCTCTCTCATTTCCCGTTAACATTATAAAACCAATCTACCTCCTTGTCAAACTAAAGCAATCTGTTTTTATTGATAAAAAGCTGGAAGTCACATTCCAGGGCTTGAGCTGCCCTACGGCACATGGTCATTCTCACCAGAAAAATTTCAAAGTAATCCATGACCTGAACTATGCTGTTGTCTATTTCCAGATCAAGCTTTATTACCATTTCATTACCATCCACATAAACAAAAGAGTTGCGGGCTGCATAATTTACCCGGTCATGAATATCGAATGCTGCCAGGTCCTTTTCTCTAACTCGGGAACGATGGACATCAGACTTATCAGCAATAATAAGGGCAGCAGCTACAGGTGACACCGGGAAACCTGCTTCTTCATCGTGATTGCCAATGGCGCCAATGACCAGAGCAATATCCTCACAAGGTGCCTGCAGGTCATAAAGTATTCTTTCTGCCAGAAGGGCTGAAAAGGCATCATGATGAGCCCGGTTTATCACGTTTCCCATATCATGCAGGTAGGCAGCAATGCTGGCCAGGTTTTGCAGGCGTTGAGGGTAGCCAAGTCGCTGCAGAATATTACCGGCAATCCGGGCAACCAGGTCAGCATGGCGAAAACCATGCTCAGTATAACCAAGTTTTCCTAAATTTTCATCTGCCATCTGTATATAGGCTTTGACTCGAGGATCTTCACGAACCTCATCAAGAATTATCTCCTTCATTTTTTTCCTTAGCCTCCTCATACGCATCTATAATTCTTTTGACTGTATCCTCTACAGTCAAGTCATCTGTAAGCAAATAGATATTGGCCATAGCCTGGGCACAAGCCAGCTTATTCTTCTGTTCTTGATATTGTGTGATGGGCATCTTCCTGTTTCGCCGTTTTTCCACCATAAGACAACGGCAGTCCAAAACCACCAAAAAACAAGTCTGGCCTCTTTGCCAGAGAAATCTGTTCAGGCTATGTTCCTGAGAGCAGGTCCTGGCATCATAACCTCTTGCCTGCAAAGCTTCTATAACAGTAGTTTTGCCGCTGGCACAGACCCCCACCACCATAATGGTCTTATCCATTGCCACTCCCCTCTTTCAACTCTGTAGGGGAAAAGAAAGATGATAGCGCTTCACCCTGTTCGCTGGTGAAGAAGTTTTTTCCAGTTCTAGCAAGGAGAGGGTAATATCATCACGGGGTTTAAGCTTTTCCAGCTGCAAAACTTCTGCAAATATTTTCTCTCCCTTTTCTTGCAATAAGCTCTCTTTTTCTTCCAAAATTCTTTTAAGCCAGTGAATAATATTGGCTGAGTTTCCCCCAGCTTGCAGCAATCCATCGGAAAATAATGCCACCCTGATTCCTGAGATGAGAGAAAACTGATTGATATCCGGGCGAATCATATTTTTAATTCCAATATTGGGGCTCTCATCCTCCAGTATTATGGTCCCTTGTTCCATACCAGCAACTATAACTGGTGTATCACTGTTCCTGGAAATGACCAGGGTGCCACTTCCCTGGTCGATGGAGACAATGCTCAGAGTAGCAGAAACCTTCCCATAGCGTAAAGTAAATAAATAATCGTGAACTGCTCTGGCAACAGCCCCATCCCGGGTTCCATCGCCTATGAGAGAAACAGCCTTGCTAACCACTAATGAACTTATCCGCTTAGCCCCTGCACCGCTCCCCTGACCATCAGAAAGAACAATGGAAATACCTCCCCGAGGTCTCTCCACTACTTCTACAGTATCTCCACCATCAGATTTTCCAAATTTACTGATTTTATTGATTGCAATATTTACTTGCAAACTATACCCTCCTGAATAATATTAAAAAATCGGGCTTCCCAGCCCGATTTAGAGTTTACTCACATCATCGGGGCTTGCAAATAATTTCTTTGATCCGGCTCTTGAAGATTTGCTGTGAATGTTCTGGAGTCAATACCAGGGCGGTATCCGCTCCCCTACCTGCACCACCTACAGCAATAATTTCCTCTCCATGAGGTATTAACCCTGCATCCAGGGCCATAACCGATATTTCCAGAGCTACCTTTACCCCCTGCCCCAGCATACGCAGAGTTTGAGCCATGAGCTCACCAGGGTAGAGCCCACCAAAATCAATGCGGACAGCCCGTCCAACTCCAGCCAGGAGATGAGTCGTTGTGAGCACCTTTAAGCCTTTTCCTTCCAGCTCCTGACGTACATTTTCATCCATTTCATTTTCACCCGGATTACGAAAACCTGACTGATGGGTAACACAGATCAAATTAACACCTTGATTTAAGAAATAACGAGCTGTCTCACCGGTATTTGATGCCACAACTACATGCTTAATCCCCAACTCCCCAGCCCTTTTCAAGGCTAGTTTGACAGTTGCAGAAGTGTTTTCTGCTCCTGGTTTTTCAAAATACATAAAAATTACCCTCCTCAATAATCAGGGCTGCTCAACAAACGCATGCCAGTAATGGGCCAGTAAACCCAGAAAGCCAGGCCAGCAATACTATCACGTTCTACCATTCCAACGTGGGGAAATCTACTATCAGAACTATTGCTGCGATTATCGCCCAGGACAAAGAATTCCCCCTCACCTACCTCATACGGGCCATAGCTTCTCTGGGGAGGATTAATAATATAATCCTCCACTAAAGGCTCACCATTTATATAGACTGTTCCCCTTTCCATCTCTACAATTTCACCAGGTAAACCTATTACTCGCTTTATGAACTTGTTGCCCGGAGCCCCCCTGGGGGTAAAAACAATGATCTCTCCCCGTTGGGGTTCCCGAAAACGGTACAAAAATTTGTTGACGAACAATCTCTCCCGGTCATAAAGTGTAGGTTCCATAGATGGACCCTCTACTACAAAAGACTGAATAACAAAGGTTATTATAAAGAATGCTAAAACTGCAGCTATTAAGATAGTTTCAACAAATTCTCTCAATGGTGTTTTTCCGGCAGCCATCTACCTAACCCCTTTACTTGTCTAGTGAATCCTCCTGGCCATGATCAGGATCCCTGCGGCCCACTGCACTCTTAATTACTTCTACTTCCACTTCCGGTGCCAGCTTCACATGGAAGGACTTGTCACTTACTCTGGTTATTACTCCCCGAAAACCACCAATGGTTACAATATGATCACCCACTTCTAGCTCCTTTATGAGTTTACGATGTTCTTTCTGCTGTTTTTGCTGTGGGCGTATCAATAGAAAATAGAAGATGGCAATTATGGCCACCCAGAATATTATCATGGGTATACCAAAGCCACCAGCATCATTCTGTCCAAAAGATACAGCGTTAAGTAAAATTTCCATGGAAAATGTCCCCTTTCAATTTTTATTTCAAACTACATTATTCAACAACACAAGAGAGAAGTCCTGCTACATCTTTCCTCTGTAGGAATATAAAAAATCGTCCTTGTACTGGGAAAACAACCCCTGGTCTATAGCTTCCCTGGCCTGCTCCATGATGTTAAAGAGAAAATACAGGTTATGGTAAGAGCTCAGGCGCAAACCCACTATTTCCTTCTGCTTAAATAGATGGTGAATATAGGCCCGGGAGTAGTTTTGACAGGCAGAACACGCACAATTTGGATCCATAGGTGTAAAATCCCGGGCATACCGGGCATTTCTGATATTTATTCTACCCGTTCTGGTAAAAATTGAACCAGTACGGCCGGTCCTGGTAGGAAAAACACAGTCAAACATGTCCATGCCCCTGTATATGCCTTCCAGGAGGTCTTCCGGTGTGCCTACCCCCATGAGATAACGGGGTTTTTCGGCAGGTAAATGGGGGGCCAGGACATCCAGTATCTCATACATATCCTCCCTGGGCTCACCTACACTTAAACCACCTATGGCATAACCCGGAAAACCCATCTTTTTCAGGTCATTCAAACTGTCTAAACGCAAATCAGGAAAAACATTTCCCTGAACAATTCCAAACAGGGCCTGCCCACTATTCTTATGCGCCTCCAAGCACCTCTCAGCCCAGCTGGAAGTTCGAACAACCGCCTGCCGGGCCTCCTCATAGTCAACTGGATATCCCACGCACTGGTCAAAGGCCATGATAATATCAGCACCCAAATCCATCTGTACATCCATGGACTTCTCCGGTGTGAACTGATGGTATGAACCATCAATGTGAGATTGGAAAACACAACCTTCATCATCTATGCTGTTCAATTTGGCCAGACTGAAAACCTGAAATCCCCCACTGTCTGTAAGGATGCTTTTGGGCCAGTTCATAAATTTATGCAACCCACCAGCTTCCTTTATAATATCATGGCCAGGGCGGAGGTACAGGTGATAAGCGTTGCATAATATTACTTCTGCTCCACAGTTTTTCAGTTCTGGCGTTGTCAGACCTTTTACAGTAGCCTGAGTCCCTACCGGCATAAAAACAGGCGTAATAAAGGAATTGCGCCTGGTCTTAAGTTCTCCTCGGCGAGCGTAGGATCTCCCATCTTCAGCTAGAACTTTGAACTCTATTGAACTCATGTACCCAACCTCACAAGATGAGCATGGCATCGCCAAAACTGAAAAACCGGTACTCTTTTCGGGCAGCATACTCATAAATATCCATAATTTCTTCATAACCTCCAAAGGCACATACCAACATCAAAAGCGTGGTCCGGGGCAGGTGAAAGTTGGTTAGCAAAACATCTACTGCTTTAAACCTGTAGCCTGGATAAATGAACAGATCGGTCCAACCAGAATAGGGAAATACCCTGCCCTTTTCATCTGCAACAGATTCTAAACTCCTGAGCACTGTTGTTCCTACAGCAACTATTCGCCCGCCAGTTTCTCTGGTATCATTAATGGCCTGAGCAGTTTTGGCTGGTATCTCCATGTATTCACTGTGCATTTTATGAGCTTCAATCTCTTCAGTCTCTACCGGTTGAAAAGTCCCGGGTCCAATATGCAACAGCAAAGACACAATACCAACACCCCTTCTCTCCAGATCCTGCAAAAGTTGCCGGGTAAAATGAAGTCCAGCTGTTGGGGCAGCAACAGAACCTTCAATCTTGCTATATACAGTCTGATAATCCTCGGGGTTTTCCAGAGTTTCCTTGATATAAGGGGGGAGAGGGAGTTCCCCTTCTTTTTCCAGGAGGTTCTCCAGCTTTTGAGAACAGGAAAACCTTATAGTTCTTCCACCTCTCTCAGTATAGCCGGTAATCTCCCCTTCTACCTGATGGGTACCCAACAAAACCACAGTGCCGGGTTTTAAACGGCGGCCGGGTTTTACTAAGCAGTGCCATTCCAGCTCATTCTTCCCGGGGTACAGCAACAAAACTTCCACTTTTCCGCCGCTAAAAGCTTTTTTCCCGTGAAGCCGGGCCGGCCTCACCCGGGTCTCATTAATTACCAGAAGATCGCCTTTTTTGAAATATTCCCCTATATTTTTAAAAATATTCTCAATGATTTCCTTTTTCCCTCTATCATAAACTAAAAGCCTGCAGGTATCCCGCTCTTTTACTGGTTTTTGGGCTATTAGATGGGATGGAAGAGAAAAATCAAATTTGTCTACATCCACTGCTTATGCTCCTTTCACCTGCTGAATAATCTTAAAAGCAGTGAAATTATGATGCTGATAATTATCATGGTAGTTATGGGGAAAAAGAGAACAAAGTTATCCTTTTTGATATAGATGTCCCCTGGCAAACGACCCAGCCCGGGTAGACGACCTGCAAGGAGCAATATACCCCCGGCTATTACCAGTATGACCCCTATGATAATCAGCAGTCTGCCAAGGAAAAAGCCTTCTCCATTCATTATTTTCCTCCTCCATAATACCTTTCCTTTTCGCTAAATATACATCCACAGTATCCCTGCCGGTATATATTCAGTTTTTTAGCCTGCTCTCTAGACACAGGAAAGCCCGGGCGAAAATCCTGGGCCAGAAACTCCAATCCATAATTATAGGCTGCATTTTGCCCGGCCCTGATAACATCCTCTATATCCTGATAGGGGCTTATGAGCAGGGTTGTGGTGAACCTCTTTATACCAAGATCCTTAGCTTTTTGAGCACTTATCTCCATGCGCATCCGGTAGCAAGCAGAACATCGGAGAGATTTTTCCTGCAAAACAGCCTGCAGAAACTGTTCCAGGTAATATTCTTCATCAAAAATTCCTTTTATCTGGTAATATTTGAGAACTTCCCGGGCACCTTGTAAACGTTTTTTAAATTCCCGGTAAGGATGAATGTTAGGATTATAAAAAAAACCTGTAACATTAAAATCTGCTTTTAAAACTTCTAAAGGATAAGTTGCGCAAGGGCCACAGCATATATGAAGGAGCAGATCATTATTCCTCATTAAATAGAGTCTGTCTCCTTTCTCCCGGATATTTTCGCTCACAATGCTCATATCCTTTTTCTGTTACTACCCTGCCCCGGGCAGTCCTTTGTAAGAGACCTCTTTGCAGAAGATAGGGTTCATATACATCCTCTATTGTCTCCGTTTCTTCACTCACAGCAGCAGCAATGGTTCCCAGTCCTACCGGGCCTCCCTGGAATTTATCCATGATGGTCAGGAGAATTTTTCTGTCCAAACCTTCCAGGCCTAGATGATCCACCTCCAGTTTTTCTAAAGCTTTACTGGCGAAATCTTCAGTTATGACTCCGTCTCCTTCAACCTGCACAATATCCCTGACCCGTCTCAGAAGCCGGTTGGCTACCCTGGGAGTACCTCTTGAGCGCCGGGCTATTTCTTGTAACCCACTGGAATTAGCTTCAATTCCCAGGACCTTCACTGAACGCCTTACTATCTGCTCCACCTCATCAATATTATAAAAATCAAGCCGGCAGGTTATACCAAAACGTCCCCGGAGTGGCGAAGTCAGAAGGCCCTCCCGGGTTGTGGCTCCTATGAGAGTAAATTCAGGTATGTCCAGTTTCAGAGTTCTAGCGCTGGGACCCTTGCCAATAACAATATCCAGAGCATAGTCCTCCATGGCCGGGTAGAGGATCTCCTCCACTATCCGGGGTAGTCGGTGAATTTCATCAATGAACAATATGTGGCCTTCTTGCAGGTTGGTAAGTATGGCGGCTAGATCTCCAGGCCTCTCTATGGCGGGTCCGGATGTGCTCCTGATATTAACACCCATCTCATGGGAAACAATGTTGGCCAGGGTAGTCTTGCCCAGACCAGGAGGACCGCAGAGCAAAAGATGATCCAGTGTTTCTCCCCGTTCCCGGGCAGCCTGGATAAATACCTTGAGATTCTCCACAACCTTTTCCTGGCCGATAAATTCTCCAAAACTTTTTGGTCGCAGTGAATTCTCTATTTCCCCGTCAGTAAAGTTTTTCCCGGCTGAAACAATTCTCTCTTCCAAATTCTACACCTCATTTTTTACCCATGGTTTTCAAAACTTCCCGGAGCAGAACTGATACATCACCTGTCTCAATGGTTGCCAGTTCTGCTTTTTTCACTGCATTTCTAGCCTCCTGTCGGGTATATCCTAATGCTTCCAGGGCTGCATATAGCTCAGAAAAAACAGGTTCGTCCTTGCTGGCAACATCCAGAAGGGGCAATTCCCCCTTGAGTTCAAAAACCAGTCTCTGGGCAGTTTTTCGCCCTACCCCATTGACCCGGCACAATGTATCAACATCTCCCTCATTGATGGCAGCTCTTATCTCTTCAACTGGCAAGGTGGAAATAACAGCCAGGGCAGCCCCTGGTCCTATACCTGTAACCTTCAAGAGCATACGAAAAAGGCGGACCTGTTCCGGGTCACGAAATCCAAAAAGAGTGGCGCCGTCATCCCTGATATGGGTATGGGTATAGATAAAGATATCTTCTCCCCGGGCTGGCAGAGAATTTAAAAGGGATGTTGCGGCCTTAACCTGATATCCCACCCCGCCAACGTCCACAACTAAATATTCCTCATCAATTTCATAGAGAGTTCCCCTTAGATGACCAATCACGTTAAGCCCTCCATCTGCTCCTGTAACCTGTAGGTTTGTATGTGGCACAGAGCTACTGCCAGAGCATCAGCCGCATCATCAGGGCCGGGCACCTCAGGCAAATTGAGAATAATTTTAACCAGCTCCTGAACTTGCTTCTTATCAGCATGACCGTACCCTGTAACAGCTTTTTTTACCTGCAGGGGAGTGTATTCATAAGATTTTATTTCCCGCTGGGCTGCCGCCAGGAAAATAATTCCCCGGACCTGCCCTACATTGAAAGCGGTTTTTACATTCTTGTTGAAGAATATTTTCTCCAGGATTATGTGTCGGGGCTGATATTTCACCATGAGCTCATTCATCTGGTCATAAATATTGATGAGCCTTTGAGGAATCGTATCTAAACTGCTGGTATAAATTACTCCATACTTGATGCATTTAAGACGGTCATTACATTCCTCTATTATTCCATAACCCAGCCGGGAAAGACCCGGGTCAACACCAATGAACACAGGAAACCCTCCCCCAGTTATTTACTCTGCCATAGCCTCCAGGATATCATCAGGTATATCAAAATTAGAGTAGACCTCCTGAACATCATCATGATCCTCCAGGGCTTCCATGAGTTTGAGAAATTTCTTTGCTTCTTTACCGGTCAGGGTTACTGTGTTCTGGGGAATCATAGCAATATCGGCAGAAGCCAGGGGGATACCTTCCCTTTCCAGATTTTTCCGGACATTTTCAAAATCTCCTTGCTCTGTATAGATGGTATATATCCCATCTTCTTCCACAAAATCCTCCGCACCGCTATCTATTGCTTTCAGCATCATTTCCTCAGAATCAATTTCCGATTCTTCTGGATTCACAATTATCTGCCCTTTCCGGGAGAACATCCAGGCTACGCATCCCTGCTCTCCCAGATTACCACCGTACTTGGTGAGAATATGGCGAATCTCTGATGCAGTTCTATTGCGATTATCGCTCATGAGTTCGATGAAGAGAGCTGCCCCTCCCGGCCCATAACCTTCATAGACAAACGTCTCATAGCTAACACCTTCTAACTCGCCTGTGCCTCGTTTGATGGCTCTTTCAATGTTTTCATTGGGCATATTGTTATCCTTGGCTTTCTGCACAACCAGGCGAAGTTCAGAATTAGAATCCGGGTCTCCACCGCCCAGCCTGGCTGCTACAGCTATCTTCCTGCTAAGCTTGGAAAACATCTTGCCTCTTCGTTCGTCTTCCCGGGATTTTTTATGCTTTATATTGGCCCATTTGGAATGACCGGCCATAAAACTCCTCCCTTCGATAAAACTCAAACTTTCAATCCAGGGCCGGCAGGAATCTCTGCAGGGATAGAACTTCTGGCAGTCGCCGTTTGAAAGAACTTTTTCTCATTCTCCTCACCACTTCCCTGACAGCTTCCTGCCTGTAACCCATAGCAACAATATCTTCTTGTGTCTTATTCTTCTCCTGGTATAGATAGAGTATGGGATCTATTTCTTCATAGCTCATACCCAGTTCTCCCTCGTCAGTTTGTCCCGGCCATAGATCAGCTGTTGGTTCTTTTTCTATTATTCTATCCGGAACCCCTGTTTCCCTTGCAAGAAACTTCACCTGTGTCTTGTACAGATCTCCCATGGGCTCAAAAGCTGCTGCCATATCCCCCCAAAGGGTAAAATAACCCAGGAGCCATTCTGTTTTATTGCTGGTACCTAAAACCAGATAACCGTGCTCCTTGGAAATGTCATAGAGGATGGCCATCCTTTCCCGGGCAACTTTATTGCCCACTCTAACCGGGTCTGCTTCACCTAATCCAGAATAATAAGCATCTATTTGCGGAGTCAGGTCAATATTCTTTGAGCTGATACCAGCACCATCAATTACCATCTCAGCATGATCCAAGCTTTTAGAAGCACTTGTTTTATAAGGTAATATGAGTCCTAAAACATTTGCAGGCCCCAGGGCATTTGCTGCCAGATAGGCACCAACAGCAGAGTCAAGTCCGCCGGAAACTCCCAAAACAACCCCTTTGCTGCCACTTTTCTGCACATAATCCTGTATATATTTTTCGGCCAGCTCTTTAATCCTCAGATAATCCACAAAGCATCCCCCTCCTAATTAATAAGACTCACCACTGTGAGTCTTATCCGCAGGAACTACAGCTGTTCCTATTGCATGTGGTAGGACAGGTTCCCCCAGGATTGCCTCCCTCAACAGCAAAAAGGGAAATTTTGCGTTTAACCTGGGAATCACCACAGACTGGACATTTTGTAATCTCCTCCTGCCCTCTAATAAGCTCTTCAAATTCATTGCTACATTTCTCACATATAAATTCATATATAGGCACATCCATCCCTCCAAAGAAAATTATACCTTAAAGGAAAAATGCGGTCAAGATACTCCCGTACCAAACTGTAAACCTAAACAACACTTTACTCATATACTGTAGGGGCAGTAAAGGAGGCGATTTTCTTGCAGCGGCGTATTAAAAACGTTAAAGCCCATATTATTGATTTTAAAATTGAGAGGTTCAATGGCCGGGTTTTAATCTCCGGCGACATTAAAGAAGAAATATATTATGTAGAGGAAAATAACACGGTGCAGTACAGGGATGATAGTTTCGGTTTCAACCATACCTTCCCGGTTGCCTGCCTGAAAGGCTCACCGGCACTGAAAGGGTCCATAATCATTGAACATATTACTTCCACCCTGATAAAGAAGGGAGAGAATGTTGCCAAGGATTATCTCATAAATGCTGAACTCATAGTTGAAGGCTGGCCGAGAAAAATCAATGAGAGATTCCTCATTAGCAATACCAGCAAGCTTCCTCCCATAAAAAGGAAAAGAAAAATTCCCTTGCAGCAAAAAGATCCTGTAATACTAAAAAACAATGAAGAAGAAGGGCAAAATGACTGGGGGGAAGCAGTTGCTAGCCGGGAAGAAGAAATGGAAAAAAGACTGTCAGCGCTAATGGAGGTTAAGCTACAGCAAAAAATTAACCAGATCAAAGAAGAACTAATAGATGAACAAAAGAAAAGGGAACTGGAGAAAGCAATGGAAAAAAAGGCCAGAATGGAAAATAAGAAGCTGCGAATAATAGCAGAGAGCAACAGACAGGAGCGTAGCGGGTATTCCCTGAAAGGGGAAAAAGATTTTCCTTTTCAGAGCAAAACAAATAACCCTTTCCCTTATAAGGGAGAAAGGGCTTGCAAGTTTTAACAACAAGCTTTGCGCAAAATATATATGCTTTTTGGTAGAATGCTATTTATTACCTGGCTTTTTCTCGGAGTCTTGTAATCAAGGATTTCATAACAGGCTTTCCTTGGCCTTCCCAGAAAATGATGAAATCATTGATTTCTTTACGGGTTGCATCTCTTTGCTCAGGAGTGAGGTATTCTGGAGGTATGGAGTTTAGATCATCCAACTCTACCAGAATTCTTACTATTTTTTTTAGCGGATACTGTATATTTTGGTATACCAGATCAGTCATTTTCTTTCCCTCCAACAAATATGTTCTGCTCCAATTGTTCTAGCTGCTGGGATATCCTCTTTAGATTTGGGATTGCTGATTGCTCGAAAAAATTAAGATAACCTTCTAACACAATTATCCTATTTTCCAATACCCGGTCACCGATTTCAACATCTTTCGGGTCCAGTTTTTCTGCTTTTTCTACTATGTTTTTCAACCTGTTCATTACATCAATTATGTCTACTCGCAATTTACAACACCCCAGTCTTTCATAATTTTTACTGCCTCGAAAAGCCTTACTCCCTTGTTTGGAATGTTTATGCAAAGCTTAAATAAAATTATACCATATAAATATCCTTTTGTCACCTTTTTAAAAAAGTTTTCACCTGTATTTTGCCACTAATGTACAAAATAATACAGCAGCAGACCTGTAAGCCGAGTTCTGTTTTAGGCAATCATCTATCTGAGATACCAGTTGCCTGGCACTTCAAGCGACCTTACCCGGGGAGTAGGCGGGCAACCCTTAAAACCTCCCCCTATTAGGTCTTGCTCCAGGTGGGGTTTACCTGGTCCTTTTCAGTTACCTGAAAAGCGGTGTGCTCTTACCACACCTTTTCACCCTTACCTCTAAACAGAGGCGGTTGTTTTCTGTGGCACTTTCCTTGGAGTCGCCTCCACTGGGGATTACCCAGCACCCTGCCCTGTGAAGCTCGGACTTTCCTCAGGCTAAAAATGATTGGCCTGCGATTACCTGGTCTGCTGCCTGATCATATGATAACACCATTTAGCCACTATCGTCAACCATGTCATCGATACCATTGTTAGCCAGCCTGTCAGCTAATTTGTTTCTATCCCGCTTAATATGCTTAAATTCAATCCGGTCAAAGCCGTCTAGGAGCTCTAGTGCTCTGTGGTACAGGCAAATCAAGTTTTCACTCTTAACCCGGTATTCCCCTATCATCTGACGAATCAGAAGCTGACTATCAGAAAAAACTACAGCATCCCTGGCTTTTAGTGCTTTCAATTCCTCCAATCCCCTGATAAGTGCCAGGTATTCAGCCTCATTGTTTGTCTTTATACCAATATAATCTTTATAAGTCAGGATGGGTTCTTCCTGATTCTCTCCATATATGGCAACACCCAAACCACCAGGACCAGGATTGCCCCGGGCAGCACCATCAATATATACTCTATACTTCATCTTCCAGGGAGAATAGAATCCTGCCGCAACTTTCACAGGTTACTATACCCTTACCTCCTTTCACCTTTTCCATAACTACAGCAGAGAGGGTAACCTGACAGCCACCACATACTCCTTCTTTTATATCAACAATACCTACCCCTCCTGCTTTTTCAGCTATGCTTTCATATTTTTTATAAAGCTTCTCATCAATTTTGCCATTATATTTATTGATCTGTTTTTCTGCTTCTTCCAGTTTCCTTTCTATTTCAGCACACTTTTCCTCTCGCTCTTTTCTTGCTTCCTCATAGAGCTGTCTCAAATCTTTCAATTTTTCCGCCATTTTCTCTTCCTTCTCTTTCTCTTCATCAATTTCCATCATGTTTTGCAGTAATTTTTCTTCAGCAGCAACTTCTTCCTTTTGCACATGGGTTATTTTCTTCTGTAACTGCTCCAGTTCTTTGGAAGATGGCTGACCATCATACATTCTCTTTTCATAATCTTGCCGCTGTCTTTGCAATTTGGCAGCCATGTCTTCCAGTTTCTTCAACTCTCTCTGTAAATTATTCAGATTTTCCCTGCCCTGGTGATGCTCCTCTTCCAGTTTGTCCAGTTCTTCTTTTCTGTTCTTGAGCTTCTCATCCTCCAGGAGTTTTTTTTGCTGCTTTTCCAGCTTCTTCTTTTCCAATCTTGCCTGCTGCAGATAGTATAAGTTTGCCAGGTCCTGCACATGCTCCCCTCCTTTCTTTTTAACTACGCACTGCTCCCAGTAAATCCCTATAAGTCTCCATATCCATGCCAATTTTCACAGGTCTATTTTCCATATCAGATCCCATTTTTTGTGAACAATCATAGCACCTTCTTGTTTCTGGCAAGGCTTCTAAGCGCCGCAAGGGGATTGCCTTGCCACAAAAAACACAGGTGCGGAGATAATAGATCATTCCTCAACCCCCTTATAAAATAGAAGAGAGCAGGTTATTTCCCTACTCCCTGAATTGAAAAGGATCTCCCTCATTTTCAGCAAGAATAAAGTCCAGATGCAGATTCTGAACCTTACATATTTCCTGTAACTCCTGTACCATAGTATTCTTAAATACAGCCTCCATGGCAAAATGCCCTATATCCAGGAGCAACAACCCAGCACTCTGGCCCAGCATAGCCTGATGATAGTCAAGGTCAGCGCTTATGAATGCCTGGGCATTTCTATTTATGGCTTCCTGAAGCAATTTGCCTCCTTTTCCCGGCACTATTGCAATCCTTTCCAGAAGGCCGCCTGTGCCGGGAACAATTCTGAATTTATTGAAACTGAAAGCTTTCCTGAGGGCAGCAATAAGTTCTTCCTCATCAACTCCTGTAAATATCTCACCAATTACACCCAACCCCATGTTACCTTCATTTAATAGTGGATAAACATCCATGGCCACCTCTTCATAAGGATGGCTTTCATTAACTGCCTGTAAAACCCTTGATATGTTCTGAACAGGGACTATGGTCTCCAGGCGAATCTCTTCAACCCTGCTCAATTCATCTTTTTGCCCAATAAAAGGCTGGGCTGTGTGCCGGGGTCGGAAGGTACCGGTACCTGGTACCATAAAAGCACTTTCCTGGTAATTACCTGCTGTCCCAGCTCCAGCAGAAAAGATGGCTGTCCGCACATTTTCCTCATAACCCCAGGGAATAAAGACAACCAGTTTTACAAACCTGTTTTTACTTTCTCCACCAAAATATAAGCAATTCTCCAGTTTGAGGCGCCGGGCTATCTCTTTACTCATCAATCCTTTATCCAGGTTGCTATGCAACACATAGAGCCCTATTCCTGATCTGATAAACTGCCGGACAAGCCTTTCCACCGGCTCATTATCTCCAAGGGCATGCAGGGGGGTAAAGATTAAAGGATGATGGGCAATGATAAGATCCGCCTTTTCTCTTTGAGCTTCTTTTAAAACAGACTCTGTGGCATCCAGGGCTACTAAAACTCTCCTGACAATTTGATCTGCAGGAGAGATCTGCAAACCTGAATTGTCCCATGCTTCTGACCAGCTTCTGGGCATCCATTCTTCCAAAAGACTGGCCAGAACATTCATTTTAACAGCCATTCCAGCACCTCGCCATATTCTTCTATTTTTTGTTCCAGCACTAACATCTGCTGGCAGGGAGAATCACCTGTTTTTTCTATCTTCTTCAGTATCCGTTGAAAGTCCTTCATCCTCTTTTTGATGAAAGGTGGCAGCATTGGATGTTTTTTCTCCAATAACAGCGGTCCCAACTCCAGTTCAGTTTGTGTCCACTCTCTCTTTTCCTGACCGGGTTTGCCTATCAGCAAAAAATAGAAATGATCCTTTTCCTTTGCCAGATCTTCTGCAAAAAGGGTAAATCCATTATCAAAAATATATTCTCGCAATTGAGCTGCTTGCTGATGGGGAAGGAGGTAAAAAGTTTCAAAGGTTTTTGCCTTTTCCTTGCTCTCCTCAAAAATTCTTTTTATCTCCAGCCCTCCCAGCCCAGCTATTACCACTCCTTGCACTTCTGCTGGCGCCAGGGGATTCAGTCCATCTCCCTGACGAAGTTGAACTCTATTTTCAAGACCCTTTTCCTTTAAATGTTCCTGAGCCTTCTTTAGTGGTTCTGAGTTTAAATCTGTACCAATCAATGTTTTTTCTTCCTGTCCCTCCAGGGCCAGATCCTGCAGCAATAATGCGTGATCAGTACCGATGTCAGCAATACTTTCTCCCGGAACAATAGCTTTTTTTATCATGTTTAACCTGGGAGACAACATCCCAGCCCCTCCTCTTTAATATATTCAACTGGGAACAATGGGTTCATCCCCCTTAAAGAAAAACCCCGCGATGGCGGGGAATAAACCATGAAAATGGTGGGCCCACCTGGATTCGAACCAGGGACCGACCGGTTATGAGCCGGTAGCTCTAACCAGACTGAGCTATGGGCCCTTGGCTCCCCGAGCAGGACTTGAACCTGCGACACGGTGGTTAACAGCCACCTGCTCTACCGACTGAGCTATCGGGGAATGCCGTAAGATTATTATAAGGCAGTTAGGCCTTAGAGTCAAGAGGAAATCTTATTCCAGGTAATCTTTTAACTTTTTACTGCGGCTGGGATGGCGGAGTTTTCTCAATGCTTTAGCTTCTATTTGCCTGATCCTCTCCCTGGTTACGCCAAATTCACGTCCTACTTCTTCCAGAGTTCGTGGACGGCCATCTTCAATGCCAAATCGTAGTTCTAGAACACGTTTCTCTCGCTCGGATAGGGTTCCTAAAACATCTCCCAGCTGCTCCCGAAGAAGCATGAATGAGGCAGCAGTTGCTGGAGCAGGTGCATCTTCATCCTCTATGAAATCACCCAGATGACTGTCTTCTTCCTCCCCAATGGGAGTCTCCAGTGATACGGGTTCCTGGGCTATCTTCATTATTTCCCGAACTTTTTCTTCAGAGAGATCCATTTCTACTGCTATCTCTTCAGGTGTTGGCTCTCGACCCAGTTCCTGTAATAGCTGCCGGGATACTCTGATTAGTTTATTAATTGTTTCCACCATGTGCACCGGTATTCTAATGGTTCTGGCTTGATCGGCTATTGCTCTGGTAATGGCTTGCCTGATCCACCAGGTAGCATAAGTGCTAAACTTGTAACCTTTGCGATAATCGAATTTTTCAACTGCTTTGATTAAACCCAGATTGCCCTCCTGTATTAGGTCCAAAAAGAGCATTCCTCGACCAACGTATTTCTTGGCAATGCTGACTACCAGCCTTAAATTGGCTTCAACAATTTTTCGTTTAGCCTGTTCATCCCCCTCTTCCATCCTCCTGGCCAGTTCGATTTCTTCTTCAGGGCTAAGAAGGGGAACTTTGCCTATCTCTTTGAGGTACATGCGGACCGGATCATCTATTTCAATGCTATCCGGAATTGTTAAATCCATGGCTTCCGCTTCTATTGAGGTGCTTCCGGGGGAGGAAAGCTCTTCTTCATCATCTACAACTTCGATGCTGTTTTTGGATAGCAGGTCATAGATTCCTTCAATTTCTCCGGGAGTAAACTCTATATTTCCTAGGGTTTCCATTATTTCCTTATAGGTGAGAAAGCCTTTTTGTTTTCCTCTTTCTAAAATTCGCTGTATCTCTTTTTGCTTTAAATCATCCTGCTCATGGACCACATTATCCCTCCTTCCTCAAGCCCCGTTGCTTTTCCAGTATATCTGTATATTCAACTAGTTTGCTGTTCAACCAGTACAATTCTGGTTTTTCTCTCTCCTGTAGCTCTTCTAGGAGTTTCTCTTTCAAAAAAGAAGAACGCATCTGAAAATACCTATTAATAATTTCCTCAGCTGGCCCAACTGATGCCATGAACTGAAGACGGGCCACAAGATTATTCAGGTCCACATCTTCTTGCAACATCATACCTTCTTCCAGATCACTTTCTGCTATTTTTTCCGCCAGTCTCCTGTGCTCGGGCACAATGAGACTCTGAGAATCTATCTTTTCCCGGACTATCTTCTTTGCATCAGGATCCAGCATGAGAGACATAACCTTTTCTTCAAGTTTTACCAGGGGATCTTGATCATATATAGTATGCCAACTTCTTTTCTTCTTATCCTTATTTTTACTTTTTCCTTCTACATACTTGGCAATTTCTCTTTCCAGTGTATCTACCGATAGCCCGGTTTTCTCAGCTGCTGATTTAATATATACTTCCCGCTCAATTTCATTATCTATATTTCCCAGCACCTTAACACATTCTCTGCCTGCTTCAATCTGTCCCCGGGATGATGTCAACTCTTTCCCTCTACAGGCCAGGTCCAGAAGAAAAACTATATAGGGTTTGCTATCCTGCACTCTTTGGCGAAAAGACTCGGATCCTTCATGACGAAGATACTCATCTGGATCCTTGTTCCCTTCAAGTTCAACAATGGATACCTCCAGACCTTCCCCTCTTAAGATATCCAGGCCTCTTAAGGTTGCTGCTTCTCCTGCAGTGTCGCTGTCATATGCGATAGCCACTTTATCAGTAAATCTTTTTAGAACTCTGGCCTGCTCCCGGGTCAAAGCTGTTCCCAGAGAAGCAACACAGTTCTTTATTCCTTCCTGCTGGGCTGTGAGAACGTCCGTATATCCTTCCACAATTATGGCCTGGTCAAGATTTTTAATTTCCTCCCAGGCCCAGTTTAAACCAAATAGGTTTTTGCTTTTACTGAATAAGGGTGTCTCTGGTGAGTTAAGGTATTTGGGCTGTCTTTCCTGCTCTTGCAAAAGACGCCCGCCAAAAGCTATGGGATAATTTCTGCGGTTATAGATGGTAAAGATAAGGCGTTCCCGGAAGCGATCATAATAACTGTTATTCCCTTTTAAGATCAGGCCTCCCTCTGTCAGGAGGTCAGCATTATACTGTTTTTTGCGCAGAAAACGATAAAGATTGTCCCAGCCCGGCGGTGTCATACCCAGTCCCATTTCCCTGGCAAATTCCAGGGAATATCCACGCTTCTTAATATATTCTCTGCCCTCTGCTCCAGCTGGAGTTTCCAGTAAAACGTACTGATAAAAGCGAGCAGCCAGTTCATAAATTGAAAAAAGCTCTTCCCTTTTCTCTCTTTTTTTCCTATCACCTTCCTTCTCTTCTTCCAGGGAGATACCTGCCCGGTCAGCCAGCAATTTCAGGGCTTCCTTGAAGGGTAAATTTTCAACTGTCATCATGAATGTAAAGGCATTGCCCCCCTGACCACAACCAAAGCAGTAGTAGAGATTCTTGTCTGGATTTACAGTAAAGGATGGGGTCTTTTCCTGATGGAAAGGACAAAGACCAACATAGTTCTGTCCTCGCTTTTTTAAGGTTACATATTCAGAAACAACCTCCACCAGCTCAACACTGCGAAGAATTTCGTCAACTAGGTTCTCCACACTTACCTCACCTTGCTTTTAAAGAATTCATCATAATCAATCATTCTCCTGCTTCTCCTCATTGAATAATCTGGGAGAAATCTCCTTACCCTTTTCATGTATTTCTCTGAGAAGGGACAATGCCCTTTTCTCCATTTCCGCTGGAACCTTTATGCGAACTTCACCTAAGGGACCTTTGGTAAAAGGATGAACACTAAAAACCACATCAGACTCCAGAATGGTTGGCACACCATGGCTTTCTAAAAAACCTTTTACAACTTCAACACTATAAGGTTCGTCCTCCCAGACCTGCACCCATTTCTCTACCTTGTTCTCCATGAGATCACAGCGATAAATTTTAAAAGCCCGAGAAAATTCCAAAAAGGTTATCCGTTCTTCGATATAGTGAAAGCCGTTATTCTTTAAAGGTTTCTCTCCATACCAGGCTTCATCAAAGTTCCCTCGAGCTGCTGCTTCCAGGTAGCGCCAGTAATTATCCTTTGCCCAGTTCTTCCAGGCTTTGACCAGCTCTGTCCCCACCCCTTTATTCCTTCTCTTTTCCTTGACAAAAAGACAACCAAGGACAAGGGTTTCCTTGTTAAAGTAATCATCAGCTGACCTGATCCAGCCTATCCGCCGGGCTTCTTCCTTGGGAAAGAAGGTCAGCCAGCCTATAACATTACGTCTCTGCAGAGCAAGTAAACCAGCTGATCCGTATTTCTTCACCAGGTACTGAAAAAAATCTCTCCTCCTCTCCCTTTGTTCCTGAACCTTATCAAGATATGCATGGGAGTAAGGAGGAAACCAGGCCGGGATTTCCTTCAAGGGTCGAAGATCCAGACATTTACAGGAAGGTAATCCTTCTTCTAAATGCTCACTCTGTAGGGGAACTATTTTCACCGAATTTTTCCCTCCAGGCTTTGATTTTTGCCACAAGCTCTTCTGATTCGCCGGCAATACTACCCATGAGCTTCCCTTCCACGAATACCATACCTGTGGTCAAGAAGCCCTCTCCTCGCCGCAGGGCTCTGATAATAGATGGCATGTCCCCGGGGAAGTCTTTTTCCTGTCCTTCTTCAATCTGAAAAATACTATAATTCTCCACAAAACTGCCGGGGAATTTTTCTGCCAGGGCATAGACGCTAGGAACTTCAGATTCTGAGCACAGTGGTGAATAGAGAAACTGAATTTTCATTCTGCTCAAACTCCTTTCAGAAAGAAAAAGAACTTGCTTGTTCATATTCAACAGAATGTGGGAAAATTCCTTCTTTTTCAACTGGAGAACCAGGGGCGGGGGAAAAATAAGTGCTGGCCCTGAGTCAGGGCAAATCGATCTGACATACCTGCAATATAATCAGCAACTGCCCTGTCCAACCCCCATTCTTCTTGCAAATCTTCATAGGCTCTTGGCATTTGACCGGGGTTCGCCAGGTAATAATTAAATAGAACCTGGAGAAAATATTGTACTTTTTCTTCTTCTTTCTTGGCCTCTGAGCCTATATACACTTTTTCAAACAAAAAATCTCGCATTGCCCGGGTAGCCAGTTCTACCTGGCCACTTTGAGAAATTTTTTCTTTACCCCAGCTATTTTCTATCAGATCCAGGACCATGGTCCTGATTCTCTCTCCATGTGTTTTCCCTAATAATTTTATGGCCTGATGGGGAAACATATCCTGTTTGATGATGCCCCCCCTGAGGGCATCATCAATATCGTGATTGATGTAAGCAAAGCGATCTGCAATGCCAACAATCTGCCCCTCCAGGGTACTGGGAATTTCATCACCTGTATGTTTTAGTATTCCATCTCGAACCTCCCAGGTCAGGTTCAGCCCTCTGCCATCTCTGCCGCTCTCCAGAACATCCACCACACGGAGGGATTGCTTGTTATGTTCAAAACCACCGGCAACCAGCTCATTCAATGCAGCTTCCCCTGCATGGCCAAAAGGAGTGTGACCAAGGTCATGACCCAGGCTGATGGCTTCCACCAGATCTTCATTTAGAGCTAATCCCCGGGCAATTGTTCTGGCAATCTGGGCAACTTCCAGCGTATGGGTCAGGCGGGTCCGGAAATGATCATGTTCCGGGGCAATAAAAACCTGGGTTTTATGTTTGAGGCGGCGAAATGCCTTGGAATGAATAATCCGATCCCTATCTCTCTGATAAGCGGTTCTAAGCTGACATTCTTCTTCAAATCTCTGCCGGCCTCTGCTTTTTTCACTGAGGCTGGCTCGGGGGGAAAGCCTCTCTTTTTCCAGTTTTTCATACTCACTGCGCCCTATCATCTCTCTCGCCCCTAACGCTTCTGAAAGACCATAATGTATTCATGGACCTTGTTTACCCGGAAAACATAAGGATAACCCAGGGGTCTGAGGTTGTTATATTCTCGGCTTCTGTCCCAAATTATTATGTCATCCAGGACAAAACCAATATCATTAAGCATCATGGTCATATCCATGTGCAGGGGGTAAAACCTATCTCCCTTGCGAATATCCATGACCACCACTGCAAGATAACCCCTATCCCTGGTACCATTGAATATGGGCTTAAAGACCAGTTGCTGCTCCTGGATAAAATCCTGGTACTGTTCAATATTGCTCAGGTCATTTTTATCGTCACTGTAAGGGCGGCTACTCTTTTTGTCAGCTGAACGCCTTTGATTCATAATATCCCAGTAAGGGGGAGAGGTTATGGTAAGATCTAATGTATCAGGGCATATATTCTCTCCCAGCACCCTGGCATCCCCCTGATAAATTTTAATTGTCTTATCAGCGGCAATAAAAGAACAGGATGAATCATCTTCTTTTATAACTCTCTCCCACTGACCCAGATCTTCCAGCCTGGAGCAAGCCAGCTCATAATAACCTGGGGATAGCTCAAATCCTATCCCGCTTAAGTTTCGCCGGGCAGCTGCTAAAAGGGAGGTTCCACTACCTAAAAAAGGATCACATATGACTGGCTTGTGAGAACTTCCCTCAATGAGAACAAAGCTATCAATAAGGCGATTCACCAGTTCCTGAGGGAAAACAGCTGGATGACCACATTTTTTATCCAGGGGATCCCGGGGCAGATCATTCCAGATGCTTATGGAATTCTTAAGCCAAGTCTTTCCATCGAGATTATTGGCACGCCTGGCCAAAAGCTACACC
>PUNT01000135.1 GCA_003551905.1 Halanaerobiales bacterium
GCTTTCTTACCAATAATGGATAAAAGACCACAAATATAACCAGGAATATCAAAACAGCTACCATTAATCCCATTAATATCCCCTCCAGGAAAATATTCCTTTTCACCTATTATATCTGCTGCTTTATCCAACAGTTCTTCTCCGAAAAGGAAAATCCTTCCCGGAAATTATCAGTTGCCAATAGACCATGGTCAAGAAGCATAAAACCATACCATCTAATTTCCCAGGGATTTATGGGGCGAGAATCAAATAAAACAGTAAAATCAGTTCCTATAGTCATCTAATTTCAGAGTTTATCCTCTCAGGATATCCAATCCTCTATCTCAAGTCATTCTCCTGCAATGAGAAAATTCCTTTTTTCGAACTTTAAGAAAAAATCTGTTTTTGACCTGATAAAGCATTGAATCCACAAAAAATGCAGAAAAGTAGAAAAACCCCGGATGGGGTTTTTATCGCCAATCAATTTTTCTGGTAGCAAAAGTCAGGAGCACCAAAGCAAAAAACAATAACATGCCAATATTAAACCATGATTCCCAACCATAATTACCGGCCAGAGCAGCCCGAAAACCATCTGCAGCATAACTGGGTGGTAAAAATCTTGAAGTCCATTGCAGTATGAGAGGCAAGTTTTCCCTGGGTATAATAACCGGCGACATAAACATAACTGACATCATAACCATCATGTTCATTATATTGGCATGATGGATATTTTTAGCATGCACACCAATAAAAACGCCTACTCCGGCCATAGAAAAACCTGCAACCAGCATAACAACCAGGACCAGTGGATTAGGAGAAAGAGGAAAACCCAACCACAAAGCAGCTATTGTCACTGTTAAAAGTTTGGTGGGTATGGTTATAAATGAGGATACAGCACAAAAAGCCAGAACCAGCTGCAAGCGAGAAAAAGGTAGTACAGCAAAGTACTCCAGGTCATTACGCTGACGAGCGATGGCCAGGTCATTGCTTAAAGACTGCATGGGGCCCATTATGAGCATTAATATGGCGTTACCTGCTGCAACATAAAAAGCAGTTTCAGGATCAGGTATGGCCTTCATCATCCTCATAAATATGAGGAGGGCCAAAGGAAAGATAGGACCTAAAATTACATGAAAATACCACTCATTGCGAATATTGGCCCAGCGTATAAAGAATAGATCCCAAAAAACACTTAACCATCGGCATAACCTGCTTATTAACCTTTTTTGCTGCAAATGGCCGGCCATGCCAGGTATACTGGAATAATACTCTTCTTCAGCCAGTTTTTGCAAGACGTTTGCCTCCTCCTAGTTCAAGATAGACATCTTCCAGGTTGGGCATAAGGATGCGAAAATCATGAAGATTTTCCACTCCTATCTGGTTTACAACTGCCTGGACTTTGTTCATAGCCTTTTCTTTGGGGACATGAAGCATCCAGTGTTCAGGGTTAATCTTTTTCACCATGCCCTCTATATGAATTCGAAACAGCTCTTCTTGTGTCTCCTCATCAATACTATCCGGTTTGAAAATTATTTCCAGACGGACATCCCTGGCTA
This sequence comes from Halanaerobiales bacterium, assembly GCA_003551905.1. GTDB lineage: Bacteria > Bacillota > Halanaerobiia > B1SED10-174 > B1SED10-174 > B1SED10-174. The sequence goes on from PUNT01000135.1 coordinate 1,536, forward strand.
TTTTTTCTTTTAGTTCTTCAACACAACCCATAGCAACAACCTTACCGTGATTGATTATACCCACACTTTTTAAGACTTTTTCTGCCTCAGTAACATTGTGCGTTACCAGTATTATAGAAACTCCTTCCTGAATATTTATCTCCTGCAATTTTTGCCATAATTTTTTTCGGTAGGCCGGGTCAATATCATTAGTTGGTTCATCCAGTATAAGAACAGGCAGTTTGTTAAGAAGAGCCAAACAAAAACTGATCAACCGCAACTGTCCACCGGATAATCTACCTAATATCCTACTACTTATTTCTTCCAGACCAAACTCTTCAATAAGTTCAAGACCCTGTTTTCTGGCATTAGCCCTGGTCATACCCCGGAGATGACCAGTTATTGTCATGGCTTCTATTACCTTAAGATCTGCCAGGGCTAAGGGGCGTTGACTCATATAGCTTACAACTGGTGGAATTATATCTGGATTGGCAACAACATCCTTCCCATATAGATAGATTTCTCCACTACTTGGTCTTAAAAGTCCCATCAGCTGCCGGAGGAAAGTTGTTTTTCCAGCACCATTGGGGCCTAGAAGACCAAAAATATCTCCCTGCTTCAGTTCAAAACTTATATTATCATTGGCCAAAACATTTGTTTTTTCATACCTCTTAACCAGGTTTTTTACTGAGTAAACATTCACAGATAACCCCCATTTCCCTTATGATTTCAGAAGCACCTGCAAAGCCCCGGCCAGCTCAATATCCCCTTTAAGACTAATCCTGCCCGGGGTGAGAATTATCTCCAGGGGCAATTTCCCCAGGATCAGTGCTTTAAAATCTAGATCAGAAATTTGCATCAGGAGATCAGCATACTCAGCTGCCCCTTCACTCAAAACTGCCCCCCTTTCATGCAATTTCAAGGTCCAGGTCCCTCCCTCCTCTCCTTGCAAGTCAAACTGTATTACACCACTTCTTCCCCTGTACCCTTCCAGGTTCTTTTCAATCCCCTGGAACAGTTCTGTGGTGGTAATATCAGTTTCAAAGTCCAGTTGAGGATATTCATTTTCTCTATACTGCCACATTGGCTGCAGATTCACTATGGCCTCCTGGATCTCAGTCAGGAAGTTGCCTGGCAGGGTGTCTTTATGTTTTGATAGAATTGCTTCCAGGCAGTAAAGACTTATGTCGTGGCTGATAAAACCAACAACCCCAAATACTATGGCCGGATTCCTGGTCCACAGGGCAGTGGTGTGGTCATTACCCATTATCTGGGCAAAAACAACCTCCTTATTATCAACTACAACTGCCAGCCAGCGCCCCATAAGCAAAACCTGCAGGTACTGCATGCTGGATACAGCATGCTGATAAACATCTATGTTATCTAGATCAACCTCCCCATAGCTCATGACAAACTCCTTAACTCCCCAGCTCTTGCAGTCCTTTAGTTGCTTTTCCAAAAGAAGCAGCTCCTGAGGAAACCCAGTTATTAAAACCCTCCTTTCTGCTTTTTGCAGCATATTGAAGATAAGATCCATAACATCCACAAATCCATTAACAGTAACCATTCTCCGGGGATCATAGTCCTGAAATACCTGAAATAGGGTCTGTTCCAGCCTGAATATTACATTTTCTGTACGTTCTTTATGCCTTTCCAGTAGCATTTCCGGTGGAATAGGGCGATAGTAGTTCTTGCCTTCCTGTCTGCTGCTAAAAACCAGTCCCTTTTTATCCATCGAAGCCAGAACTTCATACACCTTGGCCCGGGGAACTCCTGAAGTCCGACTGGCTTCATACCCGGTTATATCCGGGTTCTGAAGTAGGGCCAGGTAAACCCGGCCTTCATATTCAGTAAAACCCAACTTCTGCAGATCCTCAACGATTTCCATAACAAACCCTCCTAGTATCCACTTTTGTAGTTACGGAATTACTCTAGTAGTTATTATACTGTCTGTTAGTTCATTTTGTCAAGACATTTTTGCAAATTTTTCGTCTACCCAGCCCGCAACTTGAATCCAGGGGAGCGTCAGCAAAAATAAAAAAAGTGTAAAGCATGCTTTACACTTTTGCAAAAATCATCCAGGTTGTGATAAAAAAGCTAAGGAACTGAGGCAAAAAAGGTCTGACCCAGAAAAGTCTGCCAGTACTCCTGGGGTAACCAGGCAAACTTTGAAAACTAGTAAAAACCCATCACCTAAAGTGCTGGGAGAAACCCTCGCCTCCAGAAGTGGGATCTATGACTATTTACCACTGGTCTCGAAGATAAAAAAGCCATTTGACATTTCGGAGCGGTAGTTTTTTACCTATAATCAACCATATCTATCTTCAACAGCCAGCCCTGAGTTAAAAAATCGCCTGAACAAAAACATCACCCTTGTTACAGGCAAGAAAATTCATGAAAAATATATGCTGCCAATAACAATGGCCAGACCCAGGCTGATAAGAGCAAATATCATAAAAAGTCCAATTATCGCCAGAATTCGAGCTCTTTTGTCCTTTTTCCGGTAACGGTCCTGGCAGTCTCTACACAGATAAACTTCTTCATACTCAAACTGGGGGAAATATCGCCGGGAAAATCCAGTCCTAACTGCCCTGGCTTGTAATTTCTCCTGGGCAACCTCCAGACCACAGTACCAACACCTGTTCATAGAAATTTCTCTCCTCCCATGTTCCTAATTAACCGGTGTAGCTATTATAAGAACGGATTTCTTCCATATGCTTCCGGTCCTTTTCTCGCAATCTATCCCCAGGATACCCTAGAGAAATCAAAAGTCCAATCCTCTTACCACTGGGTATATCCAGAATATCCTTAATTTTCTTTTCATCAAACCATCCTATAATACAAGTTCCCAGGCCTTCCTGGGTGGCCTGCAGGCAAAAATGCTCTGCTGTAATGCCTGCATCCAACAGGTTGAACTGCCGGTCCTTTATAAGCCCTCCAAACCGGGAGCTAATATTACCGGGTTCTATTACTAAAACAACGATAACAGGAGATTTTATTGTAAAACGGTTAAAGGGAACCACCCTGCTAAATGTTGCCGATGCCACCTGGTTTTTTAGTTCCGGATCATCTACGATAATAAACCGCCAGGGTTGAGAGTTGCAGGCTGAAGGAGCCAGCCTGGCTGCCTCCAGGCACCTTTCAATTTTTTCTCTAGCAACCCTTTCCTCCCGGTACCTCCTCACACTCTGCCTTTTGCGACACAATTCCAGGAAGCTCAAAATCAATCCTCCTACACTCATTTTTTTTCATGATGATAATAGATCCCTTTTCCTTCTGCATACTGTATGGTCCAGGGACACACAGTTATACAGATACCACAACTCACCTGTTCCTTCTGCATCTTATTATAACACAAGGCAGCAGCAAATAAATTCTTACCAGGCATTTCAGGATTCCAGCTTTCTCCCCTGATAGCTCCAGCCGGGCAGAATGCAACACATTCATTGCAGGAGCCACAACCCGGTTTTTCTGATTCACAAGAATCGGTGTTCTCAAGTTCAGCATCAGTCAGAACTGTTATCAGGCGCAGGGCACTGCCAAACTCCTCAGTGATGAGCAGCCCGGATTTGCCCAGCCAGCCCATGCCACCTGCCAGAGAAGCTGCTTTGTGAGAAAAATCAGCATCAAGCTTATCAGGAGAAATATCTTCCTTGGTAACTGGAACAGAGACTCCATTATATCCTCTATCTTTAAGAACTTGAACAGCCAATGCTGCCAATTGTGTGAGCTGAGAATTTACTTTCACAAATTCGTTTCTATAACTTGTTTCTTCTACCTCCTTCATTTTTGCAAGTATCTGGGCATTGAGAGCAACACCTAGGGAAATTGCATAAGGGTATGCACATGAGAAATCATCCTGCAGATGTGAAACATTTGCGAACCCCACAAGTGAGGCCCCTTCTCTTTTCAATATTAGCTTCAGAATAACTGAGAGATCCCGCATCTCTTTCTCTCCCAACAAATTAATGTTTAGCAGGCCCTGATTTCCATAAAAAGTGCTTCATGACACTGTCATCTTCACCTTTTAACCACATGACACCCGAGTCAGCTCTAAACCTATAGCTTATGCTTATTAGTTATACTTCGTCAAAAAGACCTGTTAACCTGCGACGGAACTCAGGGTTCAAGCCTCTGAACTCAAGGTAAAACTTCTTTTTTTATCATAAGAGCTAGCACTTTATATAAATCATGTATCTTAATTTTGCAGGCTTTTTCCTGTTTCCATAGAATTAATTTAGACATATTTACTATACAGAAGGGATAGAACTCATGGATTTTAAACAAGAAATTTTACCACTTTTTGCTGCACTGGGCATGTCGGTAATCTTCGGTTTTTCTTTCATTTTTACCAGAGGTGCCCTGGAATACATA
>PUNT01000030.1 GCA_003551905.1 Halanaerobiales bacterium
GAACTGTAAATCTATCATTCTCCCTCACTATGTTATATGGTGGCTCTTCTCGCATCACAGCTTTTTTAACAGCAGGACGTTCTATTTCCGGCACAGGAGCCTCCTGCAGCAGGGCATGCACCTTCTCCAGCAGTATATCCAAACCCTCCCCTGTAGCTGCTGAAATCACACAAAAATCCTGAGTTCTCTTGTGCAGTTCCTCCTCTATTGCCGGGAGGTTCTCCCGGGTTTCAACAAGGTCAGCTTTATTGATTACCAGCAGTCGGGGGCGTTTTATTAATCCTTCACTGTAATTACCCAGCTCTTTTTCCAGGATGTTCATTGCCTCCATGGGATCATGGCCAGCCAGGCCAGACCCGTCAATTATGAACAGGATAACCCTGGTACGTTCTATGTGCTTTAAAAATCTATGCCCTAACCCTACTCCTTTATGGGCTCCTTCCAGCAAACCCGGCAGATCAGCCCAAACCATGGTTCCCTCCTGATAATCCACCACTCCCAGCATGGGTTGCAGGGTTGTAAAAGGGTAAGAAGCAATTTTCGGTCGGGAGCTGGAGACTTTCGATAGGAGAGTTGATTTCCCGGCATTGGGTAAACCTACCAGCCCAACTTCTGCCAGGAGCTTTAACTCCAGCCTGATTTCTTTGTATTCCCCTTCTTCACCTTTTTCTGCCTTCCTGGGTGCCCGGTTGGTTGAAGTGGCAAAGCGAGCATTACCTTTACCACCAGTCCCTCCCCGGACCAACAGGTATTCCTGCCCGGGTTCTTTCAGGTCTGCTTCCAGGGCCCCAGTTTCATTGTTGTAAACTGCAGTGCCGGGAGGCACCTTGAGAATCAAGTCCTTCCCCTGAGCACCGTGCTTGTTCCCTCCCCGACCGGCAGAACCATCTGAGGCCTGGAAGTTTTTTCGGTTGCGGAAATAAGCCAGGGTATTTAAACCTTCATCCACCTGCAAAATAATATGTCCCCCCCGGCCACCATCTCCACCATCAGGGCCACCGCGAGGGACGTATTTTTCTCGCCGAAAACTGATCACACCATCGCCACCTTTGCCGCCAGCAACTTTTATAAGAGTTTCATCCAGGAACAACTTTTTCACTCCCCTTTTCTAGAAAAAGAAGGACGGATATACAGTAAGGCAAAAGGCAGTATTGTCAATGCCCCCACACTGGATGTGAACATTGTTATGGCAACCAGTATACCTATATGGCTTAAGGTCTGGAAAGTGGAAAAAATCAGAACCAGAAAACCCAGCATAACAGCCAGGGCATTAATTAAAATTGCCTTGCCTGCTGTTAAAATTGTCCTGGTTATGGCTCTTTCCAGTGTAAAGGTTTTTAGTTCTTCCTTCAATCGATTCAAAAAGTGTATGGAGTAATCCACTCCTATGCCCACTGCAATACTGGCAATGGTAACAGTGGCCAGGTCCAGAGGTATGCCAAACCATCCCATGATGCCAAAATTCATCAAAATTGCTGAACTCAAAGCCAGGAGTGAAAATAGCCCCTTGGCCAGTGAGCGGAGCAAGAGTGAAACAATGGCAAATACCAGGACCAGGGACAGGATCAGGCTCTTGATTTGCCCTTGAACCAAAAGATCATTTATAACCAGGAAGAGATAACCCATCCCTGTTAGTGAATATTCCACATCTTCCGGCAGGTGCTCCTGGGCCCAGACATTAATTTTGTTCATGGTGTCCCTGACTCCCCTGGCATTGAGCAATTGTAAATATATTATCACATTTGCCCCGGAATAATCAGGAGTAATGTACCGCTCTATCTCTTCCAGACCACCCATTTCCAGAACTGCCAGGAAAAAATCAAGTTCTTCCTGATCATCAGGCAGCCTAAAATATTCAGGATCTCCCCCGGATATGGCCTGATTTATCATCTTTATATACAGATTGGAGGATTGAACAAGTCCTATGTTATCTTCTTTATTTAACTTCTGCTCCATCTTTTCCAGACCTTCAAGAGTTTCCAGTCGGGCAAGATCACCTGGCTCTCCCTGGATAACAAGCTGTAGCTGGGTTGTGCCAATAAAATGATCATTGAGCAGGTCAAAGGACCTGCGTAGTGGATGCTCTTGCGGCAAAGTACCTATATGATCTGCATCAGTTGTGAGCTGGGGCATTCCCATAATTGCTATGGCTGCCAGGATAGCCAGGAAAACTCCCACCACCCATTTTTTGCGGCTGATAATATTGCCAATGCTGCTGAGAAACTTGCTTATCAAATTATTAAAAAAGTATATACCACGACTTTTCTTCCTCAATGACAGGATAGCCAGCATAGCTGGTAGGAGAGTCAAAGCAAAGAAAAGCACTATGGCAACGCCCAAACCTGCTACCAGGCCAAGCGTCCGCACTGGCAGAATTCTGGATATGCCCAGGGACATAAAACCGGCAAATGTTGTTACCCCGGACATAAAGACAGCAAAACCAACACTGCTGGTACATTTGTGTATAAGAGCCCTGCGATCAGTGGTTTCCAGTAATTCCTCATAGTACTTGTTTATAATATGGATACAGTATGCTGTTCCCACAGCACTCAAAAGCACCGGGGTTATAACGGTGGAGAGGGAAATTGGGATCTGGAAAATTGCCATAATACCAACGGTCCAGACTGCACTTAAAAAAACTGTAAGCAAGGGCAAAACGACACTCCAGAAGGTCCCAAAACTTAAAAATAAAATCAAAATTATGGCCAGAACCACATAGCCCAATAATCGCATGAGGTCATCCATTATTATTTCCCCTACCAGGGTATCGATAACAATTTTACCCCCGGTAAAAGCTTCTCCCGGACCATCAGTTTCCTCCACCAGGGCCTCCAGTTTTCTAACAAAGCTCTCCCCCAGATCCGCTTTTTCCCTGTCAGCGACAATCATAATCATGGTCCCCTGACCATTGGCCCCTAAAAAACCCCGGGAGAGGACCGGATCAGCTTCCACTTCCTGGCGAAATCCCTCTATTGTATCAGCATAGATATCCTCTGGATCATATAATTTCCTTGTAGAAATAGCAAAGCCAGTATAAACCAGTTCCTGGAAATGAGTAATTGACATTACCTCTACAACACCCGGAAGTTTAGAAGCTCCCTGGGATAGGTTATAAATTCTTTCCAGAGCTTCTTTCTGAAAAACATGCTCTCCCTCAGGCATCATGAGGGTTATTAGTGCATAATCTCTGGTTTCAGGAAATACTTCATTGACCTCTTCTAGGAATTGAACTTCAGGAATATCCGGAGGCAACTGGTCTTCCAATCCTGTTTCAACTTTTATATCGGGGATTTGTAAAGCAAAAAATACCGATATGGTTATCAGGATTACAATTATTTTTACTGGATGTTTGAGTATAAAATTGGTCCACTTTCTCATTATAACCCTTAACCCCCTGAAAAACTAGCCCTTTTCCGTTAAATTCAGACATAAAAAAATATCTAACAACTATCTCCATCAAAAATCTATTCTACATTTATTTTTCATATCCTTTCTTGCTGAAGGAAAAGACCTTAGAAAAAGAATTTATTCAGGAGCTAATCTACAGAAAAACAAGCAGATCAGTTCAGTCTTAAAATATTTTTCAGTATTTGCAACGCTATTATGTAGAAAAAAATAAAGCGGGTCACCCCCGCTTTATCTTATGCGGTATAAACACTAACCTGTCTGGTATTCTTACCTTTTTGCTCAAAACATACTCTACCATCTATCTTGGCAAAAATTGTATAATCCTTCCCCAAACCTACATTGTGGCCAGGCCGAACACGGGTTCCTCGCTGCCGGATAATAATGCTGCCGGCTGTAACCAGCTGGCCGTCATGGCTCTTTACCCCAAGGCGTTTGGATTCGCTGTCCCGACCATTCCGGGAACTGCCAACACCTTTCTTCTTGGCAAACAATTGCAAATCAATTCTCATCCTTCACACCTCCCCTAACAGTTTCCGAAGAAATTCTTATATAATCCGGGTAACTCTCTTTTAAATCATCAAGGGCCAGCTGCAATGTCTTCAGCAGGGCCTGGGGAACATTACTTTCATAATCTCCTGCCACATGACAGGTCAGTTTACCTTCTGATTTTTCCAGTTCAACCTTAACACGAGCTACCTCTTCTAAGCCCAATACTATTGCCTGTGCAATGCTGGATACTCCAGCACAGATGATATCCTTACCTTTTTCTGCATACTCTGAATGCCCTTTAATTAAAAAACCGGTCAGGAAACCTTTACTATCCTCATAAAAAATAACTTCTATCATTCCTCTTCAGGAACTACAATTGCTTCTATAAGAACCCTGGTAAAAGCCTGGCGGTGGCCGGCTTTCCTCCTATAATCCTTTTTGGGTTTGTATTTAAAAACAGTAATCTTGTTTTCTCTACCCTGTTCTAGTATTTTACCCACTACTTTTGCCCCTGCAATAAAAGGTTTACCGGTAATCATATCCCCTTCTTTATTTATTGCCAGGACCTCATTGAATTCAACTTTCTCGCCTTTTTCGCCGGATATTTTTTCTGTCTTTATGAACCTGCCTTCTTCAACTCGTTGCTGCTTGCCACCTATGTTGACTATGGCGTACAATTTCGCACCTCCTCCCACATTACAAGAAGTATTGTAGCACAAATATTCAATCCTTGTCAACAATGCGGGCCATGGCAAAAGTCCGGTATACTTCTTCAATTTTGATTGCTACCTCTTCCTCTACCTTGCTCCCTGCACCCACTACGTCAATAACAAAACCTTCAATTCGGGCAATACCATCCTCAGGGTTCTGAGTATGCTGGCTCTGAATTATAACATTCAGGCGATCTCCTTTGTTTACCGGTGCGGCTATTCCAGCCAGTTCTTCCCTACTCCCTGTCTTAGCAAAATTTATTTCCTCCAGATGCAAACTCTCATTGCCCCGGACATAGATCTCCTTGCCCAGATTCTCCTCCCATCTTCTTAAATTCTTTCCACCGGGCCCAATTATCAGGGAAGCTACTTCCGGGTGAACCTCTATTAGAACTGCATTAAATTTTTCTCTGCTCATACACTTTTTCAGCTGATGAATGGCCTCCAGTGCAACACTTTCAGCAGTCAGGATGCGTCCAGTCCCCTGGCAATAGGGGCATTCCCTCTGCAGGTATTCACCTATACCCTGCTTAACTTTTTTCCGGGTCATTTCCACCAGACCCAGCTTGGTTATGCCCATGATAGCTGCCCGGGTTTTATCCTTCTCAATTTCTTTCTGGAACACCCCCAGGACTTTGTTCCGGTCTTCTTCTTTTTCCATATCAATGAAATCAATAATTATTATTCCACCAATATCCCGGAGCTTGAGTTGATGGGCAATCTCCCTGGCTGCTTCAAGATTGGTTTTTAAAATTGTATCCTCCAGGTTGCGTTTGCCTACATACTTCCCCGTGTTTATATCAATAGAAGTCAATGCTTCTGTGGGATCTATAACCAGGTATCCACCACTTTTGAGCCAGACCTTCCGCTGCAAGGCTTTATTTATATCCTCCTCCACAGTATAGCGGGAAAAAATGGGTATAGCTCCTTGATATAGCTCCACCTTGCTCCTCAGATGAGGAGCTATTACCCCTACCAGCTGCAGGATTCCCTTGTAAGCTTCCATATCATCAACTACCAGCCGGTTGAAATCTTCTGTAAAAGTATCCCGTACTACCCTCTGTACCAGATCCATATCCTTATACAAAAGGTAGGGAGCTTTGTTCTTTCTCTTTCCCCCCATAACCTTTTTCCTTTGATGCTCAAGATACCTTAAATCTCGCTTAAGCTGCTCTTCTGTAGCTCCTTCAGCAGCTGTCCTTACGATAACACCAGATTTTGGTGGCTTGAAATTGGTAACCATATTTTTCAGCCGTTCCCGTTCTTTTTCGTCTCC
>PUNT01000257.1 GCA_003551905.1 Halanaerobiales bacterium
AAATTCAATTGAAAGCGGCTGCTCCGGGCTTCTTCCAGCTCAATCTGGGCAAGTTCTTCCCCCAGTTTGCTCTTGGCAATCTCCGGACGGTTTTCCAGGGCTATTTCCTGCATTTGTTCCAGTCCCCAAGGCCAGGGGTTGGCATCTTCCAGTTCATCCAGGTCTGGCAAGGAGGGTTGAGCAATTTTATCGATGATCTCTTTATCCAGTCCTGGTATCCATGCACAGGAGAACATCGCCCTCCTGAACTCTATCACCTTCTTCTACCAGAACTTCTGCCACCTCTCCAGGAACCCGGGGAATTATATTCACAGTATTGCTGGGTTCAATAATACCGTCGTAGGTTATACTTTTTTCTCCAGGCATTGAGCGAGCCCGAGATACCTTCACCTGCAAAGGCATTTCATCACTGGATTCTTCTCCTGAACTGCCAATTTTCTCCAGACCATCCTCCTGCATGATTATCTCCTGCAGCAGACCAATCTGTTCAGAGAGTTCTTCCATCTTCTGATTGTTGCTCTCCATCTGCAGGACTCGTAACCATCCCCACCCTCCCAGGAGAAGCACAACAATCAGGACCAGTATGAAAATATATTTTTTTTCAATATACATGGTATTGTCCTCCGTTCTTTTTACCTGTTCCACTGATAATCCAAATTTTGCCAGATCACTCACCAAAAAGGTTATTAAAAAACATCTCTTCGATTGTTTGATATATCTTATTAACAGGAAATTCTTCTCTGAACATAAACCAGTAAAAAGCAGAAGAAAAAACTGCCCCGGTAATACCTGCTGTCAGGGTATCCAGGTATTCCAGGTCAAAAAGCCCTTTCTCTTTACACTGTTCCAGTATATCCCGAAAAATGGCATTGTGTTGTTGATGAAACTTTTCAACCTGATCCCGCAGGCTATGACTATAACTAAAATGTTCCCTGACCAAAAAAATACAGAATTCCCGGTGATGAGCAAAGAAATCCAGCACAGCTCTTATGGCTTGCTGCAGCTGTGCCCGAGGATCGGTATTTTTGTCCCGGCTCTCCTCCACATAATTCACCAGGTTTTCAATACCATCATCAATTATTGCCAGGAAGAGAGCTTCCTTGTTGGCAAAATAGTTGTAAACAGTTCCTTTACCAACTCCAGCCTCCCGGGCAACTTCTTCAACAGTAGTCTGATAAAAACCCTTGCGCATGAAAATATTGACTCCAGCATTGATTATCCGTGAATACTTTTCCCGGTTTCTTTTATCCATGCTGCCACTCCCTTGAAATATTTTAAACATTTATAGAACTGACTGGTCAGTTCTATTTTATCAGGACTCAATCCTTATGTCAAAAGGTCCTCCCATCCTAACAGATTAACAGCATAATTTCCTTCTAGGAATTGGGTCTGTAAAGGTGAATATCCAACCATTTCTTCATGACCAGATAGACTAGCACTAACCCCTATAATCTCAGCTGATTTGCCAATCATTTATTAGCATGGTAAAATAATGGTATTCTAGACTATAAAGGAGTGACTGGCTTTGCCTTCAAAAGAACTAATAAAAAAATTAAATGAGCAAATCAAGCATGAATTCTTTTCTGCCCACTACTACTTGGCCATGGCTGCTTTTTGCTCACAGAGAAGCCTGGATGGTTTTGCCAACTTCTTCATAGCTCAAGCTGCCGAAGAACGCTTTCATGCCATGAAATTCTTCAACTTCCTTGCTGATATTGGAGAAACACCACAGATCACCGGCTTTGATGACCCCCGGACTGATTTCTCCAGCCTGGAAGAAGTTTTCCGCTTGAGCCTGGAACATGAACAACTCGTTAGCAAACTCATCCATCAAATTTTAGAGCTAGCTCAGGAAGAGAAACATCATCCAACTGTAAATTTCCTGCAGTGGTTTGTAGAAGAGCAGGTGGAAGAAGAAGCTACCATGGGTAAACTTCTGGATGAAGTAAAACTTACCGGTGATAACACTCCCGGTGTACTATTTTTGGACCGGGAACTGGCCAAGAGAGAGTTTTCTGAATAAATTTGCTGAAAACCCGGAAAATTTTCTGTAGTTTTTTCAACCTTATTTTAATCAGCAAATGGAGATTATTTTTTAAAAAATATGACTCAATTAAAACAGCAATCAGCCTACGCTGATTGCTGTTTTCTCCCAGATTAAACCTATCATTTACCTTCTGACATTAATGTGAACGCCCCGGTGCGGTTCCAGGGCTTTCTCCATTTCCTGGCTGAACTCTTCCAGCATTTCTACCAACTGCTCTCCCTTTTGCTGAGCAGTGTCCATTGCCATTCTGGTCAACCCTACCTGCAGCGAATCTTTAACTTGCTGCTGACTGGCCTGTATGGAGTAGCCAGCCAGCTGGCTGACAATCAATTTTATCCCCACCTTTCCCGGCCTTTTGCTTCTAGTATCGGCTAGCCGGGAATTTTTTTCAACAGTCCCTCATACCCGTTCATAAGTATAATAAGTGTAAGGAATTGGTCCGGGAACACTCTTTTCAAATATCTTGCAGAATTGCTCTTTTTTTATAGGAGGGAAATAAACATCACCCGGGAAATCTTTATGGATCAGAGTAAGGTAGATTCTAAAGACATGGGGCATTGCAGATTTGTAGAGCTGACCACCCCCGGCAATGAACACTTCTTCTTCTCCTCTTAGAAGATCATATGCTTCATCCAGGGATTTAACTGTGAGCAAGTCAGGAAAATTATATTCCTTGGTCCTGGAGATAACCACAGTTTTCCTCCCCGGCAGGGGTTTACCTATCTCTTCAAAGGTAATTCTTCCCATTATCACAGTTTTATGCAAGGTCAGCTCCCTGAATCGTTTTTGCTCACCAGGGATTCGCCAGGGCATTGAACCTCCCCGGCCTATTACACCATTTTGTGAAACTGCTGCTATGATGGAAACCATCATCTTTTAAATTGATCCCCCTCATTAAAGATATTTTTCATATCTGTCCTCTGGAAAATTTCTCTCCAGGTTGCTAGCAGCAAACTCATAATCCAGATCATATTTTTTCCTGATAAAATTTGCCGTAATCCTGCCCGATTGGTAAATAGTGGGCAACCCACTGCCAGGACTTGTACCGCCTCCAACCAACCACATGTTATCAACCTCTTCAAACTTGTTATGCGGCCGGGAAATTATCAGCCCATAACCTGATCAAGGAAAAAGCAGAAAGAGGGTTTCCTTTAAAGAATATTTGGTTCCTCGCTATTTAATGTGGGTAACTTCACAGGAATATGGTAAGATGATAACGAGGTGATTCCTGTGAGAGATATTGATATCTTCCAACAAGCTTTAGGTTTAACTCCACCATGGCGAGTTGTGGAAAGCAAATTTGATGCAACTAATAACCGATTGGATCTGTATTTGGATTTTCCAAAAGGCAGTAAATTCCCCTGTCCTGAGTGCGGTCAAGCTGAGTGTAAACCCCATGACACTGAAGAAAAAACCTGGAGGCATTTAGATTTTTTCCAACATAAGGCCTATCTTCACGCAAGGGTTCCAAGGGTTAGGTGCCCTGAACATGGAGTAAAAACTGTGAAAGTCCCATGGGGGCGTCCAAAATCGGGTTTTACATTAATGTTTGAAGCATACATAATGACTTTGGCCAAGGAAATGCCTGTAGGTCCAATTGCCCAGTTAGTGAAAGAGCATGATACCCGTATCTGGCGGATAATTCATCATTATGTTGATCAAGCAAGGGGTAAAGAAGATTTTTCAGATGTAACAAAAGTTGGGCTTGATGAGACTTCCCGCAGCAAAGGTCATAATTATTGCAGCATATTTGTTGATTTAGAAAGGTCTAAGGTAATATTTACTACTCCGGGTAAGAAAGCAGAAGCAATAGCTCAATTTAAGAGTGATTTCGAAGATCATAAAGGTATTCCCAGTAAAGTCACTGATTTTTGTGTGGATATGTCTCCTGCTTATATTGCAGGCATAGAAAGCAATTTTCCTAATGCTGATATAACCTTTGATAGGTATCACATCATGAAGATCATAAATGATGCTGTGGATCAGGTCCGCCGGGAAGAACAAGTAGAAATAGCATTACTTAAAGCTACTCGTTATATATGGCTAAAGAATCCTGACAATCTTACGAAAAAACAAGAACAGAAACTAGATGACCTAAAGCAACTGAATATCAAAACATTAAGGGCTTATCACTTAAAATTGGCCTTCCAGGAGTTTTTTGAGCGAGAACCAGCAGAAGCTCCATTCTTTCTTCAAAAATGGTATTTCTGGGCGACGCATAGTAGACTTGAACCGATGAAAAAAGCTGCTGCTACGATTAAGGAACATTGGGCAGGAATTGTTCAGTGGTTTAATTCGAGAATTAACAATGGTATTTTAGAAGGCCTAAACAGTTTGATCCAAGCTGCAAAAAGAAGAGCCCGGGGATATCGAACTATAAACAATCTTATCGCTATGATTTATCTGGTTGGAGGAAAATTATCATTCCAGGAAATAAATTAACTACCCACACTAAATAGCGAAGAGCCATTTTTTTTGTTTCCATGTTTTTGTAGAGTTCTTTTATAAATGGGTTCAGGGCCTCAGGCGCCACCCCATATTTGCTGACCTTGTATTTTGAAGAAAAAGAAACATGAGCCAGTGTTTTCTTTTGGCAGGGATCAGCCACCGATACTATTTGGAACCCCTGGCGTCGTCCATGGTGTTTGATTTCCCTGGTAAAGAACCCACAACAATCTCCCTTAAGGTATTCGGCAATTTTTATTATGACGGTAGTTTTACCGCTTCTGGGCAAGCCTGTTAGAAGAATATTTTTTTTTGGCAAGTAAAACACCTCCATTATGAGTTTCCACATCAGTTTTTGTTTACCTTGAGGAGTTTGTCTTATATTGTTGAAGTAAGTTGGTCCAATGGTAATACCAAGAATGGTGTAGAAGATACTTATAAGCAAGCTGCCAAGCTGTTCAAGCAAGACCCTGATGTGCTGGTTATAATCTCTATTGAGGTTGGAAATCAAAGCCAAGGAAGAGTTGTATGAGAAATCAATTGCAACTGGACTGGCAGCACATGAATTAGCCATGTAGATTTATAAACATATGAGGGATGAAAAGAAACTGTTGGATGGTTCTGGAATTGGAAGTAAAAAAACTTAAAAGTATGAAGGAGGAAAAATGATGGGAAGATATTTCAAAAAGTTCATAGGAGAAAAATGCTATCTTTCACCTATCAATATTGAGGATGCTGAAAAATACACCCGGTGGTTGAATGATCTTGAAATTTCCATAAATCTGGGCAATGCCAGGATGTTAATTACCCAGGAAAGAGAAAAAGAAATTCTGCAAAGACTTGCAAAAGAAGGTTATACTTTTGCCATTATTGATCTTAAAAAAGATGAATTACTGGGAAACTGTGGACTGAGTGATGTGGATATGGTATTCCGGCGAGGCGGATTTGGAATCTTTATTGGTAATAAAGAATATTGGAATAAAGGCTATGGACAGGAAGCCACAAATTTGCTTCTTGACTTTGCCTTCAACATACTCAATCTAAATAATATTATGTTGGGAGCTTATTCATTCAACAAAGCAGCCATCAGTTGCTATGAAAAAATTGGCTTCAAGGAGATTGGTCGTCGCCGCAAAGCCGTAATAGTTGGTGGGCAGGAGTTTGACGAAATATTGATGGATATTCTGGCAGAAGAGTTTCATGGGCAAATCCCCAATCATTTTAAGGGTGAATTTAATAAATAGTAACTATTAGCCGTTAACTTAATTGAAAGTGTTTACTATCATTATTGGGGGTAAGCAGAAATGAAATCAGCAAATAGTGAAAAAAATATTCAACTGTATTCTCCTATGGGAGAAGGTTTTGCCCTTTTTGCTGTTG
>PUNT01000053.1 GCA_003551905.1 Halanaerobiales bacterium
CAGGGAAAGGTCGCTGTTGCGAATAACGAATATATTGCGGAATTCCTGGGGAGTTAAGTCCAGTTCGTCTGTGAGAAGTCCCCTTTCCGGCAACTTAACTGTGCCTTGTTCACCTTCCAGGATCATATATCCTTCTGGCATTTCTTCAACTCGGTTTATATTGAAGAAATCTCTATCTCTAACTTTTCCCAGAAGCATTTTTATCAAAGCATCAATGGTCAATGTTTTTCCTTCTTCGTTTTTCCCCCAGAACAGGTTAAAATCAGACAATAGATATCTTTCTGCTTTGAGAGGGCCATACCTGGTGATCTGGAATTCGGAAATTTTCATGATTTCACCTCCTGCATAGCCCTGATTGCTAGATTTCTGATATCTTCTTTCAACTCATGGCTGTAATCTCGTTTTTCTAGCCTTTCACTGAACAATTTAAAAAGGTCATCCTCCAAAACCATTCTTATATCCCTAAATTCAAAGTGCTGGTCCTGTACTGCACACCTTTGATCAGCAATTTTTCTTATTTCACTGATAAGTTCTTTTTCAGTCATGCCCAGCTTTTCTCCATTGATAAACCCCCGTACCCTGAGAATTGCCCGGGCACTATTTGGCAGGGAGGTGATTTTTCCCCTGATCAAAGAAAGGGGCTCCTGGTCTCCCCAGGGGCTGAGATCCACTATTATTTCTTCATAGTGAAGTGTACTCTTCAACAGGTACTCTTCAGGATGCTCTCCCAACCGGAAAAGGTTGGCTTTCCGTATACCAGTTTCTTTGCGAGTAATTGACACCGGTGAGCCCGGGTAAACAAAATATCCTTTATCATCCAACTGCCAGATGTTAAAGTGAGAATGATAGTGCCCAGCCAGCACATAGGATAACCGCAACCCGGCAAAAAAGGAAAGCCGGGACGGCATATAGCGGGCATCACCTTCCGGGCCAAAGTCCTGCCGGGGAAAGGAAAAATCCAGTAATTCTCCATGATACAGGAGTACATTCATCCCCTCTTCAGTCATGTATTTTAGCTTTTTCAGATTTTCCAGAGTCTTTTCTATCCCACCTTCTTCAAAAGGCATACCCCAGATCTTCACACCATCCTTTTCCCAAGGTTTTTCCAGGTCACTGATTATGGTCACATCTTCACCAAAATATAAACCTTTTGTATATGAATTGATATCGTGATTGCCAGGAATTATCAGCACCTGAAAACCATTGTTAGAAAAAACTTCCCGGATATCAGTTCGCAAATTCTCAGCATCAACTCCTCTGTGGAAAAGGTCTCCACTGATTATCAAAACATCAATACTCTCTTTCTTGCCTGCTAATATTAACTCTTGCAAAGCCCTCCATCTTTCATCGCCAACTTCCTGTAAATGAACATCAGCAGTGTGGAGTATTTTCACGCAATCTCCTCCCCACAAGTAAATACTTTTATCAATTTTTCGACACCATATGACCATTACCTGCACTTACAACCTAACTATAATAGATAACTCCGCCATTGAAAGGCGGAGTTTCTCTGCTTTCTCTATTCATTTATCCAACCTTCTATTCTTTTTTGCCCAGTTGTTCTTCCACAAAATCACCAATCACCGGCAGCATAAACTTCTCACCCTTGAAAGCCATATACATGAGGAATAGCCATAGTATTATTCCACCAATCCGCAAAATAAGGGTAATAATAAGCCCCAGTATGGGAATCCAGCCCAACAAACCCCAAACAATAAATAGAATTAAAAATACAACTGTGGATTGCATAGCATGAAAGCGGACAAATTTACTTTCCTTCTCCATTATGAGGAAAAATATACCGGATATAAAGAACAAAACATAACATAAAGCACCTTCCAGGTTTTCATTTATTCCCAGAACTGTTTTATGCTTTTCCAACTTAGATCCCCCCATTCTCAAGCATGTTTTTAATATTTTCTACACTGACAGGGTATTATCCTCTTCGACTTTCTTCGCAAAGCGTACCAGGAATATATATAAATATTTTTGCCCAGCCTATCTACTTTTCTGCCAGTGGATAAACCACTGCCTGATTTGCCAGACTGCATCATTTCCCAGCCCATAAAGAGGAAAAGAATTTTTACCTGCTTCACCTATAATGTAGGGAATTATTGTATTCAGATCTCGCCCCTGCAAGATTGGGCTCCGGCTTATTTCCAGAGCCTGAATTTTCCCCACGGGGATGATTGCTGTAAACCGAGATAATGTTCTGTATCTTAGGATCAATTTATTCTCTTCAAAAGCATAGGCCGTATCAGTGAAAGCGTTATTAACATAAATTAATCCTCCTGCCAGTAGCGCCAGCACTATTAAAAACCCGTATGGCAGGAAAATAAAGGGAATAGATACAAGCATTATCAAGGGCATAACCTGTATAAAATACAGCATGTATGCCTGGGGGTTCAAGGAATTTAGAGTATAGGTGAAACGGTAACCCGGCAGTATGTGTTCCAGAAAGAATGGTAATTGCGAACTTCTAATCAAAGGATGAACAATAACATTTTTACTACCTTCTCCAGAATTTTTAGTCGCCCTGACTTCCAGTGACAACAATCCCAAGGGCTGTCTTAACAAACCTTCATGCATTACCAGGGCCTGTATATTATGTATCCCAATCCTGACCTCCTTCTGCTCCAACAATCCTCGCTTTATCACAAGCTCTTCTTCTCTTCTTTCCACGGTAAAACCACAATACTGAACAAAATAAATGAAAGTTGAAACTACCCAGGCCATAAATAATACCAGCAACAAGAGTACAATAACTGCCACGGGGGTTGCTCCAGCAAACAATTCCTTGACCAACTCCATGAACCGCCCTGGTAAAAATGTCTGCACCTGAGACAGGACAAAACTGATAACCATTATAGCCATAAAAAACCGCCCTGAAGTAGCTCCGGCCAGAATGATATCACTATTTTCCACCTGATAAGAAGCCAAAACTCTTTGCTCCTGTGCTGGCCTTTCATACATAATTTCCAGTCCTTCTTCAATTTTTTCATCCGGCATTTCTTTTTCTTGCAAAATCATCTTTATCTTTTCTTTATCTGTTTTGGGAATGAAACCCAGGGTGACATTTTCTTTTTGTTCGCCAGTTTCCACTTCTATTCCCAGGGAAGAAACCCCGAAGAAACCAGCTATTGAAGGAGTGCTCTCCTCTAAATCTGTGAGGTTATCAGCAGATACTGTAATTTCCCTTCTAGCCAGGACTCCCCACCTTATCACAAGCTCTTTCTGCCCAATTTGATAGGTAAACATAAACCATTTTATATAGGCAAAAATAAAGAGCATTAAAAATATAATGAAGAGGATAACAAGCAAAGCCCAAATTTCTCTTATGGAGAGGAATATACCCAGAATCAGGGAAAAACCAAAAGGGATTATATGTTCACTCATAATCATCAAAATCATAATGGGGTGCTGTCGCTTCGGTTCTTCCACTGGGCTCACCTCCCTCAGTTTCAGGGTACAAGTCAAGTTCTTGAGATAGTTTTTTCACCATTGCTTCATTAAGTCCTGTTATCTTGAATAAATTGGCTTGAGTTCTAATTATAAGCGCTGAAAGATTGAAAAGTTCCATAAGAAAAGTTGTTTCTATGGCAGCTGAAACTATTTTCTGCCGGGGAAGATAAATTCTTTTGGTACTAATAAGTCCTTTTTGTAATTCAATACCATGCTCATCCAAAGTAAAGCCTGTTTTTTTGAGTCTCATCGAAGCAACAGTATAGGAAAAAATGGGTGTGAGCAGAACTACCAGGCTCAACCCCATTATTCCCGGAGCCCAGGGCCAACCAAAAATTCCAGACAATATTAAATAAACAAGGGGTCCCAGGGCAAATAGTACTCCTATAAGTACTCCCTGCAGCATCCATAGTTGGAATATCCGGGGATCAGGTTTTTCTTTCATCTCTGCCAGCATCCATGCTTTCCCCCAATCAAAGAATGAACTTTTTAGTATAAAGAACAAGTGCTTCAGCTTCCTGGTACTGATGACACATCTCCTTAGTTTCCAGGCAGGTCATAAAAATATCTTCGACCGGAACTGTGAGTTTAACCAGATAAGAGTTCTTAAAACGACTCTCTCTTTCAAAGACACTAAAGCCTCTGGCCACATCCAAAGAAAATGTGCAGGACAAAAAAGTTCGCTCTAATTCCTGCCAGTGCCCTTCTGTACTCATCCCCCTGTATAGCACTACTTCAGAAATGCCTTGCAACTTGAAGTAAGCCTGAAGAAAAGCTAGCCTCTTTATTATATATTTCTTTCTCAACTTTTTGCATCCTTCTCCGGTAAAAATATCCCGGGTTCTGGGTATTTTCCCTTGAAATGGCAATATTCCCATCTCCGCCAGGACAATTTCCATGCCTTTAATCCATTCTCCTGAAAAGGGGTTCAATACCAGATCATGTGCTGTTCTCTTTTCCAGATTCAACAGCTCTAACTCAAGCATGTATTCTAAAAGATCTTCTGCCAGCTCATTTATGAGAACAGGCCGGGCAAAATCAAGTTTCTTGCCAGCAGCCAGAAATCTAGAACTTTTCTTCAGCCAGGCTTCTGCAAAATCCTGACTCTGCTTTATTTCCCCAGCAGTTTCCCTAAATTTCGTTTTTCTATTATCTATACATAGTGGGATATCCAGTTCTAAAACTCTCTTTTTTATCTGTTGAAGTTCCTCTTCTGTTAATTTTATGCTACCTTTTTCCAGTTGAAAAGAAGTGATTTTTTCCGCCGGCATAATCCAAATACGTCCTTTATCCTCAAAATCAGTAATACGCCATCTAAACATGGCACTGGAAAGATCAAATTCTTCAATAATTCCAGGAGTACGCCTGCCATCTAGAAGGCGGCCTTTATTACCCGGTACTATTAGGGCCAACTCACCGGGTATAAAATGGCTGTCCGGCAGCATGTTCTTATCCTCTTGGTGAATTTTCACTGTTCTTCCTCCTGGCCCCATTTATTGAGTATTTCGCTATAATAGGCCCCTAAAACAGGGGCCTATATTCTTGTTTGCTATTTATTCTTCTACTGCCCTTTAAATCACACTTTTTCAAGGTGTTTGAAGTTCCTTAAGTTCTATGAGCCCCCTACCTTTGTACTCACCATAGTCAGGCATTACCTGGGTAACCTCCTGCAGAATGTAGAGAGGTAAGGGAATATTCGGGGCAACAAGAATCTCCATCCTATAATGCTCTATCTCCTCAAAGTCATCTGTGTCAGCTGTAATTTCGAACAGATAACCTTCAATTGACACTTCTTCTTGTGTCTCTTTGTCCAGAACATTGAATGTTTCTTTATCCACTATCTTAACTTCCATTTGCATCTCCTGCATGATGGGATCTTCAGGTTCACCGGCCTGGAAGGTTTGCACCACTTCATATTCCCTGCCAAGTTCTAACTCAATCTGGAACTTGTCCATGTCGACTTCTTCATCAGGCTCAAAGCCAAACAAAGTAAAAGATGGAGCTAGAATAGATAGCAGCAGTGAACCTCCTAAGTCTTTTCCCATTCCTTCTTCAAAGAGTTTCATAAGGTAATCTTCGTCCTTGGTAGCGACAAAATCACCGGCAAAGGGGAAAGTCTCGTCTCCCATGGGAAACTCTCCTTCCCACTCTGCTTTCAATTTCCCTTCTTCAGGTTCTGAGAATCCCATGGAAAAATCAAAGTCAATTACTTCGCCGGTTCCCTCATCGCCCTGCTCAACCTGATAGATGAAAGAAAAGTCAGGCTGGAAGTAAAATCCTTGCCAGTATTCAGCAGCAATAACACCACCAGGTATGAGCAACAATGCCAGTAGAGCAGCGACAGGATGTAGGCAAAAACCTGTCTGCAGTTTATCCGCATTAATAACACCTCCTGCTTCTTTATTCG
>PUNT01000244.1 GCA_003551905.1 Halanaerobiales bacterium
CCAGTCTTGAAGCCTGTATTGGGGTTGACATGGTAGTAGCCTGGAGAATTTATCACTTAACCATGCTAGGGCGGGAAACACCAGATGCTTCCTGCACCGTATTCTTTAGTGATATAGAATGGAAAGCACTATGCTGTTATGCCAACAAGACTCCGGAACCTCCTGATGAACCTCCTACACTAGCAGAAGCAATACGCATGGTAGGTAGAATCGGTGGGCACCTAGGACGTAAAAGCGATGGCCTACCTGGTACTCAGGTTCTTTGGCGCGGAATTCAACGTTTAGAAACGGCTGCCGAAATGTATGTGATTATTACCAACTCCAGGGGGCGCTCACCATAATCCCTGCGGTGTCAAGTGTGGGTAAAGACTAGACCTAAAAGCAGGGGCTTTACGCCGATTCTTGGTAAATAAAAAAGGCTGCTTTTTTAAGCAGCCTCTTGCTTTAGTCCTGTCGGGGTTGCAGGAATTCCCATATTCGTTCCAGGAAGTCCTTATCCCGTTCTTCCTGCCGCTGATAGGGGTCGTGAATCCAGCAGCTTTCGCTGGGTTTTAATTCGTACAGCAGATCACCTTTTTCATCAGTTATGGGAGCTCCTGTTCGGGGATCGAATTGAGGAACAGGCATACCATTTGTGCCAACCCTGATATGGCTGTAGCGCTGGTATTGATGGGTTTTAACTTCATCCCTGGGACAGGATGGTGTGGCCAGTAGGCCTGATTCAATGCAGATATCCACGCTCTCCAGGGGCTGATGGAAGGTTTCTTTTTCTGTGGGTTCGGTGCCTTTTATGAATAGCTCTTCTACAACTTTTGGAGCGTATTCCCCGGGTAATTTGCCGGTAATGGGGTCAATTTCAACTTTGATTATATCGCTGGGTGCAGAGGGGAAGTTGGTAACTGGCATTGGTTTAACCACTTCCCTCATGTATATCCCCCATATATGGGAGGCAATCCAGCTGCTCAGGGTTACCTGATAATCCGGTTTCCCTGTTTCAGGATTTATAATTATTTCCCCATCACTATCTCTTTTGGGGTTGTACTGCATGGACCGGGGGTAATCTTCCCCTACCCATACGGTTGTGGCAACATCCGGTGTATAACCTACAAACCAGGCATCTGTGTAATCGTTGGTGGTGCCAGTTTTGCCTGCTGCAGGACGGCCCAGATCTGATCTGTGGCCGGTACCGTCTGTAATTACTGTTTGCAGCATATCATTGATCAAATAGTTAACTTCTTCACTGATAACTATTTCTTTGTTGGGTGTGGCCTGATACAGCACATTGCCCCGGCTATCTTCAACTTTGAGTATGGCCATGGGTTCAGTCTTGATTCCTCTATTGGCAAAAACACTGAACATCTGGGTCATCTCCAGGGGAGTAATTCCCCGGGTTAAACCGCCAAGGGCCAGACCCAGGTTACGGTCATCAGGCACCAGGTTGAGAGCTCCCAGGCGCTGGGCCATATCCATGCCAGTGCGAACGCCAATTTCATTGAGGAGTTTGACAGCTACTACATTCTGGGATCGGTTTAAGGCCTCCCGTAGAGTAATGGGACCCAGGTACTGGTCGTTAAAATTTCGAGGCCAGGCCCGGTATGGATCACCTTCTTCAACTGCGGTGTGTTCGGAAAAGTCAACAGTAGGGTAGTCCTTTAGAACATTACCCGGGCTGTAGCTATTTTCCAGGGCAGCTGCATAAACAATTGGTTTGAAAGAAGATCCGGCCTGGCGGTGGGATTGGGTTACCCGGTTCCACTGATCTTCACCCCGACCTCCTACCATAGCCAGGATATGGCCGGTGGCCGGATCAATGCTTACAATGGAAACCTGAGGCTGTTTAGGATCACCTTCATAACCTTCCCGCTCCACTGTAGGTATGGTACCATCTTCAATGAGTTTTTGGATAGTTTCTTCTGCTGCTTTCTGCATGCGGTTATCCAGGGTAGTATATACCCTGAGGCCACCGCTGTAGACCACCTGGGGACCGAACATCTTCAGGAGCTGGTCCCGGACATAACGGAGAAAATACTGGCCAAATTGTTCTTCCCCCCGGCCCAGGCCTACCAGTTCGATTGGTTCTTCTGCCGCTTCTCTTGCTTCGTTTTCAGTAATGAAGCCCAGTTCTACCATGGTATTTAAAACAACTCGCTGCCGCCCTCTGGCCCCTTCCATATTGTGGTAGGGAGACAGGCGGTTAGGAGCCTGTATTATTCCAGCCAGCATGGTTGATTCTGCCAGGTTAAGTTCAGAAACGTCCTTGCCAAAATACTGCTGGGCTGCTGTCTGAACACCATAAGCAGAATGGCCAAAGAATATTTCATTTAAGTAAAACTCCAGGATTTCATGCTTGGTATACAGTCGTTCAAATTGAATGGCCAGAAAAATTTCCTGCAGTTTTCGATACAGATGTTTTTTCTGGGTCAGGTAGACATTGCGGGCCAGCTGCATGGTGATTGTGCTGAAGCCCTGGGCCCAGCGTCCTTCCCGGATATCCACCAGTGCTGCTCTGGGAACGCTCCAGAAATCGATACCGTGATGACTGAAAAAACGCCGGTCTTCAGTTGCTATAACTGCTTGCTGCAGCTCTATGGGAACCTGACCCAAAGGGACATACTGGCGATTTTCCTGGAACAGACGGTGTACCAATTCTTCGTCCCGATTATAGATGAAGGTAGCTTCAGGAGATCTCCAGTCACCAAAATTGAGCTGGGATATATCAGGAGTATCCCTGATGATATATGCTGCAGCGCCTATGGCTATGCCGAAGAAAAGGGAAAGGAGAAGTATAAATATGACGAAAAAAGTTTTACCTGCAGGTTTTCTTGCCTGAGGTTTTTGCTGTCTTGGGCCCATTGTTCAGTAAACCTCCTTTCAATTTTTAATTATAACATAAAATCAACAAGCTAGGTAGGTTGATTTTTCTTGTTATGACCTCTTTCTTGTGTTAAAATATACCTATCCGGGCAGGCTATGCCCAGCTATTTTTTTCTAGCCGGAGGTGGCAGGAATTGGAGCAGGATAAACTCATGACTTTACTGGAGACTGCAGAAATAATTTCCCGTGAAGAACTGCTAAAAAAACTGGAAAAATCAAAGGAAACCGGTCAACCCCTGAAAGTAAAGCTGGGTCTGGATCCTTCTGCTCCGGATATTCACCTGGGGCATACGGTTCCTCTGCGGATAATGCGAGCCTTTCAGGATCTTAACCATGAAGTATATTTAATTATCGGAGATTTTACCGGTCGTATTGGTGACCCATCGGAAAAAGCAGAAACCCGGCAGCAGCTGACGCAAGAAGAAGTCCTGGCCAATGCCCGTACTTATGAAGAACAGTTCAGTAAGATACTGAATCCTGATAAGACCAACCTGGTTTTTAACAGCAGCTGGTTCAATGAGTGGCAGACAGAGGATTTCCTGCAACTGGCTACCCGCTATACAGTTGCCCGGATGCTGGAGCGAGATGATTTCGCCCGGCGTTACCGGGAAGGACGTCCCATAACCATACTGGAATTTTTTTATCCCTTGCTGCAGGGATATGATTCAGTGGCCATAAAAGCCGATATAGAGCTGGGGGGAATGGATCAGAAATTTAACCTCCTGGTTGGCCGGCAGCTGCAGAGGGAGTATGGTCAAACTCCTCAGGTGCTCATTATGAGTCCCCTTCTGGAAGGAACTGATGGAGTTCAGAAGATGAGCAAATCCCTGGGGAATTACATTGGTATTAACGAGGCTCCTGGTCAGATTTATGGTAAAACTATGTCCATTGACGATGAATTGCTGGTCCGGTATTTCAAGCTTACAACGGATTTTAAAACCCGGGAACTGGAAAAGATTATTAAAGAAATTGAAGAGGGCAAGATTCATCCCATGGAAGCTAAAAAGCTCCTGGCCAGGCATCTTGTGGCCATGTATCATGGGGATGAAGCTGCCCAGGCTGCAGAAAAAGAGTTTGAGAATGTATTTTCCCGGGGAGAACTGCCCAGCCAGATGCCGGAAAAAATTGTTCAGGCAGAATGGCTGGATGAAAGTGGTGAAATTGATCTGATCTCTTTGCTATACAAACTTGAGCTGGTGGAAAGTAGAAGCTGGGGCCGGCGGATGCTAAAACAGGGAGCTGTTTATATTGATGGAGAGAGAGTTAAGGATCAGGATACCCGCATCTGCCCCAAGCCATCCATGATAATAAGAGTTGGCAAAAGACGTTTTGCCCGGCTATCTGTAACACAATAAGAAACTCCTGCATATCATGTGTAGGGGTGATAAGTTTGAGGCATTTTTACCGCCCCCGGCGCAGTATCCGGGGGCCTTTTCGTTTTATAATCATATTGATAGTGCTCATACTGCTACCGGTTATTATGATTGAGCTCATTTTGCGGCCGGCTTTTTTGCAGGTGGCTGAAGCCCAGGCCGTAAGGTTGAGCACCCGGGCAGTAAATGATGCCATTAGCAGCATGGAGAATGATTATACTTATGATGACCTGATTTCCTATGAGAAAAATAGTGAAGGGAGAATTATGTTGATGCGGCCCAATATTTCCCGTATCAATCAGTTTACAACTTCCATAATAGATCAGGTGCAGAGAAGCCTGGAGGAGGTTTGTGAGGAAGATGTGCACATCCCCATGGGACTTCTTTTGGGTATGCAGGTTTTGGCTGGCTTTGGGCCCCACATGAAACTGGAAATGGTGCCGGTCGGTTTCATTGAACCTCCCAATATATATGACGTTTTTGAGGAGCGAGGAATAAATCAAACCCGGCACAGGATATATGTGGAATTTGTAACCCGGGTTAAGGTCCTGGTGCCGTTCATGAGCCAGGAGGTGGTCGTGGGGTATGAAGTGCCAGTAATGGAAGTAACCATAATGGGTGAGGTTCCTGATGTTTACGTAGGGTTGGAAGGAGGGATCCTTAAGGATCTGGGACGGGGTTTTCAGCAAAAATAAGCAGGAATTTCCAGTCAGCCTGTGTAACTTATTAGGTAAGATTAAGGGAGGTGATCCCGTGAGCATCAGGTTTAGAAGGAGAATTAAGCTGGGGAAGGGGTTGCGCCTTAATTTGAGCAAAGGTGGCCTGGGAATAGCTACAGGTGGCAGAGGAGCCAGAATAGGCATTGGACCCAGGGGGGCCTATACTTCAGCAGGATTGCCAGGAACCGGACTGTATGCCATAAATTATCTGGGAAAAGGCAAAAGGGAAAAAAGAGGACAGGAGGTGCAGGTACAAGAAGAAATGCCAAAAGCCCTTGCTGCTGGCAGTACCGGCCGGGCAATTCTCTTAATAGCAGCCATCATATCATTCTTCTTCAACGTAACTTTGGGATTTTTACTCCTGCTCCTTTTTATAGGTATCTTAATCTATAGACGTAGATCTCCCCGGGGTATGGCTGCTGCTGCTTTCAGCCAGGGGCAGGATCTGTTCGAGAAGGGGAAGTACAGCGAAGCCCTGGAATATTTTGAAAAAGCCCGCAATCTAGAGCCTCATATCAGGGAAATTCTCCTGCCAGTAGGGGATGTCAGGTTAAAAACCGGTGACATTGCTGGGGCCCGTCAGGCTTTTGAGGGTTATCTGGCAGGTGGTTATGATGCCGGTGTTGCTATTAAACTGGCTCTTGCCTGCATGGAAGATGATGATTTCCAGACTGCAGTTGAAACTTTACAGAACCTGCCCCAGGAGCTCAAGGAGCAGGTCGAGATTATTAATCTAGGTGCTACATGCTTTCTTCGCATGGGCAAACCCGAACTGGCCCTTGAGGTCTTGAGAAAAGGGCCTACTCGCCGGCGAAAAATGGATCCTTCCCTGATGGAATTTCGTTATCTTCTGGGACTGGCTTAC
>PUNT01000238.1 GCA_003551905.1 Halanaerobiales bacterium
ATATAATAATTAAGATAAAATATGGAGTGCTATTTATTTGTTTTTTGCAAAGATCTGGGCCAACTTTTCCTGTAGCTCGACAGGGGAGTATTTTTCCAGGTGATCCAGAATATCCTGTATTTTTTCCAGTTCCTCCTCACTTATAACTCCTTCTTCGTGCAGTTTTTTATAGCTATGGATGAAGGAAAACAGGATTTTAAGGTCAAGGCCCTTATCCATGGTCAGGCATACTCCTTTCCAGAGAGAGGTTCTCTGGATCCATAAACTTAATATGTTCCTCCTCAAAGAAAAACTTGGCCATGCCGGTCATGCCAGCTCTGTTTTTGGCTACTATGACTTCAGTTTCCCGCTCTTTCCCTTCTTCCATGGACTCTTCTCGAGCGCTTACGCTGGTGTGGGCATGACGATAAAGGAATATGACTCCATCGGCGATTTCCTCAATATTGCCAGAATCCCTGAGGTCGGACAGAATGGGTTTCTTGTCCGTTCTCTGCTTGAAACTCCGGCTGATCTGGGATATGAGGAGGATAGGTATTTCCAGCTCCAGGGAGAGATTTCTTAGCTGCAGGACATTCTCACCAACAGCGCGGGCTATATTCTGATGGCTGTAGGCGTCAGTTGGTAGCTGCAGCATCTGCAGGTAGTCAATTATGGCCAGACCCAGTCCCCCCATCTGACTGTTGAATTTACGCAGCCTGGCCCGGACCTGGGAGACGGTTAAGCCCCTTTCATCGGAGATGGCAAGGGGTAGAAGATGCAGTTTATCTATAGCACTGGCAATGCGGCTATCTTCTTTTTCACTTGTTTCTCCCTGGGAGTAATTCCAGCCTCTGACCTGGGCTTCTGAGATTATGAGACGGTCAATTATCTCCTGGGCATCCATCTCCAGGCTGATGATGCCCACCGGCACCTTTCTCTTGAGTATGTTCAAGGCCATGTTCAGGGCAAAGGCAGATTTGCCCATGGAGGTGGAGGCGGCCAGCACGTTGAGGTGGCCTTTCTTAAAGCCGCCAATAATCTTATCCAATGAGATGAAACCGGTATATACGCCTGTATCAATCCTTTTGGCTTTTCGGTCCATGTAGGCTTGATAGGCTTTTGCCAGAGCTTCTTCCATGGTGTAGATATGTTTCTGAGTTACTCCCTCGCTGGTGGCAGCTAGAATGATTTCCTGGGCCCGGGCCTGACATTCTTCCAGTTCCAGGTCAGATTCTTCAGAAGCCAGACTCTGAATTTTTAGGGCGGCCCGTTGTAATTGCTGCCGCTGATAGTTGCTCCGGACCAGTTCAACGGCAGGTTTTAGTTCAGATGGGGTAACAAAGCCACTGGCCAGCTGCTCCATAATTTTTTCCCCATCCCGGGCTATGCCCTCTTTTTCCAGGCGCAGATAAAGCCTGGTTTTAGAAATTTCACCGTATTCCTGATACTGGGTTAAGAGAGCATTATATATGGTCCTGGTCTGTGAATGAGTGAACTGTTCTGGTTTTAGTTGATCAGCCACTTCATCTATGAGTTCAGGGTTATGGAATAATATGCCCAGAATCTGGAACTCTTCCTGAGTGAAATCATGCTTTTCTGCAAATCCCTTACTCTTCTGCGGTCTGGCCATTTTCCTGTATCCTCCCTTCAATGAGACCATCCCGGACGTTACCTTCCAGCCGGTAATGATTGCAGGCCTCCAGTATTCTCTGGATAATTTTTATGCCCAGGTAACCCAGTTTCTTGGGTAGCTCCTTGGTTGGAATTCCTGTGCTGACGACAAAAGGTTTTTCATGCCCATACCTGCGGTCAATGATATGGTAGAGGATGGAACTGGAAAAATCAGTGGCCTGTTCCGCTCCCAGGTCATCAATTATTAGGACAGGAGTGTTGACTATCTCTTCAATGAGGTGATGTTCAGATAGGGAAGATTCAGGACTGAAACTCATTTTCAGCTTGTAGAGGAAGTCACTGTAGGCGGTGAATTTCACCGGAATTTGTTTTTCCAGCAGTCCGTTGGTGATACATGCTAAAAGGTAAGTCTTGCCACAACCAGCAGGCCCATCGATGATCAATCCCCGGGCATTATCCTTGGACCATTTCTTGACAAATTCCTGGGCTGCCCGGTACACTTTTTCTGCTCTCACCCGGGGGGAGGGTTGTTTTCCCCTGGACTGGCTGGAATATAGATGGAAGTTGACTGCTTTAAAACTGGCATTGAAAAATCTCGGCGGTAAACCGGACTGTTTCTGTAGCTCCTGAACATAATCTATTTTACTGCAGGAACAGAGCCTATAGCCCTGAGGAGTCAGGACTTCACCCCTGTCTTCGCATTCTGGGCAGTCCCACCGGGGTTCAGCAAAGTTAGGGGGAATATTTTTTTCATGCAGGAGGAGCTGGTACTGTTTTTTCAGGAACTTCAATTCCCTTTGCAGTTCTTCCTTTTCCTCTTCACTAATTTTTTTCAGCACTGAACCCATGAGGAGCAGCTGTTTTTGCTGAATTGACTCATGCAAAGCTTCCAGGTCCGGGTGTTCACTGAAGATCTCTTTTTTCCTCTGTTCAGCTTCTTCAAGCTTGGTCCGCTGTTTTTTTTGCATCAAACTTCGGTTAAAGATGAATGGCATAGAAATCCGCTCCTCAATTATCCAGGAATTTTTCAAAATCCCAATCTTCATCTCCTTTTTTCCCCGGTTTTTCCTTGGCTCTCAGGAGAAATTCCTGTGCTTCTTCCCGGGAGGAGATCCCGGCTTTTTTCCAGGGGATGATAAAGTTTCGTTCAATATAATCCAGGGAAGGCCGACCATCCCTTTTACGCTTTATGGCTTCCTGAATAGCCAGCCTGGCCACATCTGCACTGAGGGCGTAATCATCTTCATCCTTCTGGGTAATCCAGGACAGGATGGTTTGTTTGTGGTAGGGAGTCAGCTCTTTTGCCCTCTGCAGGCCGAATTCCAGGGCCAATTCATAGGTTTCTCGATGCAGTTTGTCAGCTTTCTGCAGATCTTCATAGGTAAATATTTCGTTATTTACCCAGTCCTTAACGATGGCCCGGAGATAGGGAAGGGGCCGTAAGTCTGGATTTTCATCAACAGCTTTTTTGACCCGGCGTATGAGTTCTCGCACTATTTCCGGCGAGAAAGTTCCCATAATATCTTCAATTTCGCTCCTGAGGAAGGGAGTTAATTTTTCTGGAGCAAGGATGAGAACAAGTCCTTTCACCAGTTCCTGTTCTGAAACCGGGCGCCCGGACAATAATTCGCTGAGAAATCTTTCTTCCTGTTCCAGTCCTGCCAGCTCACCCTCCTGCAGTTCAAATAAAGGTGTGAGGTTAAGTGTGTACAGGAGCATTTTGCCGGTTTTCTGCAAGTGCACAATGTTTTCCTTTTTTAAATCTTCCAGGAGTTCTTCAATTTTACCTTCTTTCCAGGGGAGCAGTTTTTTTAATTTGCTCCAGCTTATCTCACCCCGGTGCGTGTTGTCAGCCCGGGAAAAGAGCAGGAGAAAGAGAAGAAAACCCCCGTCTGGCAGGGAGCATAAAAGCCCTTTTTCCATTGCTGTGCTGGATATGGCTACGAATTTTTCTTCTTTTTCCTTGTTGAGGTGCTGAAATAAATAAAGCCCTTCTTCGGCCATAATTTTCACCCCGCTGTTAATTAAATATCTTCGACAGGCAAAAAAAAAATCCTACGCAGGGCAGGAAATTTTTATTTTTATGGGAAAGACATCACCAAGTCTTCAACGGGTGCAATCATCTCGCCATTTAAGGAGTTTATGCATTAATTCTCGAAAAAAATCCAGGTCCTCATGGCTGATGTTTACCACATAACTCATGAAGTCCTCTTTTATTACCGGGGACTTTTCTATGATATTGAATACTTCTGATATGGGGACATCCAGGGCATGACAGATCTTGTGAATACTCTCCAGAGAGAGATTTCTTTCTCCTCGCTCTACACTGCCTATGTAGCTGATGTGAAGACCTGCGTGTTCTCCCAGTTCTTCCTGGGTAAGTCCTTTTTCCTGACGTAGAGCCCTAATTGTCCGGCCAAATTCTTCAACTATTTTCATATTCGCCTCCGCTAGCTAGTGCTGTAAATTAATTATAGGAGATTGATAGGGCTAAATGAACAGACCATCAGTAGTATTATCGGTTGACTGTGGCCATTATAAGTATTATAATATAGTAACATAACAAATTCTGGGAATTGTGGTGGGAGGGGTTAACTTGGAGGAAAAGGATTGTTCCATGGCAGAACTGAAGAAAAAACTCAACGATCTATACGATGAACACGGCAAAATAGATCACAGATTGCTACTGACCAGCAGGCTTTTGGATGAAAAGATCAATGAGTATTTGAAATCCCAAAATGAGCAATCATCATCCTGAATATCTACAATACGGCCCAGTTCTGTGTTTTGAAATTCTCCTCATCTGTGCTATAATTTAAGAAAATTTAGCAAAGGTAAACCCGGTCAGAGAGGAGAAAGCTTGTGTTTAGAGAAATTTTTATGACTGGTTTTCCAGGTTTCCTTGCCCATATGCTTATGCAGGACCTGCTAAAAGAGGGAGCAGTGATTCACTGCCTGATACAGGAGCATATGCTGGGGAAAGCCCGACAGGATAGGGAAAAACTCCTTGCGGAAATGAACCTGGAAGAAAACAGGATCAAGCTGTATACCGGCTGCATTACCCGGGAAAAAATGGGTCTTGATTCTAAAAGCTATGAAGAATTGGCTAACACTGTGGAGGCTGTTTTTCACCTGGCAGCAATATATGATCTGGCAGTGCCCCGGGAACTGGCCTATCAGGTCAACGTTTCCGGCACTCACAGTGTTAATGGCTTCTGTCGGGATTGCAACAAACTGCAAAGATATGTCTATTTTTCTACCTGTTATGTGTCAGGCGATTATGAAGGGGTATTTCGGGCCCAGGATCTGGATAAAGGGCAGGGTTTCAAAAATTATTACGAGGAAACAAAATTTCTGGCGGAAAAAACAGTCCGCAGGACTATGCAGGAAGTCCCTACGACCATTATCAGGCCGGCAATTGTGGTGGGGCATAGCCAGACCGGTTATATACCCAAATTTGATGGCCCCTATTTCATGATGGAGTTTGCCTGCCGTTACAGGTTTTTACCCCTGCCCTATGTTGGCCAGGGAAAAGCTCCAATAAATTTGATTCCTGTTGATTACCTGGTGAGGGCCACACTGGAGCTCATCAGGAAGAATAATACAGAGGGTGAAACTTTTCAGATTGCCGATCCTGAGCCGTATGAAGCTAATGATGTTTATGGGGCAGTCTTGCAAGAAATAACCGGAAAAAAACCTGGCTGGAAATTGCCAGAAAAGATGGTTCGCAAACTGCATGGCTCCCAGCTCATTTGCCAGGCTACCGGCCTGACACCGGAAATTTTCAGCTATTTAAACCATATAGTGAAGTATGATACCCAGAAAACAGAAAAAGATTTGCATGGAAGTGGTGTTAGCTGCCCGGACCTCATTACTATATTACCTAATTTAATTAGATTTTTCCTGGAAAATCGCCAGGAAAAATCTTTCTTTATTCCAGCTCGCAAGAAGGTTGCCAATTGAAGGATAGGATTGAGCTGGTGATTTTTTGAATTCCAGGGCTGGCCTGTGTTTCCAGAAGGAAACTTTTTGGTTTCTTGTTTTCAGGTCGGGATCATCCCTTGAGCAATTGTAACCATGGAGGTGAGGACTTGGTACTGCCTCGTTATCTATATATAGACCTGAGCAGGGGAGAGGTGTTTGACTATCCCATA
>PUNT01000237.1 GCA_003551905.1 Halanaerobiales bacterium
AGCGAAACATGATTGCTTATCGTTCTCATCGAAAGAAAGCTGCAGAGAAACTGGCGTTAGGCAAAACATAGTGCTATCTTTCGCTGTAGTATTAGACGTTTCATTAATATTTTTAGTAAGGCTCGGTGAAGAGCTCATAGAATCCTTTGGGATGGGCGCAGGCCGGACACACTTCTGGAGGCTCCTGCCCATCATGCAGGTAACCACAGTTACTGCACTTCCAGGTCACTTCTTCTTCCCTCTGGAAAACTTTATCATCTTTTATGTTTTCCAGGAGTTTTAGATAGCGCTTCTCGTGGCCCTCCTCTACACTGCCGATGGACCGGAGAGTATTTGCGATTTCTGGGAAACCTTCTTTATCGGCAGTTTCAGCAAACTCCTTGTACATTTTGATGTACTCGTAATTCTCACCCTCAGCAGCAGCTTTCAGATTGGCCGGTGTATCCTTTATGCCACCTAAGTATTTGAAAAGCTGCTTGGCATGCTGCAGTTCATGCTCAGCTGTTTCCATAAAAATATTGGCTATCTGTACATAACCTGCCTTCTTGGCTTCCTGGGCAAAAAAGGTATACTTGCTCCTGGCTTGAGATTCACCAGCAAAAGCTGTCCAAAGATTCTTTTCTGTTTCAGTACCTTTTAAGTCTTTCATCTATTCTCCTCCTTTTATTTTCCAGCTAGCCCCTAATCTAGCTGTCTAATTCCAGAAAATATGTACATAGCAACTAAAGTTTATTGTGCCACAAAACTCTTTTTATCAGGAGCTATATCTATTTACCAAACCTTTCATTCTACCTTTTCAAACATGTCTTTGCCTGCACCACAAAGAGGACATACCCAGTCCTCAGGAATCTCCTGGAATGGAGTTCCTGGACTCACACCATTATCCGGGTCACCAGTTTCAGGATCATAGATATAACCACATACTGTGCATTCCCATTTTTCCATAGGATTGCTGCCTTTTTAGTTTAAAGACAGCACCTCACCTCCCTTTCAAGCTAAATATTATCCACTTTACTGGAAAAAACTTAACCCTCTAGAAGCTCTTCAATCTTCTTTTGATCAAAACCTACAATTACTTGATTTCCTATGGTTATGACCGGGACACCGGTCTGGCCGGAACGTGATACCATCTCTGTATATTTGTTGGCATCCTGGGCCACGTTATACTCTGCAAAGGGTATTCCTTTCTTTGCCAGGTAACTCTTGGCTTTGTTACACCATGGACATGTGGGAGTTGTGTAGAGCACTACCTGATCTGTCATTTTTTCACCTCCATGATAATAGTAATCATTGTTATTATTATTCTATCTTTTCTGACCTTCTTTGTCAATAACATATTATCATCAAATCACAATTTTTTAAAGTTCTCTGGGTAAAAAACAGTAAAGCGGAGATTTTTTATCTTAGCTGGCCCCAATCAGGATTAGGGGTTTTTACCGCCTATAATCTTAAGTTCTATTGAAAATAGGTAATTTTTTATTTTCTGCCTTCTGTTATCAATATCCTTTTTCCAGGTCCACAGCAGTTTGCAAGGGTTTGCCGGCCCTGTAATTCTCCCAGTTTTGCAAAAATATTGTAACCGCCCGCTCCATGTAACGGGGAGTTGGTCCGGCTACGTGAGGGGTTATGAGAACATTTTTCTCATGCCAGAGAGGTGAGCTCTCTGGTAAAGGTTCCCGGGCGAAAACATCCAGGCCAGCTCCAGCAATCTCGCCCTGTTTTAGAGCCTGTAAAAGGGCTTCTTCATGGACCACATTACCTCGACCGACATTTATTAAATATGCTGTCCTTTTCATCTTTTTAAATTCTTCTGTGCTCATGAGATGCCGGGTATCTGGAGTCAGGGGAACAGCTACAACGAGAAAATCGCTCTCTTTTAAAATATGAAAAAGCTCATCCGGACCATAAACAGCATCAACCTCCTCCACCGGTCTTGGGTTTCTCATGCTGCCTATTACTTTCATGCCAAAACACCTGGCCTTGCGGGCACATTCCCTGCCTATGTGTCCCAAACCCACAATACCCATGGTCCTGCCCCAGACTTCATCGCCTCCATGTGATTTCCAAAAAGCCTCCAGCTGCTGATGGAAGTACAGGTGAAATCGGCGACTGAAGTACAAAACCATACCCGTTACATACTCGGAAATATTGATGGCATGAACGCCGGTAGACTTGCTCATAAGCAGGTTTTTTTCATGCAAACCCCACTCCCAGATAGTATCCACCCCGGCGCTCAAGAAGTGAATCCAACGCAATTTTCCCATGCGGGGAATCATTTCCTTGAGCCAGGGATGAAAAAATGATAGCAAAATTTCATACTCTTCAGGATTTTTTACTTCTTCCCGGGTAGTGGCAATATCACACACCAGTTCCGAGCCGGCCTCTTCATCAATACGCCGGGCAATATAGTCTTTTTTATTCTTCTCACCCCGGGGCAGGATAAACAGCACTTTTCTCTTTTCCGCCACAGGTCATCTCCCCCTTTTAGATTATAAATTTTTCAGGGGCTGGTCCTGGTAATATTGAGCTACTTTATAATTTTATCGGCAAAACCAGCTTCCTTTAGATACTCAGGATAGAGCTCATAAGCTGGTTTTATGGCCGGCAAAAGCCCCATGACTTTTTGAATGGGACCCCGGACTTTCAGCTGTCCCCGGCCAATAGCAGACATGAGATTGAGCTTGCCGGACCAGAACAAATGAGCTGTATCAGCACTCATCTCCATGCTTATATCTGGCTTCAGATCATGTTCTCCCCTGATAATATTGACAAAACCTTCCTCAGGCTCATTTTTGGCATCAATGGTGAGAATAGCCTGAGGATTATTATAATCAAAACGAATTATCAGGCCGGATTCTCCTACCTTGCGGGCTATCTCTTCCTTTTTATTCATGTATTCCAGGAAATTGCCCACACAGGTATAAAATTCCTGGGCATCCTCAAAGTACCCCATCTATTTCGCCTCCTTCATGGGCTTTTTCCAAGACCTTAAGGAGATCCTCCTGGGTTGCCTCTTTGGGATTGGTGAAGATAGCTCCATCTACACTGGCCAGTTCTGCTATTGCTTGCAGTTTTTCCTCCTCTACACCTGCTTCCTGGAGGGAAGCCGGAAAACCCAGGTCTTTGGCCAGACTGCGAACTCGACCTATTAGATTTATTGCCCTCTCCCGCCCTTCACCTTCAATGCGCAAATAGCCTGCTGCCTGGCAGAGTTTTTTCTCCACTTCTGACAGGTTGAACTCCAGGCCGTAGGGCAGTAACATCCCGTTGATCCTGCCATGGGGCAGGCCTAGAATACCGCCCATGGCATGAGCCAGGGCGTGAACACAGCCCACAAAGGCATTGCTGAAAGCCAGGCCTGCTGAAGTGCTGGCCAGAGCCATCCGGAAACGAAATTCCTCATCTACACCCCGGACATAAGCTAAAGGCAGGTATTCTATTATATCAGCTATGGCCTGTAAAGCCAGGCCATCGGTAATGTAATTGGCTTCTGTAGAAAGGTAGGCTTCGAAGGCGTGGGTAAGAGCATCCATCCCCGTCTCAGCAGTGAGAACTCCTGGCATGGTCACAGTCATTTTAGGAGCCAGCACAGCAAGATCCGGGCAGAGGTAGGGGCTGAAAAAGCTCAGTTTGCTCTTCTCTTCTTGGTGGTGGATAACGGTAAAAGCTGATACCTCGCTCCCTGAACCAGCTGTAGTGGGAATAGCTGCCAGGGGTTTTAAGGGAGAGTCGATGAGGCCAGCTCCTTCATAATCCAGAATCGATCCTCCCAGGGAAAACTCAATGTTTGCCCCTTTGGCAGCATCAATTACACTTCCTCCACCCATGGCCACCATACCATGTGCTCCGCTAACCTTTACCTCTTCTGACAGGCTCTTAACCACTTTCAGAGGGCTGTCAGCAGGAACATTGCTGAAGGTTCCCACCACCTGAATCTCTCCCAGATATTCTTTCATATACTCTATTAAACCGGCAGATGAGACCCCTTCATCAGTAACAATGAATATTTTCCCCATCCCGAGTCTTGCCAGTTCATCAGGTAGAGTAGCAAGAACCTCACTGCCCATGATAATCCTGGTTCGCAGCAAAAAAGAACTGAATTCCGGTATCAACACAAAACCCCCCTCTTATGGTGAGTAGTTCCCGGCTGAAAATCCTCATACACTACTGCAGATTCGTGCTGTAACTGGCAGTTCTGCCACTTACCCGGAGCCCAATTTCTACCGGAAAAGGGGGGCGAAATATCCCAAAACTTCTTGATTTTTAGCTTCTGCCAGGGATTCTCGCCACCCCTGGTAAGAGCAAACCAGCCTAGCATGCTTCACTTCCTAGCGGAAAATATTGGATACTTTCAGGTGTTCTGATTCCACTTCTGCCAGGGCCCTAAAGACCTGTTTCACTCTCTCCTCTGGTGCCCGGGAAGCAATCTCCAGGTAGAATTTTATGGCCCCACTTTCCCTGCGGTGGGCCTCCATAAAGTTCTCTTCATCGCTCTTAGTGCATTCTACCTGAGGCATTGCCGGCTCTTCAACACCCATCATTTCAGCAATGAGCTCAGCGTGTTCCCCCTCCTGCTTGGAAAGGCGTTTGAAGATAGCTTCGCTTATCTGGGTCTCTGCCGAGCTGGCTGCACATTTGTAGAAGGCCTGATTGTTGAGCTCCAGAGACAGTGCTTTTTCACAATCACTGTAGCTCTCGTCTGACATTTTTATGCTTCCGTAATTGATCCACTCCGGCGCTGCAACCAAATTCTTGCCCTGCACTCCACAGAAGGGACAGCGATCAGCCGGCCCTTCACCCATATAAGTTTCTCCACAAATAAGGCATCTGAACGGTTTCACTCTCTATCTCCTCCTTCTTTTTAGATTGGTAGGAAACGCAAAATACGCAAACTCCAGAGGGGCGGTTTCATGGGCACTGCCTCCCCGTTTATGGCCTTGGTGAACAATTCCTCTGCATTTTCCAGTCTCTTAGCCAGCATGGCTTCTCCCCTGCCCTTTGAAGCTAAATCAGGAGCACCAATATAGGAGCTGCCATTCTTATCTGCAGCCCAGGCAGCAGTAGAGCCCAGATTCATGAGCTCCTCCCCTGTTTTTTTCCTGCCCAGAGCCTTGAACAACCTGGCAGCAAAGGCAAAAAGGGGAGCAGGGGGTGGAGGCTTTTCCTGGGAGACTTTTTCCTGGTCCTTGACTTTATCCGGACTGAGGGCAAGCATGAGGGAAGTTTCATTGCTCCCGCCATGGAGATCATGGAGATCTCCACAACTGCCTTTATCCAGTTCATCACTCTCCAGCAGCCAGGGGTCCTGATTCATCATGAGGGCAAATTCCCGGTTGAAGGGGTTTATCAGGTAAAAACCGAGACGGCGGTAAGCCTTACGAGCAGCAGCTTCACAGGCCAGAAGATGCCTGGGACCACCGTGATTATCAGCAATAAATAGGTACTTGAATCCCCAGCCAGCCATATTCCGGGCCAGAGAATAGAGAGTTTTTTCCAGCAATCGGGCAGGGAAATCCAGTGAACCCGGCCGGGGCAGGGCATCTGAGCCCATAGGTAGAGATGGCAGCCGGACCAGGTCATAGTCTGGAAATTTTTCCTGCAGAAGTTCAATATAGCGCTCCAGGAGTTTTTCTGCAACCAGAATATCCGTTTCCAGTGGCAGATGTGCCCCATGAGCTTCCAGGGGACTCAGGGCCATGAGCAAGACTGTCTTG
>PUNT01000145.1 GCA_003551905.1 Halanaerobiales bacterium
AGGAAGAACTGCAGAAAACTGTTTTTGATCTGCTGGGCTTTTCTCCCCAGGAAGTCCAGGAACGCTTTAGTTTTCTTATGGATGTATTTCACTATGGCACGCCTCCCCATGGAGGGATTGCCTTTGGTTTTGACCGTTTACTTATGGTTCTCAGTGGGGATAGGACAATAAGGGAGGTTATTCCCTTCCCTAAAACCCTCAGAGGAACCTGCCCCCTCACCGGGGCGCCGGGTAAAGTGGATGATCATCAATTACAGGAATTGCATCTGCGTATACTGGAGGATGAATAATTAGCGGGCATTCCGGTCCAGGATGGTGGCAAAATCGTGGACAGCATTGGAACCTTTGGAGATTAAGATACCAGTGATAACATAATCAAAAGCTGGCAGAATGGTTCCAATATCCAGACTTTCCAATATCCCTATTCCTGTTAGCCAGGAAAGAATTATCCCGGTAACAAGAGCAGCAATTCTGCTTCCCCCAGGCTTGATAGCTGGGCAGATTGCTTTAATACCATTGGTAACAAACTCAACAATTATGGATAGAAGGATTAGAGTAGAAAGAACCTCGCCCATGGGGACAGCTCCTTTTCTGGAGAGTTTTTCAATATAAAATATTGACTGGCTGCTTGTTTTATGTTGCCATACAGATTTTTTTATGATAAGATTGAGACAAGAAAATAGATATATATCTGTTCTGCCGTGTCCGTGATGGAGGTAGTATTTTTGACCAACACCAACACATTGGGAGCCTGGTCTCCGTTCGCGGCGTATACGCCCTGTAAGGGGACATATAATGTGGATGGGAGGGCACCCACCTAGTAGGAAGGGTTCAAAATCTGATTCCACACGGCACGGCGGAACTGAGTCATAAAAGCCTCAGGGCTTTTTTTATTTTGACTTGAAAATAAAAGGGTGTTAAGATTAAAAAGGAGGTGACCCGTGAATGGACTTGTTTCAATATTCCAGTAAGAAGAGGATAGAAACACCTCTGGCTGATGCCATGAGGCCCAGAACACTAGAGGAGTTTGCCGGCCAGGAGGAAATTGTCGGGGAGGGATGCCTCTTAAGGCGAGCTATTCAGGCTGACAAGCTGGGGTCCATGATCTTCTACGGTCCCCCTGGAACCGGCAAAACCACCCTGGCTTACATAATTGCCAGGACCACAGAATCCAATTTTCGCCAGCTTAATGCTGTTACTTCCGGCGTCAAAGATATCCGGGAAGTAATTAAGGAAGCTGGCGATAATCTTAACTTTCACAATAAAAAAACCATTCTTTTTATTGATGAAATTCACCGCTTCAACAAATCTCAGCAGGATGCTTTGCTACCAGCAGTTGAAAAGGGAGTAGTCCTGGTTATAGGGGCTACTACAGAAAACCCCTATTTTGAAGTAAACCCTCCTCTGGTTTCCAGGGCCAGGATTTTTGCATTAAAACCGCTGGGGGAAGAGGATATCAAAAAAATTCTCAAGAAAGCAATAACAGATGAGGAAAGAGGTTTAGGTAAATATAATGTAAGAATGGATCCTGATGCCCTGGACCATCTAAGCCAGGTTGCTGATGGTGATGCCCGCTCGGCTTTAAATGCCCTGGAGCTGGCATTTTTAACTACTGAAGAAAAAGAAGGAGTTACCCACATTACTCTATCAGTGGCTGAAGAGTCCATTCAACGCCGATCACTTCCTTATGGTAGAGATGATCATTATGATACCATCTCAGCTTTTATCAAAAGCATGAGAGGTTCTGACCCGGATGCTGCCCTTTACTGGCTGGCCAAGATGCTGTATGCCGGTGAAGATCCTAAATTTATCTGCCGGCGCATGATTATTCATGCCAGTGAAGATGTGGGGATGGCTGATCCTTCAGCCCTCTTGGTAGCAGTAGCAGCTGCAGAGGCTGTGGAACGAGTGGGTTTGCCGGAAGGAAGAATTCCCATGGCCCAAGCAGCCATCCATATAGCTACAGCGCCCAAGAGTAATGCCTGTTATCTGGCTATTTCCCGTGCCCAGAAACTATTTGAGGAGATGGGCAACCGAGAAGTTCCCGGTCATCTAAAGGATTCCTCCTATAGGGGGGCAACAGAACTGGGGCACGGTGAAAACTATAAATATCCCCATGATTATCCTGAAGGTTATGTTGCACAGGATTATCTGCCCTTTAAACTGACAGAGCCATTTTACACCCCCACAGACCGGGGTAGGGAAGAAGATGTTGCTAGGCGGTTAGATGAGCTGAAGAGTAGAAAGCAGGGTGAGGGTTCTTGCAGGAAATAACGGTGATAGCCGGGGAGAAACGCTGCCGGCTCAATGTCAGGGGAAGTAAGTTTATTGCAACTGCTGCTCCGGTTTTTTCCACGTCCCAGGCAGAAGCCTTCGTCAGTAAAGTAAAAAAGGAGTTTCATAATGCTACCCATAACGTTTATGCCTGGGTACTGGGTCCCGATAAGGAAGAAAAGTGTAGCGATGATGGGGAGCCGGCTAATACCGCTGGTCAACCAGTCCTGTCCGCCATCAGGAATAAAGATCTTACCAATACTGCCATTGTAGTGACCAGATATTTCGGGGGAACCAAACTGGGGACTGGAGGACTTATCAGGGCTTACAGAACTGCAGCCAGGGAAGTCCTTGCTCAGGTAACTCTGGAAAAGCTAATATTCGTGGAAGAAATGTGGATTTATGTTCCTTATGATCATGTAGGGGATGCTCTCAACTGGCTAAAAGGAAAAAGCATAGAGATTGAAGATATGGAATACGACACAGAAGGTGCTGTAATTAAGATTAAGGTGGAAGACAGCAAGGCTACAGGCGGCGAACTGAAAGATTTTCTCAAAGATGAAATAAAGATTGAAGTCAGGGGCAGCTCATTTATCAGGAGATAGAAAGGGCTGCCCCTGTATGTTTCAGGGATATATAATTTTTTTATATGCAATAATAATAAAAAACAAAGAAAAGAATTCTTGACTGTGGGGG
The DNA here is from genome assembly GCA_003551905.1 of Halanaerobiales bacterium. Lineage (GTDB taxonomy): Bacteria > Bacillota > Halanaerobiia > B1SED10-174 > B1SED10-174 > B1SED10-174. Next base: position 2,971 of record PUNT01000145.1, read on the forward strand.
TTAATATGTGGTAATATAATGCCGATAAAACCTATCAAAATAGTAGGGATAGAGGTGGTACTGTGAAATTGTCCACCCGGGGCAGGTACGGATTGCGGGCTATTATTGATATGGCCATTCATCAGGAGCAGGGACCGGTTTCTCTGCGAGAAATAGCCAGCCGGCAGAATCTTTCAGAGAATTACCTGGAGCACCTGGTTGCTTCTCTTCGAAGAGGTAACCTTCTTAATAGTGTACGGGGTCCCATGGGGGGTTATTATTTAGCCCGGAATCCAGACAGCATAACCCTGGGAGAGATCATCAGGATTCTGGAAGGGCCAATTGCTCCTGTGGAGTGTTCTTTGAGTCAGGAGGAAAAATGCGCCAGTCCGGAGGATTGCTTTGTCCACAGACTCTGGCAGAATTTGAGCAGGGAAGTTAATGAGATTTTTGATAAGAGAACTTTGGGAGATCTTTTGGAAGATGCACACAGCTATAAAAATATAGAAGGGTGTTTTAAGTTTTTAGATAAGGAGGATGTTGAGAAGAAATGAAAAGAATTTACCTGGATAATGGAGCTACGACCCCAACTCATCCGGAAGCCCTAAAAGCCATGGAACCTCTTTTTACCCAGAAATATGGGAATCCCTCCAGTATCCACAGCTTTGGCCAGGAAGCTAAGGTTGCTGTGGATAGTGCTAGGGAAGATGTTCAGAAATTGATAAATGCCCGGAGCCCGGAAGAGATAATTTTTACTAGCGGTGGAACTGAAGCTAATAATCTGGCAGTTATAGGTGCGGCTATGGCCGGAAAAAAGAGAGGCAAACACATAATAACATCAAAAATTGAACATCATGCGGTTCTCCACCCCTGTGAGTACCTGGAGAAGGAACTGGATTTTCAGGTCACCTACCTGCCAGTTGATGAGAAGGGCCGGGTTCATATAGATGATTTTAAGGGAGCCATAAAAGAAGATACCATACTGGCCTCCATAATGATGGCCAACAATGAAATTGGAACTCTACAGCCGGTCAAGGAATTTACGGTGGCAGCCAGGGAGAGTGATGTTGTCTTCCACACGGATGCAGTTCAGGTTGCAGGTACCATGCCCCTTGATGTTCAGGAACTGGGAGTGGACATGTTATCAATGTCTGCTCATAAATTCAATGGCCCCAACGGGGTGGGAGCTCTATACCTGCGTAAAGGGGTAAAAGTGCATCCCCATATGCATGGAGGAGGCCAGGAAAACAAACTTCGGGGAAGCACCCATAATACTCCAGGGATAGTTGGGCTGGGCTGGGTTTGCCGGTATGCCCGGGAAACTATGGATGAGAAGGTGAAACATCTTGAAGAACTCCGGGATATGCTTATAGAAGGGATAGAAGAGAGGATTCCGGAAACTATCCTGAACGGTCCCCGCCGGGAGAGGTTGCCTGGCAATGTTCACTTTTGTTTTCCCTATATTGAAGGAGAAGCTATTTTGCTGAACCTTGATCTCAAGGGGATTGCTGCCTCCAGCGGTTCTGCCTGTACTTCCGGCTCACTGGCCCCATCCCATGTGCTTTTAGGTATCGGGCGTTCTCATGAGCTGGCCCATGGTTCACTCCGCCTTACACTGGGTATTGACAATACCCAGGAGGATGTGGAGTATGTGCTGCAGGTCTTGCCGGAAATAGTGCAGAAACTGAGGGATATGTCTCCCTTGTACAACAAATAAAAGGATAAAAGGGGAGAGGATTGATGTATTCGGATAAAGTAATGGATCACTTTACCAACCCCAGGAATATGGGAAAAATGGAAAATCCCCACGGGGAGTCTCAGGTAGGTAATCCTACCTGTGGTGACATCATGAAAATCGCTATAAAGGTGGAAGATAACCGGATCAAGGATATCAAGTTTCAAACCTTTGGTTGTGGTGCAGCAGTGGCCACCTCCAGCATGATTACCGAAATGGTAAAAGGAAAGACTCTGGATGAAGCCATGGGTATCAGCAATAAGGCGGTGGCAGAAGCACTGGATGGGCTGCCACCGGTCAAGATGCATTGTTCCAACCTGGCTGCTGAGGCTCTGCACAAGGCCATTGAAGATTACAAGCAGAGGAAAAAAGGTAAAGAAGAGGGTTAATTATGGTTGCTGAGAAGGTAGCTGTAGCCATGAGTGGAGGAGTTGATAGCTCTGTTGCTGCAACCCTTTTAAAAAGAGAAGGGCAGGAAATTATTGCTGTATACATGAGAGTCTGGTCTGACAATGCAGCAAAAAAGGCAAAGGGCATGGAAGATGCCCGTGAGGTTGCCCGGCAGCTGGACATCCCTTTTCATGTTCTGGACATGGAGAATGTTTTCAGAAAAGAAGTTATTGATGATTTTATCGAGGAATATGCTGCCGGTCGAACCCCCAATCCCTGCATACTGTGCAATCGCCGTATCAAGTTCAACCAGCTGCTAAAAGAATCTTTTCAGCTGGGGGCAGATTATCTTGCCACCGGCCATTATGCCCGGCTGGAAATGATTGCGGATCGCTGGTTCTTGAAAAGGGGCAGGGATTTGTCCAAGGATCAATCCTACACACTTTACAATCTCCAACAGAAGCAGATGGCCCATATCAAGTTTCCCCTGGGCTATATGTTGAAAAAAGAAGTCAGGGAACTGGCTAAAGATTTTAACCTGAAAGTTTCCGGAAAAGAGGAGAGTCAGGAGATTTGTTTCATCGCGGATGACGATCA
>PUNT01000240.1 GCA_003551905.1 Halanaerobiales bacterium
CAGTGATGAAGCTCAAGCTCTGACCTTCTTTCATGATATTGAGATCATAATCAGCACACAGATCAAAGAGGTTTAGAACCTGATCCATCATCTCCCGGTGCTGGGCAGTAACCACCAGGCCTGGCTTAAAACCAGGGTTCTCCTGCATGGCCAGAACCAGGGGAACCATTTTTATGGCTTCAGGTCGGGTGCCAAATACTGTTAGAACCTTCAATTCTTTCATATTACCCCCCCCACACACAATAAAAAGGGATTAACCACCCGGGCCAATCCCAGCTATCAGCGAATAAGCCTGGTTATGTTCTGCTCCGCTCTTTCAGTTAGCCGGAAGATGCCTAACCGCCAGCCGGCATAGCCCAGTACACTGAGGAGAAGCAAGAGGAGCAGGAACCATTCTGTCTGCTGCACGGTGTTGATAACTACTGCCATGATACCCAGGAGAATGCTGGTTCCATAAACAGCCAGAACCGCTCCCCGGTGACTGAAACCGGCCCTGATCAAACGGTGATGGATATGATCCTTGTCTGCCAGGGAAATAGGATGTCCGTTCTTGCTGCGCCTGAGTATGGCCAGTAAAGTGTCGGCAATGGGAACTCCCAGGGCCAGTATGGGGACAATGAGAGTCATGGCTGTAGCGCTCTTAAGAGCTCCTAAAGTAGAAGTGGTGGCCAGCATGAAACCCAGAAACATGGCGCCGGAATCCCCCATGAAAATTCTGGCCGGGTGAAAATTAAAGACCAAAAAAGACAGGGAACTGCCAGCAATAATGAGGGACATAAAGGCTGCTGCAATCTGACCTTCCTGCATAGCAACAATCGCTAAAGTCCCTGAAGCGATGGCACAAACCCCTGCTGCCAGTCCATCCAGACCGTCAATAAAATTAACAGTATTGGTAATTCCCACCACCCAGAGTATGGTGATGAGAATACCCCAGTTGCCCAGGAAAATCATGCCTCCCCAGGGATTGGTTACGAACTGAATCTGCACCCCAAAAGGTATGAGGGTCAGGGCTGCAACTATCTGCCCCAGGAGTTTTACCCGGGGAGAAAGGCCCCGGATATCATCCACTATGCCTATGAGGAGAATTATGGTTCCTCCCAGCATGATTCCCTTAAGGGGTGTGCTTAAAGGCATTATGAGAAGTAAGGTTATCATAACTCCAGCATAGATAGCCAGACCACCCCCGTTGGGGACTGGTTTTTTGTTTACCCGCCGGGGCGAAGGGAAATCATAGGCACCCACAGAACAGGCTATTTTTTTCAAAAAAGGAGTAAGTATAAGGGTAATAATAAATGCTAGAGCAAAACCGGCAATGTACCAGAACATGAATCAGGGCTCCCTTTAACTGGAAATTCTCTGCAGTTCAATACCTGCTTCTTCTAGTATATATCGGGCCAGATCGTCCGGATATTCACCCAAAAATATAATTTTTTTAATCTGGGCATTCACCAGCATTTTAGCACAGACCACACAGGGTTGATGGGTAACATACAGGGAGGCACCTTGTACTGATATGCCGTGAAGTGCGGCCTGAATAATGGCATTCTGCTCGGCATGAAGTCCCCGGCAGAGTTCATGCCTTTCTCCTGGAGGCACTTTGAGTTCAGCCCGCATACAACCCTGCTCATGGCAATGAGCCAGGCCGGTTGGAGCACCATTGTAGCCGGTGGCCAGTATACGCCTATCCTTTACCAGGATAGCACCCACCTGGCGGCGCAGGCAGGTAGCTCTGCGGGATACCAGCCGGGCCAGATCCATGAAATACTCATCCCACCCGGGCCTATTTGGTTCCATAAAGCCTATCTCCTGCATCACCCAGGCCGGGAATTATGTAACCGTTATGGTCAATTCTTTCATCAACAGCAGCAGTGTAAATGGGAATATCCGGGTGTTCATCATGTACCTTTTTGATACCTTCTGGCGCAGCCAGGAGCACCAGCAATCTTATGTTCAAAGCTCCCTCTTCCTTAAGAATATTAATGGCCTCCACAACTGAACCGCCGGTGGCCAGCATGGGATCCACTATGATAATCTCCCGAAAGGCAAGATCCCCGGGCAGCTTGCAGTAATACCTGACAGGTTCCAGGGTATCCGGATCCCGGTACAGGCCAATATGCCCGATACAAGCTGTAGGAATTAAATCCATCATACCACCCGCCATGGCCAGGCCAGCCCGGAGAATGGGAATGATGCCAATTTTACTGCCTCCCACAACTCTAGCCTTCACAGGAGCCATAGGTGTCTCTACCTCCATTTCACACAAAGGCAGATGACGGGTTACCTCGTAAGCCATGAGGATAGCCAGTTCTCGAACCAGCTCCCTGAACTCCTTGGATCCAGTCCTCTTATCCCTTATGAGGGTCAACTTGTGCTGCACCAGGGGATGTTCTATAACGTTTACTTCCTTCAAAAAGCTTCCCCTCCTTCAAAGCCGGCAATCTTATCCAGGCGCTGTTGATGCCGTCCTTCTGGTGAATAATCAGCTTCTAACCAGGCATCAACCACTTCCAGGGCCAGTTTGCTGCCCATAACCCGCTGGCCCAGGCAGAGGATGTTGGCATTGTTGTGCTCCCGGGACATTCGGGCCGAATAGGTTTCCTGGCACAGAGCCGCCCTGATACCTTTAATCTTGTTAGCAGCTATGCACATGCCAATGCCGGTACCGCATATGAGTATGCCCATCTGAGATTTACCGGCAAGCACAGCTTTAGCTACCGCCAGGGCAAAATCGGGATAGTCAGTAGCTTCACTGCTATCAGTACCACAATCTTCCATCTCATAACCTTTCTCCTGCAGGTGTTCTTTGATCAGTTTCTTTAATTCAATCCCTACATGATCTGATCCCAGGGCAATTCGCATTTTTAACCTCCTTCCCTTTTAATTCGTTAGAATCATTCATTCTCCTTCACTTGCCTTTCTATTAACCTGCTGGCCAGCCGGGATATTGATTTATCCAGTTCATCCCTGGTTTCAATATAGGCTTTCAGGTCCTGACCGAATGGATCACTTATATCCAGTAAGCCCTGGCAACGCTTCTTGAGATGGCTCCTCTTTTCTTTCAGGTCAGCTATAAGCTCCTCCCTTTGAATCTGCAGGAAATGCAGCTTATCTTCAACTTTTTTCAGCTTTCGCCTGAGTTCATCCCTCTCTTTTTTCAGTTTGTCTTCTTCTGCTCCCTTTTCTCTCTGGAATTTTTGCAGGCGTTTAACCTCTTCCCGGTCTATTTCCTGCAGTTCTGCCAGCAATTCTTCATCTCCTTCTCCTAAGTACTCCTTGAGGGTAAAAACTTTTTCAGCGCTATCAGGAACCATGGAGAGGACTCTTTCCTTGTGGGTCATGGTCATGGTGAGAATCAGATCCGCTTCCTCTACGAGCTTGGGAGTCAATATTCTGGCCCGGTGCTTTTTAAGATCAAGCTGGATCTCAGAAAGGGCTTTTACCGCCTCTTCTGTGGCAGGTTCACCCCCTGGTGCAGAAATACCAGCAGAAATAATTGCAAATTTTTTACCTGCCCCCTTCTTTTTTAGTTCTTTTTCCAGAAGAACATGGGCCATGGGGCTGCGGCAGGTATTGCCGGTGCAGACAAAAAGGATTACTCTTCCCATCCTATTACCTCCTCCCTTATTTTAGAATAATGCATAAATTCCCAGGCCCAGGAGGACTGTGCCGGCCAGATAACCCGGACTCTTGATGAGAAAACCCACCCGATCTCCCAGGAAAAATCCTAACCTGGTAAGTACAGCAGCAACCAGGCCAAAAACCAGGCTGATGCCCAGAAAATTGAAGCCGAAGGTTCCCAGGCCAAATCCCACAGTGAGGGAATCAATACTGACTCCCAGGGGCAGAAGGACATATTCCCAGCCCTTTATCTCTACCTGGCCCTGCTGCCAGCCATAACCCATATAAGTTTCGTAGATCATTTTTAGGCCAATGCCCATGAGGATTAAAGCGCCCAGAATAGTAGCAGCATTCCCCAGCCAGCGCCCTGCCATTATCCCAAAGGACAACCCTATAAGGGGGAATATTACATGAAATAATCCCACTATTGCAGTAAATAGCCAGATGACCCTTTTTCTAAAACCACCGGTACCCAGGCCCAAACACATGGAAAAAGAATCCATGCCCAGGGCCAGGGCTATTAGCATTACCTCCAGTCTCAATACATCTATTAGCAACTGCTCAACCCCTTATAATCCCCCGGGCTGCTTTATAGAGTCTGTTCTGCAGAAGAGAAGCGAATTTCCCCTCTCCAGGGGGGCAGGCCAGAATAACATCAACCTGCCTCTCCAAATCCCGCAGCCGGCTGTAAAGCTGTTTCAGATCCTCCAGTTCTCCACCTAAAGGTCGGACAATGCAGTTCCCGGGGTACTCAGCTCCAGGAAAGCCCAGGAAGCCCACAGTAACTTTCCCCCCTGTCCACATGCGTTCTGTCAGGGTCTTTAGATCCCTTACCTGGCACACATAGAGGGGAATCTGCAGACGGAAAGGCTTTTCTGCTGTACCCCTTTCCACCTGCACCTCTTCCCCTAATACCTCCTGTAAAGCTTCCTTATCTACTGTCCCCAATCGCAAAACCACAGGAGGGGTACAGGAAAGGTCAATGACCGCTGACTCTGTGCCTACCGGGGTCGGGCCGTCATCCACAATTATTTCTAAAGAATGGCCCATCTCCTCCAGAACGTGTTCTACCCGGGTGGGGGAAAGATGGCCGGAAATATTGGCGCTGGTCCCGGCCAGGGGCCGGTTCAGGGCCAGGGCAATATCCCTGGCAGCCTCGTGGGCTGGCAGACGCAAACCAACGGTTCTCCTGCCTCCCCTAACCAGTTCCAGAACACAATCCCGGGCTGGCAGAATTATGGTGAGAGGTCCGGGCCAGAACGTTTCCATTAGATCCCTGGCTTTAGGAGGGATATCTTCTGTCACCAGTTCAGCCTGGGCCACGCTACCTAAGTGCAGTGAAAAGGGGGTCCCTGCTGGTCTCCTCTTGGCCTTGAGAAGGGCCCTAACAGCAGCCTGGGAGGTGGAATCCACCCCTACCCCGTACACAGTTTCTGTAGGAAAGGCTACGATAGAACCTCTTTTCAGGGCTCGGGTAATTTCTTGCAGTTCTTCTTCTTTGAGTTTTTTCCCCTTGAGCGCAATTATTAAAGGTCTTTTCCCTCCCACAGCTAATCCCTCCCCGTTCTCCTTAAATAATTCTCGCCCAAGCTTAAAAACCCTCTATCCTCTGAGGGTTAAACGGGGGAAGGGCATATGCCGGATTGCCCGGCGGAAAGCCAGGTTAAGCCGCCAGAGCCAGGGCATATGAAAACCGGTGGATAATAGCCGTCGGCCTATGGATGGCCAGGAATAGAATTTTTGCCAGGCCCAGTAAAAGCCATCCTGCAGCAGTTGAGGCGTCATGCCCAGGGGGCGAAATACCACATTGCTGATGGTATACTTGGACCAGTCCCTCTCCATGATTTTTCCCGAACTATCCAGGTTACGGAAAAGAGGCGTTCCCGGCAGGGGAGTGAGTATGCCAAATTGAGCAGCAGCCAGCTTGTTTTCCACGGCAAAACCCACGGTCCGGGAAAAAACACCGGGGTCATCATCATCAAAC
>PUNT01000236.1 GCA_003551905.1 Halanaerobiales bacterium
GGGCAATGTTCAATTTTCTGGCAACTGCAGGAAAATCAACCTTTTCTCCAGCTTCTTCAAGCTCCTGAATAGCCTGTTCCACTGCATTGATCAGGGCTATTTTTTCCTTCTTGGTGAGCTGCTTTCTTCTCATAATGGACTACCCCCAAAATGTGCTTCATTTATGCTACAAGTATAGCACAAATTATTTTTTTGTCAACCTGCAGCCTAAAGTGGGGGCGAATCAGCTTCTAAATAGCTTGCTAGAGGGTTAGGTAGAGAAGGAAAGGGCACCAAAGGCTTGAATTTTAAAAAAAGTCCTCCATTCTTCTTGTTGGAAAAAAAGAAGGACTTTTCTAGCAAATATTGAATAAATAGTTGTAGAAGGCGAAAACCGAAAACGAAAATTTTCCCCCTGGTGATAACAACTGTAGACTTTTTTCGAGGCAAAAGACCTGGTGAAGGGGTATTTGTGTTTTATCTGCACGAATTGCTGTTCTACTAAAATTACCTGCTCTACTCAGTCTTAACATCAACTATACTTCGAAGAAAATTATCTATAGTAAATTCAAATAGATACTTAATATTTGGGCAGCCGGGTCTATCTTGTCAAGAACAGGGGATATTCCGGTTGCTTTACTTTCGAAGTGAAAAAATATTGATAGAAAAACTGTTTATGACTGTTAGTTGTATTCAAAAAGGAGGGGAGGTAAGTACATGGTTTTCTGCTATACTCTGAACAACCTATTTCTGGCAGCTTCGCCAGGGATCTGGGAAAGGATAAAACCATTTTTTGATTATATAGTGCGGCGACAGGACCGTATAATTGTCTTGACTATTGAGCACTTTCAACTTGTTCTGGTTTCCATGGCTATAGCCATAGTTATTGGAATAACAGTTGGTATACTCATCACCTACTGGGAACCTATCGCCTACCCGGTTATTAACATAACCCAGGTTTTGATGACCATACCCAGTATTGCTCTCATCGCTATACTCATACCAATAGTGGGTATAGGTTTTAAAAACGGAGTAGCGACGTTGGTGTTGTACATGCTCATGCCCCTGGTCAGAAATACTTATACAGGCATCAGGGAAATTGAACGTCCCATCCTGGAATCAGCAGCAGGAATGGGTATGAGCGAGCTGCGTATTTTGCTTAAAATCAAGCTGCCCATGGCCTTGCCGGTTATTATGGCTGGTGTAAGAGTGTCAGTAGTAATGGGTGTAGGAATTGGTGCCATAGCTGCTTATATTGGAGCTGGTGGTCTGGGAAGCCTCATATTTGATGGAATAGAGCGGGTTAACTTTCCCATGATTTGGACAGGTGCCATCTTCATCTCCATCATAGCCATATTGCTGGACCTTATCCTGGGATGGGGAGAAAATAGACTGAACTGGCGGGATTCCCAGTAGAGAGGAGGGGTAAGTTATGATATCTTTAGAAAATGTCACCAAAACATATCATCCCGGTGACCCACCGGCAGTAAAAAACCTCACCATGGAGGTTAAAGATGGAGAAGTTTGTGTATTGGTGGGTCCCTCAGGTTGTGGTAAGACAACTACCATGAAGATGATAAACAGGCTTATCGAGCCTACTGAAGGTAAAATATATTTGAACGGGGAAGACATTTCCAAAAAAAATCCTATCAAGCTGCGCCTGGAAATTGGCTATGTAATACAGGAGATAGGTCTCTTCCCCCACATGTCTATTGCCGAAAATATTGCCACAGTTCCCAGGGAACTAAAATGGCCAAGGGAAAAGGTTAAGGAAAGGGTGGATGAACTACTGGATCTAATGGGAATGGATCCAGAACATTTCCGTAGCCGCAGGCCGGGCGCTTTGAGTGGTGGTCAGCGCCAGAGAATTGGAGTAGCCAGAGCTTTGGCAGCAGATCCGCCAACAATGCTGATGGACGAACCTTTTGGTGCCCTTGATCCCATAACCCGGGCTCGATTGCAGAATGAGTTCTTGCGCATACAGAGCAGATCAATAAAACCATCATATTTGTTACCCATGATATTGATGAAGCTATTAAGATGGGTGACAAGATTGCAATCTTGCGGGAAGGTAACCTGGTACAATTTGCCTCTCCGGATGAGCTTTTGAGTGCCCCTGCTGATGATTTTGTGGTTAACCTGGTGGGGGGTAATTACTCCATAAAACGTCTGCACCTGATGAGGGTTGAAGAGGTTATTGATGAAAAGCCCTATACTGCTGAATCTGGTGATTCAGTTGAAAAAGCTAAAGAGCTTCTGGATAAGAGTAAAGTTGGTCTGGTAATCGTTGTGGATGAGGATAAAAAAATCAAGGGACTGGTGGAGCCCAGTTCCTTGAAGAAGCCGGGTGAAGTTATCAGCGATATCATGGAAGAAATCCAGGATACGGTTACAACTGAAGCAACCCTCAACGATGCCCTTTCTGTTATGTTAACCAATGGTGAAGGATATGTCATTGTTCTGGATGCAGAAGATCGGGTTGACGGTATTGTAACCCTAAATAGCTTGATGGAGGCGTTGTAGCCCATGCTTAACAAATGGTTTGTCCGGGTATTTTTTAGCATACTGTTGCTGGGCATCTTTGTGGGTTACCCCTGGTATAATATTGCCAACCCAGCCGGAAGAACGGAAGCACGCATGCTGCAGCCAGAAATTGTTTGGCGATTTGGTGAGCAGCACCTGATATTGTGGGGAGTGGCACTATTGGTAGCTATTGTCATAGGGACAATAGCAGGTATCCTCATTTCTCGTCCCTACTTTCGCTTTGCTGCACCGGTGGTGGTCAATATCGCCAACATTGGCCAAACTGTGCCCAGTCTTGGTGTTCTGGCAATTTTCATGGGTATTCTGGGCATGGGTTTCAATACAGCTGTGTTTGCCCTGATTATCTATGCCATACTGCCAATATTGCGGAACACCTATGCAGGCATGATTACTATTTCTCCTGATATTATTCAGGCTGCCCGGGGCATGGGTATGACTCCAATGAGGATATTAGCCCGGATAGAATTGCCCCTGGCTCTGCCGGTAATCATGGCTGGTATCCGGAATGCTTCAGTCATGGTTGTAGGGGCAGCTACCCTGGCTACCTTTATTGCAGCAGGAGGACTGGGAGCTATGATCGTTACTGGTATGGCTGTTATGCGGGAGCAACTCTTCTATACCGGTGCGGTTATGGCAGCTTCTCTGGCAGTTTTACTGGATTATATCCTGCGAATAATTGAGCAGGAGGTTACTCTGTAGTAGTAAGTTGATTTTAAAGAGTCATCCATTTCCAAAAAACTCCTAAGGAGGTTTTTAGCGATGAAAGGTAAAAGAACCACTATACTGCTAGCTGTAGTTCTGGCTTTTAGTCTAGTGGCGGTGTTGTTCTTGACAGGTTGTGATGGAGATCCAGAGGTTACGGTAGGTTCTAAGGAGTTCACCGAACAGCTGATTCTAAGTCATTTAACATTGATGGCCCTGGAGGATGCTGGTATACCGGTGAGAGATAGGACTAACCTTGGTGGTACTGAAGTAAATCGCAGGGCACTGGAAGAAGGGGAAATAGACATCTACTGGGAGTACACAGGCACTGCCTGGCTGGCAATTTTTGAAGAAGATGAAGCCATTACTGATCCGGATCGAGCTTACAATTTGGTGAAAGAAAGGGATGCTGAAATAGGTCTGGTCTGGCTGGACTATGCACCTTTTGATAACACTTACACTATCATGATGAGGCAAGAACATGCTGACGAGTTAGGCATTGAAACCATCACTGAACTGGGTGAGTGGATTATTGAGCAGCAGGAAAAAGGCTATGAAGTTGAATTTGCTACCGACCATGAGTTTATGGTCCGGGAGGATGGCTATCCTGCCCTGCAGGAACTGTATGGGTTCGAATTTGATAGAGTCCATGATATGGCTATTGGCCTGACTCATGTGGCTCTCAGGGATAGGGATGTAGATGCTGCCATGGGATTTGCAACTGATGGCAAGATTGCTGAGCTGGAACTGGTTAACCTGGAAGATGACAGAGGATTCTTCCCGGTATATAATCCAGCTGGTGTAGTCAGAGAAGAGATACTGGAAGAGTACCCGGAAATAGCAGATATTCTGGGTGAGATCGCTTCCCGCCTGGATACTGAAACCATGATACATTTAAATTATCTGGTTGATGTGGAAGGCTACGAACCTGATGAAGCAGCTGAAGAATGGCTGCTAGAACAGGGTTTGATCTCTGAGTAAACAGAAATGTTGAATGTTTCTCAAGATACAAAGAAAACAGATGCCATGATGAAGGAAAGGATGGCTTTTTAATGCAAAAGGAGGCTTTTAAAGCCTCCTTTTTCCTTCATCTTATATTATAATTGCAGGAGGAAGGGTTTTCCCCTGGAGGTGTTCTGTTTGGGATTATTTAGTAAGCCAGACCTGGGGAGAGGAAAAAAGAGAAAAGAAGAGATGCTCAAAGCTGCTCAGCGCAGGTACCGAGCCGAAGAAAACCGCAGTGTCCAGGAAGTTAAGCAGGAAAAGAGAATGTTATTCTTGCTTATTGCTCTATTGATTTTAGCGCTTGTCGGGGGAGGTTTTTTGGTGATCCGAATTGTGCTGGACATGTTATCTTGAAAATATGTTTCCAATAAAAATATGTTCTTCGTTGTTGCTTGTTGCCTGAACCCGGGTTATAATTAAAACATAATATTATTAAACTCGCTATATCATATGTAGAAGACTGATAAGAGAAATATCACATATATAAGGGTGATGACATTGGGGGTAAAGAAAAAGTACCTGGTGCTAACAGCTGATATTGTGGAGTCTCGCAGTCATAAGCTGGGTGAGGGGATAGACAATGCCTTATCCTGGTTGAATGAACGTTTTGCAGATGTGATTATGACTCATTTGGATCTTTACCGGGGCGATGAAATACAGGGGGTTCTCAAGAAACCGGAAAAGATTGCTGCCCTTATCAGGTTGCTTCGTTTTTCCCTGTACCCCCTGACACTGCGTATGGGAATTGGCATGGGTGGTATTGAACGGGGGTTAAATGAAGAATATTCCTGGAAAATGGATGGTAGTTCTTTTCACAGTGCCCGGCAGGCCCTGGAGGCATTGAAGAGAGAAAAAGGGCAGGCTACTTTTTTTGTTTACGAAAATGAGCCGGTAGAATCACTGAATGTGGTTCATCTGCTCATTGATGCAATTGAAAAGGGCTGGACTGAAAAGCAGTGGGTGGCTGTGGAAACATATGAAAGATTGGGGACCTTTGACCTGGCTGGTGAAGAATTGAATATTTCTCCTCAGAGTGTACACAGACGCTGCCAGGCTGCCAGGTGGAAAGAGATTTTCCTGGCAGAAGAATATGTGAATAAAGTTATAAAGGAGAAGGTTTGAGATGACCTCTTTATTACTACTCATACTGGCTCATGTTCTTGGCGATTTTCCCTTTCAGTCCGGGCAGGTTTTAGAGCAAAAGGGTGGAAACAGAAGGGGTGGATACCTCAAACATGGTTTAATTCATCTTTTGCTCTTGATTGTCTTGACTCATCCCTTTTTTTCCGGGCAGCTTTTGCTGCTATGGGTTTTGATCCCTCTGTTTCATGTTCTTCTGGATTTGGGAAAGAACCTTATTTTA
>PUNT01000247.1 GCA_003551905.1 Halanaerobiales bacterium
ATAATACCATATTCTATTACCAGGTACAGGTCAATGGCAGTTTCCCTTTCACCTACATCCACCTTGACCCCTTTGGAGAGGTTTTTCTTACCCAGAAATTCTGCCAGCCCACCGGCAATTCCACAGGCCATACCCTTTACTCCCTGTACTTCCGTTGCTGCCAGGCCTGCAATGATACCCACTACTTCATCTGCAATATAAACGTCACCGTGTTCATTGGCATTTTGTTTCAAAACTTCACCTCCCGGGATGCACCTGTTGCTTTCCTATTTTATCCATAGAGATATTGTTTATTCTATTTCTACATCAGTAGCCATTTCCCTCTAACAAAAAAGGGCTTACCGTTGTTAAATATGGACATATTGGTGCAAATCTATTTCTGAGAAAAAATTAAAAACAGCATAAGTGGAAAAATTGTAGGCCAGTTGGCCAACTTCACGATGATTAGCACATCTAGTATGCTGGCAACATACTTGCTCTCTACTGCAGGCCGGGACAAAGCAATTATAAAAGGCGCTGGTGTGAAAAAAAGAGATTGCTGTCCTCTTAGCAATCCCTTTGTGGAGTATTATTTGTTGCTGTTTAATGCTTCAGTAGTTAAAACCCAGGAGATTCCAGTAATATAGGATGGGAATAAAGGCCAGGCCAGCAAGGGTAACCAGGGTATAGTATATACGCCCTAAAAGTGTCCAGGAGTAGGAGCGCCATACCTTCACAGTGAAGTATACCAGAACAAGACTTAATACTGCAGTTACCACTGGCAGTACCAGTAACACGCAAAAGTATAATGGCACACCATATAAGAGGTCATTGAGATTAACTGTTATGAGTAAGAACAGCCCCACCAGAAAAATGGTATTGAACAGGGCCAGCAACATTGCCAATGGACGTGCCCCGGAAACAGTATTTTGTTCTAAAGCACCTCTCAAACGGCGGATAAAAAATCCCAGTGGCCAGACTATCAAAGCGGACAGGAATACTACCAGGCAGAAAGCAATCAAACCCAGGTGTAATATTGAACCTTCGTACCAGCTCAATCTTTCCAGGCTATCCATCAATCCAGTAAAAAGGTATGGAACTGTACCATCTTCATCCATTCTGAAGGCTATGTATTCTTGCCTATCCTCTAGTTTAAACAAAAGGGGTTCCACCTGAATCCACCGGGAGGGTTTTGCCCCCAGGGCCAGGGTTGGCTGGGTAAGTATAGTAGTATCATCCTCTATGGAAACCTTTAATTCACTGGCGATAGCCAGGAGCTTTTCTATTGTGTTGCTATCATAACGGATCCAGCGGTAATTCCCAGCCAGCGCTCCTAAATCACAAGCCACAACTTCCCCGGGTAGGGAATGATCCTCCTGGGGATAATATCTTTCCATGAATTCTGCAAGGAGAGTGTTCATGAGTTGCTCATCTCCCACATTATATGAACAGAAGAAACCGGTATTCTGTTCCGGTAGAAGCAGCATCACACTTACAAAGCCAGGGTATCCTCCTGCATGTCCGATGAAATTATAATCCCCTTGAGGCATCTCAAAAATCCCGTACCCAAACCCCGGCAATCCAGGGTGGTGGGAAAACTGGGTGCTGTGCATTTCTTTGGTGCTCTGCTCTGTGAGAATTTGCTGACCATCTAGATACCCATGCTGCAGGTGAGCAAGCATGAACCGGGCCATGTCATGGGCAGTGCTCACCATGGAACCAGCGGGAGAGAGAAGAATATAATCGAAAGGAATTGGCTCATAGCTTCCATTTCGGAAACTATAGCCCCGGGCCAGGCTTGCTAAATCACCATTGGCTTCCGGGAAAAAGGTGTTTTCCATCTTTAATGGGTTGAAAATATTCCTCTCGGTGTAGGCAAAATAGCATTCCCCGGTAATTTCTTCAACCAGGTATCCTGCAAGGGCCAGACCGTGATTGGAATAACTGAAAACTTCACCTGCCGGCCTGATCCGGGGTGGCATATTTTCTTCTAAAAATTGCCCCAGGGGAATGACTTCCTCCTCAGTCCGGACAGATATCTTCAGCGAATTTGCAAATCCGCCGGTATGAGTTAGGAGATTGGCCATTGTAACCGGCTGGGGAAAATTGTCTTCCAGTTGAAATGAAGATAGATACCGGTTTACATCCTCATGCAAATCCAGTAATTCCTTTTCATATAACTGCATTACAGCAGTAGCAGTAACCAGTTTCGTGACCGAACCCACCCTGAAGAGAGTGCCACGGGGATCAGCGGGAATATTATTTTCAAGATCCCCATATCCATATCCTCTGGTCAAAAATATCTCTCCATCTTTAACCATGGAAAAGACCGCGCCGGGAATATGGTATTCTTCCATTTTTTCCGAGAATAACCCATCCAGGAACTCCTCTAATTCCTGCTGATCAAAGTAAAATGCATCTTCAGCCATGGCCCTTTTGGTATCTACCCCACAGTAAAAACCAATCAAAGAAAGTGTGAGAAATATAGAAATTATAATCTTAAGTAATAGCATTCTCTTAACTGATCCCATCTCTAACTCCCTTTCTATTCCTGTTCTACAGGAAGTCTCAATACTTTTTTAAATTCTCCGGTGCTGTACACCGGGGAGTTGACAGGTATATTTCATGGTGTTTACGCTCCAGGCCTGTCATTTCCCTCAAACCATTCTCTTTTATATAGTCTCGGATTTTTTCCAGAGAGTAAGCTTCATCTGCATCTAGACCTACATGCATTATCTGGACACATAAACCTTCCTTAAAAGATTAAACGCTGGCCAGGTCCACTATTAGTTCAGGCTTTTTCTCCTTACACTCTTCAACTGCCCACTGGAATATCTTGGGAGTCACAAATTCAGGTTGCCTGAGCATTGAGATCCAGCACCATTTTTCTGGCTTATCTAATTCAAACTGGCCCTCCTCACACCACCACAACCCTTCCAGTGGTGGTACTACATATTCAAAATATCCCTGAGGTTTATTAGCACCCATCTTGCTCATTTTTATGGTAAAAGTCAGTGCATATAGAATAGCGATAGAATCCTGGTATGCCTGACCTGATGGGACACCCCTTCCATGCACCATGATGAAGTTCATCTCTGGAACATCAATGAACACAGGCTTTTTCTTAGGCAGATATAGGTCCTTATATTCCTTTTTATAATCCAGCTTTTTGCTAATCTTAGAAATCCCTTCTTTATCTTCTGTTAAGTTTTATCATTTTAAACTATCCCTGTATAGTGGCCAGGAAAACTGATACCAACAGCTCCAAAATGCTTAACAAGTAGAATAGTCATTTGTCATTGTTCAGCCTTTTCACTATTTTTGCAGACACAGCAACGCTCCCTTACAATTTGTTCAGGTTATATTATACCATAATTTTTCAAATTAAAAAGATTTAGAACAGTTTCCCAAAACCGAAAAGAAAAAACCTATTAGGCGGTAATCCGCCTAATAGGTTCTTCTTTCAACCCTGATCACCTATTTTTTTCTCTATGATGGTTACATTGGAAAAACTCAGGCCGGTGGATTTGGCGACTATATCGCCAATCCTGGCAACATCCTCCCTTTCCAGCCCTTCAGTCTTGATAATAATATCGATGGCATCATCGTGGAGAAAAGCCAGGGCTTCCGGATATCCACGGGCCCGTATGAGACTCTCAATCTCTTTTTCTTTCTCAATACGGTCGCTCATGGCCAGGATTTTTTCCTGGGCTCGCTTTTTGATATCATCATCACTCTGGGGATTTTCCAGTAGTTCTTTCAATATGTCCAGGGTTTCGCTCCGGGCTTGCTCCCTCTCCAGGCGGAAGCTCACAAAGAAATTCTCTCCTGGGGAGCCGGCTACAACCAGGGAAGGGTAATCCTCAACCGGATCTCCCACCTCTATGGTTATGTCCTGGGAAGTGGCCTCATATACCGGCTGCTCATCATGACCCCGGTAACTGGCTATGGAAATTATCATCCCTACCCAGAGCATGAGCAAGGCCAGCCAGATCATACGTCGCTGAATAAGCTTTTTCACTTTTCACCCACCTTTCAGTAATTTATTTTGGCAGCACTATTACCCGGTGCACAGGCACTCCCAGCACCCTAGATGCTGCCCTGGTCAGGGCATCCCTGACCCAGGCATTTTCTGCCCCTTCTGCTACCACCAGTACTCCCCTAACCTGGGGCTGGATTTCCTTGATCACCAGAGCTTTTTCATTGCCCCCGGCATCCCTTAAAACAACAACCTGTTCCTCCCAGGAAAGAGTTTCCTGCTCCCTCACACCACCACCTGCATCCTGCTCATGAAGGTTCTGCACTTCCTCTCGCCGGTCCACCTCATATATTCTTATGGGTCCTGTCTCCAGGGTCAATTCCACCTCAACCCGCCCCACCCCCTTTACCTTGGAGAGTATCCGGGCCAGTTCCCTGGCCAGATCTTTTTCTCGCTCCCGGACCAGGTCCTCCAGCTGTTTCTCCTGAAGGGAGAAACCGGAGTCAACCGGTCCTGGGGCTGGTGAATCACCCAGCCCCCCCAGGAGCAAGAACATAATTCCTGTCAGGCCCAGGATCAGTGCCAGACGTAAAACCCTGGCCTGGGAAGATGACACATCAGGCAGTGGAAATAATTCTTTTATCCTTTCCCATAAAGATTTTTCTGCCATTTAATCCCTCCTATTCCACCACCTCAACCTGTATGTAATGAAGGTCCAGGCCAAAAAAATTCTTCAACATGACCTGAATTTCCCTGACCATGGCTTCCTTCCACTCCTCATCTTCATCCTGACGCCTGCTTAAGAGAATGGGATCAATCTGTATCTGCCCTTTGCTGATTTCTTCTGTGTGTACCCGGACCCAGATTCTCTCCAACTCACCTTCAGCAGTAAGGAAAACCTGGGCATAGGCCCTCTCTATTTCCGGATGCATGCACACAATGCTTTCCACCTGCTGGGCCAGGGCAATTCCATAATTTCTCAGGACCAGTTCCCTGTTCTTATCTTCCATCTTCTCACCTTCTGCCAGTATTTCCCGGGTCAATAGTTCCTGAGTTCCCAGAGTCAGGCCATGACCGGGCAGCTCAAGCAATTCCCCCAGGGGCTGAAGCAGAACAATGATGAGAAAAAAACCCATGATAACCCGGACATAACTTCTGAGCTTGCTGCTGGGCATCATTATTTCCAGAAAAGTATTGAGCATAATAACCAGAACAATATTTCTGATCCAGTTGCCCAGAAACTCCATTAATCTCACCTCAACATCACTGCCATGTTGGCCATCCCTACTATCACCGTCAGACAGATAAAAAACATGATTGATACTGAAGTCAGGGCCAAAAATAACATGATAACAATGTTACCTACACTGTTCAGTGTATCTGCCAGGACCTCATCTCCCAGGGGTTGAATAAGGGCTGAGACCAGCTTGTATATAAAAACCAGGGATAGGATCTTGATAACCGGGTAAGCGCTAACTATGATAATTCCTCCCAGCCCCACCAGCCCAATTGCATTTTTGATTACCAGAGAACAACCAGCTATGAGTTCCACTGCATCAGCAAACATGCTGCCAACAACCGGGACAAAGGCGCCGGTGAGGTACTTGGC
>PUNT01000174.1 GCA_003551905.1 Halanaerobiales bacterium
ACCCGGCGAGAACAACTACAGGCTTATCAAGATGATAGAGGGGTAACCCTGGCTAAAGCATTTATTATCGCAAATTTAAAGAACAAACTTAATATAATTCGTTATTTTTCGCGCCATCGCAAGGAGCAAAATCGGGAGGTTTTTCGAAAGCTGGAAGAGTATTTTGCTGAAATTGAAAAGAACACTGTTTTACTAGAAAAGGTGCAAGGGGCAAAAATTGATGATGTGCGGGGAGAAATGATGGGAATTGAGGGTCGTAGCGGAAGAGTTTACTGGGAAGGAGTTAAGCTTATACTGGAGGGAAATGTTGTTTTTCCCGGTCGTAAACATAGAGGGGCTACCGATCCAGTAAATTCTCTTCTTAATTATGGGTATGGTATTTTGTATTCACGGGTTTGGGGAGCGATTATTCTTGCCGGGTTGGAACCATTTGCTGGTTTTATGCATGTTGATCGACCCGGGCGACCTTCCCTAGTTCTTGATTTGATAGAAGAATTTCGCCAGCAGGTGGTAGACCGAGTAGTAATTTCCTTTTTTACTAAAGGTGGACAGGTAAAAATGAAAGATGGTTTGATTGAAGATAACAGTCGAAAGGACTTTACAAGGAGAATCCTTGAACGGTTTGAAGCTAGGGAAAGGTATGGACAGGGCAAAACAAAGATCAAGAATATAATACAAAAACAAGCACATAGTTTGGCAGTATTTGTCCGGGAAGGCGGTCGCTACCGGCCTTTTATTGGGGGGTGGTAAGTTGGTTACCCTGGTTGTGTATGATATTCCTGATGACCGGGTACGCTACCGGATTTCCGAGGCCTGCAAAGATTATGGACTGGAGCGTATTCAGTACAGTGCCTTTATGGGAGAACTCAATACCAACAAGCGAGAAGAGCTAAATCAACGACTTCGGCGGACCTTGGGGCTAGAAGAAGGAGATATTCGTCTATATGTCATGTGTGATAAGGATTTGAGATTGCGGAAGGAGATCATCAATGAAAGCAACGTATCCGATCCCTCCACTGAGAATAACTGATGTAAAGCAATATCTTTACTGCCCCCGGATTATATATTTTACCTATGTGGTTCCTGTCAATCCAAAAGTAACTCGCAAGATGGAGTATGGCAAGGAGGAACATGAACTGCTGGAAAAGAAGGAGAAAAGAAGAACATTAAAAAGATATAATTTGCCAGAAGGCAGACGGGAATTCCGCATTCCTCTTTATTCTCCCCGTCTGGAATTGAGTGGTATTTTGGACATGGCCATAATTACCTCACAGGATATCCATCCGGTTGAATACAAAAACACCAACCGTAAACCCGGGCGCAATCACATATATCAACTAACTGCCTATGCTTTGTTAATGGAAGAAAAGTATTTTCAGCCACTGCGGCGGGGGTACATCTATTTAAGGGGAGTGGAGGAGGTTGTTCCTATCGTTTTCACAGAGGAAAGAAAGCTTTATGTAAAAAGGGTTCTCGGAGCAATCAGGAATATGGTTAGCAGGGAAAGTATGGGGAAAATATTACGTAGTAGGGGAAGGTGTATTGATTGTGAGTACCGGTATTTTTGTGGGGATAGGGGGTGAAATATTGTATTACCTTACTGCAGAAGAATCAAAATATCTCTTAAAAGGCCTTGTGCATAGAGCGAGGGAAATTGGCGTAGATGATGAATTGAGGGGGTGGAACTGGAATAAACCACCATTGCAACCTATTTATGATGCTCCCCTTGGATTGTTTGAGATTGCCGGGCAGTATTGCCCTACAGGAAGGGATGTATACCTGCGTAATGTGCTTAAGGCCAAGTCAGAACCCAGCTATAAAATGAAACTGGGGGCAGTTCTTCATAAAACCCTGGCCACCATTTTTCAGAAAACAAAAAAATTGATTTATGTAAGCGGAGTAGAGAAGTATCAGGACATTTTTCTGGCTTTAGAGAAACCGGACCAAGAGATATACAATAAGTTCGATCTGGAAGATGAAGACAAGGAACAGGATCTCAAGAATAAAGTTGTTCTGGTCTGGGATTATACTCGCATACAGGTAATTGATAAGATACAGGAAACGCTGGCCCGGCAACCTTATATAGGTGAGGATTCCCTTGTTTCAATATCAGTTCCTTTTGTTCTAGAACAACGTTTGAACGGGTCTTTCCTGGGGTTAAGCCGGCACCTCTCTACAGATGCCTTCAATTTTGCCGAACCCATGGTTCTGGATACGAAGTTCGGGATCCGCCAGAAATTCCATCCTCTTTACACTGCTGGGTATGCCCTAGTTATGGAATCAATCTATGAGTACCCGGTTAACCTGGGCTGTATAGTCTATGCCTGGTTCCGGGATAACAGACTTTTTCTGGACAAACAAATTCACATGATCAGCGATGAATTAAGGCAGTGGTTCATAGAAGAAAGGGACAGGAAGATGCGTCTTGTTTTTGATGAAATCGATCCGGGTATTGAAGAGGACAAATGTCCGGAAGAATGCCCTTATTTTTCTTACTGCCTGAAATAATAATTTCACCCTGCGACGCTGTATGACGGCAGGGTGGGTTATAATAGAAGCAGGGAAATTTGAAATACAAATAAAGGAATGGCTCTGTTCCCTTTTAGCGGGTGAAGCCATTCCTAACATAACCCTTAATTGTTTCAGTCCCTTTTTCTCAGGGTTGTATTAATTTTACTAAAATTATGGATTACATGCAAGGAGAAAATTTATGGAAGGGGTTGACATAAGCTAAAGAGTTGTTGTAAAATATTAACAAGATAATTACCTAATTATGGGTAATGTTAAAGGAGGTGTGTTGTATTTGAGGAATTTTTATGTTTTAAAAATGACCGATACAGCAACAGATCCGCTGCTCGCATTTGGGCTCGCTGAATTGATCCGAATGGTAGTACCACATGAGACAATGACAACAATCATGGAAGAGCATCCACATTACAAAATTGATGTAGATCCACCTTTGGAAGAAAAAATCTTTGAGGATATTGGGTACACTGAATTACTCTATCAACTTGCTAGTTCGCCACAGGAAGCGGAAAACCTTGGTGAAAAATACAATTTTATCTTTGATTTAGAAAAAGAAAGAAAACGGCGTGATGAATATAACAAAGCCTGGCAGGACATGGCAAAAAAATTTCGTAAGGATGGTAAAAAAATTCCCCAGGATATAAGAAGTCAAATTGAAACACAGCGGCCTGATATCAGACTTCCTTTATTTTCCGTATTAAGTTCGCTTAAAGCTGATTCAGGGTACAGAAAAGTTCTTGATTTTCAGGAACTTTTCAGGGACGACTTTTCCTGGTTGGTAAAAACAATTCTTGAATGGTTCAGCCAACCTCGTACCGATTTCAGCGAACTGGCAAAAGAAATAAAGGGTAGGCTGAAAAAAAATGGTAGGGAGATCAATCTAAACCAAACAGCCTTGCAGCTTTTAAACCCTGCCCAGGGAAAGGGAATAAATCAGCCCAAGGCTTCAGGGACAAGCCCAGGCAATATAGGCAGTTATGTTTTTTTGGAATGGCTTAAGTTTATTGGTTATTTCGTGGGTGGTGTTGCCCAGCAGATCCAAACCGGACCTAGAAGCTGGGACAAAAAAATATTCGTACTTTTGCCCAGGCATCTGGCCATTAATACCCATAATGTTATTTTCAATGAGTTCCGACAAACGCTTTATGGTGGAACATCAATAAAATTTGATATCTTGACTGTTTTAAATTATACAAAAAAGCTCCTCAATTACTGGGAAACTGAAACAGAAGCAGATAAAAACGATGTTGTCATCGATTTTATTAGACGCCCCTGCGATTATGTGACCGGGTTTACGTCAGTGTATTACAAGAACCTTGGCCAGGCTGATGCAGTAAGCAATATCACCACCCTGGCCCTTCCTGAGTGGTTAAGGGTAAAAAATACTCAGGAATGCAGAAAATGGCAGGACATCCTGGACGAGCATATTGCACTTATAAGGGGTATTCCCGAAGAAGGTAAAGAATTTTATGCCCTCGGATCCTACAGAGATTTTATCTCCTCCTCACGAATAATCTCACTGCTTGATTTCCTTGGTGAGTATGCTGTGGCGACAATGCGGGAAATGCCTAAAGACAGGTCTCATCGAAGGTTTTACCCGCAAAGATTAGGTGAGGAAAATTTAAAGGAGGTCTTAATTATGGTGGAAAACGGTTACAAAAAAATTCTGGAAACACCCGGTTTTGTAAACCTGGCCAAAGCAATACGGCAAAGTACCGTGTCCCTTCAGGCAGCACCAAAAACAAACAGGCCCTATGATGTGAAGTACGGACTTGTTCAGGAAATGAAACGCAAAACTCTGGACAGGAATAGCCTAATCAAGTTTTTAAGTGATTTTATTGCAACCTACAATGCTGAAAATGCCCGAAAAGTTGAAGTGGCTAGAGACAGAGGGCAGAAATTGCCCTGGTATCGAAGCAATATTTCTACTGAAGATCTGGAACAGGTCATTGCTTTGATGGATGAATTTGAGGATGCTGAACTGATAGGCAAGATGTTGATGGCTTATGGATTTGCCCGCTCCAGGCGGGATGCTAGCGCCGAAGAAGAAACGGCGACCAATTAAAGGAGGTTGAGATAATGAAAAACCTTGGTTCTTTTTCTATCTGCGGTGTATTGGATTTGAACTTGCATTCATTGAATAACGAAGGTGGAGAAGGCAATCAAATCATGACCCGGCAGGTACGTATACTGGGTGAAGACGGAAAACTGGTTCATGTTAATGCCATATCCGGTGACATGTTCAAACATATTCAAGCTGAACACCTTGTGGATACGGCACGGGAAAAAGGCTTACCCCTATGCAGTGCCTGTAAAAGATTCGATCCCAACCGTATTGCCAATGCAAAGGAGTTCAAGGAATGGTTGAAAAAAGATTTTAATGATGCTCAAATTACTAATTACCTGGTAGAAAACTGTACCGTTGACGATCTTGAGGGTATACTTGTAACAGCCCAGAACAAGAATACTCCACGTAAATCGACTGTTGAATTTGGCTGGGTTGTGGGTATACCGGAGAGGGTTGCTTCTGATTCGCACTTCCATGTTAAGCTGATGCGGGATGCTGGCGCAGCTGGTAATGATGAAGAAGGAGCTAATGTAGGACAGAATATTTACCACCGGCCGGTGAATTCTGGTTCCTATGCAGTCGTCCTCAACGTCGATATCGGACGTATTGGTTTTAACGATATTACCCGGGAATATGTTATTGACGATGAAGGCCGCCGTGCCCGTTTTGAGGGGCTTGTTCGCAGTGTTCTTTTTACCTTTCTGGAACCGAAGGGAGCCATGCGCAATACCCAGAATGTGCATATTGGTTCTTTTTCCGGAGTAGTAACCATGAGTAATTCTACGGTTCCAGCTCCGACTGTCAGCCCCTTGCGTAAAAATTACCGGGATGAGCTGAAAAGTATTGTGGGGACTTTAAATAACATGACAGATGGGGCTCTGGAAATCAGCAGTTTTGACTCACTTACTGATTTTACCGGTCTTGGGCAAAACCTTATTCAGGAATAT
>PUNT01000068.1 GCA_003551905.1 Halanaerobiales bacterium
AACTCCAAGAGATACTTTCCCACTGCCGGCCGGTACTGTTCTACCAGTGCTAATTTGCCACCCTGGAGACAGGGAATGATGACTGCTGCTCCAGGATGCTCCACGCATTCTCGCTTTCTCACCTTTCCATCGTCAAAGAGCACATTCAGTATAACCATATTTAATAGATTTCCGTCATAAATTAAATCCTTGCTTTCAACTTGTGGTTTTTTAGTTATTTTTCTCACCACCCTTAGCCAGCTTTGCTGCTCCCAGCCCTCCGGCAGCACAGGTTAAAAAATATTCCGGGTCATCACTTAATTCCCTGCCCATGGTGGACATGATATCTCTGTTTTGTTCCAGAACCGGCATCATCCCTTCTGTCTCCAGGAAAATAATCTCTTTATCCTTTAATGCTTTGGCCTGTTCTCTTATAATCATGTTTTTATTCTCAGCAAGTTGGGGTAGAAAAATTTTAACCCGGTCCCGGCATACTTTTCCCAGAGAAGTAATACTGTGATGGCTTATACCGTAATGTCTTTTTCTCTTATCGGCAAAGCTAATCCGGGGAATTCCAATGCCCTGATAACCCAGAGTTCCTGCAGCATTTAATATCTCTCCCTGTTGCAGCCCGGTAAAGCCCCACTTGTTATTCGTTCCCACATGGCCGGGCCCGGGGCCAGCTATTATAACATTGCAGGTTTCCGCAGCAGTCAGCAGTCCTGAATAAATGTTAACTGCTTCCTCCCTTCCTCCAAAAGAATGGCCTGTAGTTATTGTAGTCTGGATCATTCCCCTTTTCTCCAGCTTATAAACAGTATCACTAAACCATAGTGGTAATGCTCCACCATCTGTCATAACAAAAGCAACTCTGTTTTCTTCATGATACTTTAATATGCAAGCCACCGCCGGCAGCATGCTGTGTAGAAGGATGGCAATAACTATTGGATGGGAATGATCAGCAAAATTTCTTTTCTCTTCCCTGGCCAGAACCTTTATTTGATATGGCGTATAGCGGAGTTTCATAATATGCCCGGGAAGCGATTGAGTTTTTTCTTCCCCACCATCCACTACCAGAACGAAATGATAACCACCTGTTCCCAGTTTTAACTCAACTGCAGTTGTGTTCAACAGGACATAATCCCCTTTTTTAACTTCTCCTGTTAAACGAGGATATAAAACTGCTCTTTCATCTTTGCCATCAACATCAACCAGGAGAATCCATTTATGACTTCTCACATTGATTACTTTTTTAACTCTTCCCCAATGAAGGCTGAACATCGACCCTGTCACCTCCGGCTTATTATATGCAGAAGACCGAAGGTTTAACAAATCAGGTCTGAACTATTTCCAGCAGAAGATTTACCAGTTTTTTTAGTTCTGCAAAAGGTTGATATTCCTCTTTAGAATGAGCTTTTTCCATGCCAGTAGCCAGGTTTAAGGTAGGGATGCCACTGCCGTTAAAAATATTGGCATCACTTCCACCACCGCTGGATATTAGTTTATAGGGAAGGTTCAATCTTTCCACTGCTTCCACACATCTATGAACAACAGGATCATCCTGGGAAAACTTAAAAGGAGGATAAAGAGTTTCAGCCTTAAATTCCAGTTCTGCCTTGTATGCGCTGGCAATTTTCTCAAACTTTTCTTCCATTTCAGCAGTGTATTCTGTGAGCCTTTTTTCTGTCTTGCTACGCACCTCTCCTTCCATCTCCACTTCACCAGGAACGATATTCATTGCCTGTCCACCTTTTATGACCCCTATATTAGCAGTTGTATCCTGGTCAATTCTTCCCAGTTTAATTTCAGATATTGCTCTGCTGGCAACTTTTATGGCATCTATCCCTTCTTCCGGGTTAACACCTGCATGGCTCGATTTGCCGGTTATCTTGACATTCAGTTTATTATGGGTAGAGGCTTCTACCACTATGTCACCAACCGGGCCATTGCAGTCCAATGTGTAACCAAAATCAGCCTTTAAATTATCAGGGCAGAAAGCTTTTGCTCCAAGTAGACCAATTTCCTCACAGACTGTGAACACAAGAAGGATGGGACAGTGAAGATCTCTGGATTGTAGTATCTTTATTGTTTCTAAAATAGCAGCTATTCCTGAAATATCATCGGCAGCCAGTATTGTATCACCGGCAGAATAGAAGGTACCATCTTTGAAAACCGGTTCAATTCCCCTACCGGGTTCAACCCTATCCAGGTGTGCTGATAACATTATCCTTGGTTTTTTAGAACCTCTTCCGGGTATTTCTGCTATTATATTGCCGGTATTGCCACCGGTTTTATCAGCAGCATTGTCCTCAAAGCACTCTATTCCCATTCCCCTTAATTTTTCTAGCAAATAATCAGCTAAAGCACGTTCATCCCTGGATGGACTGTCTATCTGGACCATTTCTGTGAATAATCGTTTTAGACGTTCTTCATCTAGCAACCTCATCCCTCCATCTAGGCCAGTTCTGCACCTCTTTTTAGAGCTTCAGTGTTCAGGGGGATAAAATCCTGATGGCGTTTTGGTAAAGTCTTTTCCATGGCTTCAATGATTGTTTCCATCTTAACTGTACCCGTTCTGCCCACAAATGCCCCCAGGGCTACCATGTTAGCAATCCTTGTATTGCCAAGTTCATTAGCTATTTTGTTGGCCGGCACTTTGAGGATATCAAGATCACTCCGGCCGGGATCCTTTTCAATCAAAGTGGAATTTATCAAGAGAAGCCCACCTTTTTTTACCTGGGGAGCGAATTTTTCCATGGAAGGGAGGCTCATAACGATGGCTGTATCCGGCTCAACAATGTATGGTGATGCTACTGGTTCTGAAGAAACAATAACATGACAGTTAGCTGTTCCCCCCCTCATCTCCGGGCCATAGGAGGGCATCCAGGATACATTTTCCCCTTCATACATTCCGGCATTAGCAAGAAGCTGTCCTAACAACATAACTCCCTGTCCACCAAAGCCG
Source organism: Halanaerobiales bacterium (assembly GCA_003551905.1). GTDB lineage: Bacteria > Bacillota > Halanaerobiia > B1SED10-174 > B1SED10-174 > B1SED10-174. The sequence goes on from PUNT01000068.1 coordinate 2,945, forward strand.
GCAATTATTACTTCTTGTTTCATTTTTTAGGCCCTCCTTCCTCTTCAATATCCCTTATTACTCCCAGCGGGTAGTAGGGTACCATTTCTTCTTCTACCCATTTTAAAGCATCCAGTGGAGCCATACCCCAGTTGGTGGGACAGGTGGAGAGGAACTCCACCAGGGAAAATCCTAATCCTTTTTCCTGTATTTCAAAACTCCTGCGCAGTGCTTTTTTTGCCTTTTTAATCTCCCGGTTATTGAAAAGACCAACACGAGCCAGATAGGCTGCACCTGGTAATGTTGCCAGCATTTCAACTACTCGCATTGGGTAACCAGCATGAGCAGCTTCCCTGCCGTAAGGAGATGTGGCTGTTTTCTGACCAACCATTGTTGTTGGCGCCATCTGTCCGCCAGTCATCCCGTAAATAGCATTGTTGATGAAGACCACAGTAAATTTTTCTCCCCGCATTGCTGCATGAACGATTTCAGCAGTTCCTATGGAGGCCAGGTCTCCATCCCCCTGATAGGTGAAAACAAAATTTTCCGGTAAAACTCTTTTTATTCCTGTGGCCACAGCAGGAGCTCGCCCATGTGCTGCCTGTTGCATATCAATATTAAAATAATCGTAAGCAAATACCGCACAACCTACAGGTGCTATCCCGATGGTTTTTTCCTGTATATCCATTTCATCTATAACTTCAGCAATCAATCTGTGAGTAATACCGTGAGTACAGCCAGGACAGTAGTGCATGGGCTTTTCTGCTAAAGCTTTTGGTCTTTTTGCTACCAGCTTCATTATTTCCCACCTCCTGCCAGCCTCTTGAGATTATCAAGTATTTCACCAGGTTTGGGTACTACCCCTCCGGTTCGGCCCTGGAAATATACCGGACATCTCCCTTTAGCACTCAACCTTACATCTTCCACCATCTGCCCCAGACTCATTTCCACTGTCAAAATAAATCGGGCTTTTTCGCTGGCTTTGGCAATAACATCTTCAGGAAACGGGAAAAGGGTTATTGGTCGGATTATACCAACTTTCATTCCCACTTCCCGGGCCATATCAGCTGCACTCTTAACTATTCTCGCTGTCGTTCCGAAAGCTACTAAGATATACTCTGCATCCTCAATATTATCAGTTTCATACCTGACTTCGGCCTTTTTCATGGCCATATATTTTTCCTGCAGTTTAAGATTCAATTCCTCTAGTTTTTCTGGTTGTAAGCGCAGGGAATTAATTATGTTGGGCTTCCGCCCTGCAGCACCGTTGGTAGCCCATTTCTTTTCCGGCAGCTGATCTGGCGTGATTTCTTTTTTGAATTCAACCGGCTCCATCATCTGACCTATCATGCCATCTCCAAGGACAAGCACTGGATTCCTGTACTTATCAGCTATATCAAAAGCATCCATGGTAAGATCTACTGCTTCCTGTACTGACTGAGGTGCCAGCACTGGTGTGTAGTAATCACCATGTCCTCCTCCTCTTGTAGCCTGGAAATAATCGGATTGGGCAGGCTGTATTCCACCCAGTCCCGGCCCTCCCCTGGTAATGTTTACAATTACACAAGGCAACTCGGAACCTGCCAGGTAGGAAATTCCTTCCTGCTTCAAACTTATGCCCGGACTGGAAGAAGAGGTCATTACCCGTCCTCCCGCCCCTGCTGCGCCATATACCATATTTATGGCCGCAACTTCGCTCTCTGCCTGTAAAAATGTTCCTTGAACTTCAGGCAACCTTCTGGACATATAAGCAGGGAGTTCATTTTGAGGAGTTATAGGGTAACCAAAAAAATAGCGGCATCCTACTCTAATACCCGCTTCAGCTATTGCCTCATTCCCCTTCATAAGAATTTTTTCAGTCAAATTCCCTCCTCCTTTCTACTTCGTTTTTTCCTCCTTATAAACTTCAATAACCGCATCCGGACATATCTCATAACAGAAGGCACATCCGATACATTTTTCCATATCACTGTCATCTACATAGGCCGGATGATAACCTTTTGAATTAATCCGGTCGCTCATCTTTATAATTTCTTTTGGACAAACAGTAGGACAGAGACCGCATCCCTTGCACCTTTCGCTGTCAAAGATAACTTTGGGCAATTGCATCCCTCCTTTAATCTTAAGAAACTCAAAAAGGAGTTCCTAATTATGAAAAACAATATTCTGTTCTAAAACTCCTGCATAATTCCCTAGTTTCACTGGTATTCTCCTGCTGCTTCTTTACCTTCCAGAACTCTCAAGGCTCCCCTGTATAGAGCTTCCATCTCTTTTTCGCCAGGTTTTATTATAACAGGACCTATGAAGCTGACCCTCTTTTTTATTTCTTCTACCATTTTTTGCGAGTTAGCCATACCCCCGGTCAGGATTACTGCATCTATCTTTTTAGACGATACTGCTGCCAGACCTCCTATTTCTTTGGCCACCTGATAGGCCAGAGCCAGGAAAACCTCTTTGGCTTTTTCATCCCCCTGATCCATGGCCTCTTCCACTTCTAAAAGACTGGAAGTACCCATATAGGCGACCAGACCGCCCTGTCCCTTTATCTTTTTCCTAATTTCGCCTTCTGTATA
>PUNT01000228.1 GCA_003551905.1 Halanaerobiales bacterium
AAGCATTATGTTCACTGCTTCTTCCCATATTTACAAAAGATGTTTCTGGTAATTCTTTTTTATCCACCAGCGATATGACAGGTTTTTCCCCTCTATAATATAATACCACTCCCTTTTTGCCGTCAGCAAATTCAACTGGAGTCCCTGTTGGTAGGAAGGGGATTCTGCTCAATAGAAGGTCGAGAAATATAGCAGAAAATTTTGTTCCTCGCTCTTCTACCATTATTTTAACAGCTTCTTTGATATGCATAAATGGCCGATAGCTTCGGTCTGTTGTAAGAGCATCAAAGCAATCTGCTATGGAGGTGATTTGGGCATATTCATGGATTTCATCTTCTTTAAGGCCCTGAGGATAACCCATACCATTACATTGTTCGTGATGTTGCAGAGCTACTAGCTTGCTGCTATTGTCCATAACATCAATATTGTCCAATATATTAAAGCCATAAGTAGGGTGTCTTTTTACTTGATCGAATTCCTGGTTGGTGAGTTTGCCAGGTTTGTTGAGGATGTGTTTCGGTATATATAGTTTTCCCAGGTCATGGAGTATAGCTCCTATTCCCAAAAGCTGTAATTCCTTTGTAGGCAATCCATAAGCCTTCCCTATTATAAGAGCAATAATGCAGACATTAACCATGTGGGCAAATATATATTTGTTTTGAGTACGGATATCTGTGAAATGAATATTAAGCTTTCTTTTCTTGGCTATGGTTTTTATAATGGCATTAACTGTATTATATAGTTCGTCTACATCAGGAATGTCCACAACATTGTTTTGTTTTATTAAGTGAAGAATTTCCTCTAGCTTTTTTAAGGCAAAAATTCGGGTTCGATCCAGTATAATTTCCCGCGGGGCTAATTCTATGAAGTTTTTGTTGGGAATAATAAAGACAGAGGGTATCTGATGTTCCTTTAACTTGCGGATATGATTACTTTTTATAGTTACTCCTTGCTTTAGCAAAATGTGATAATCATCATCATAAATTGTCTTGGCCAAAACCAGGCCGGGCTTCAAGCGGTTTGTTCGTAACCGTAACATCATTAAACACCCTAAATTATTATTGCCCCTCCCTTTGCCTATTATATCTAAATTTTTTTATATGAGCAACTTCTTCGCAACAGATTCTTATCCTATGTTTTTCCCAAGGAGTTTATTTTTCTTTTAATATAATGAAATTATTGGGCGAACAATTGTAGATGGCAAGATCTATGGGCTAGTAGTTATCGCTATCCTCTATTTTTTCAGGCATATCTTTCTGTGAGGTGATTCCTGTTTCTTCATGTTTTTCTGTAACTGGATTACCGGATTTTTTGGGGAAGCTAATTTCCAGCAAACCATTATCAAATGTAGCTCGGGGATTTTCCACATCAACATATGTCGGCAGGGTGGTTGAACGGAAATAGTTACCTGGCCAGCTTTCCTGGTACAGGTAATTACTGTAATTTGCATGCCCCTGCTCTGAACTCTCTATATGGAGTGTGTTTTCTTCTACTTCAACATTTAAATTATCCGGACTAATACCGGGAACTGTGAAGATGAACTTGATCTCCTGAACTTGATCCACAATATCCATTAGAGGGGTAATTTCAGCTGCTGTTTTCTCGCCGCCAGGGTTTATTGATGGTGGCACTGGATAGGCTGCCTGATAAAAATACATTTTCCTTACCTCCTAACTTAGTGTGAAGAGGGAGCCCGGATTTTCTTTACTGGCTTTGTGACCCGGTAACTCTTACCCGTCTACGAGTAGTGGCGTCAGATTTGGGAAGCCTGGCTTCAAGTATCCCGTTAGAATATGAGGCTTCCACTCTTTCTGACCGGACACTGGTTGGAAGAGCGATGGTTCTGTGAATACTGGTTTGGCCCCCTCCTGCCAGGGAATTGCAGGAAAGAGTCAGGGAATCATCGGTAACTGTAAGGTAAAGATCGTTGGAGTTAATGTTGGGCAGCTCAGCAGTTACCACAATATCGCTGTTTGTTTCAGCAATATCAACTCTTGGTTGCACCATACCGGAAGAAGAGTAGATGGTGCTGGTCCAACCACCACTGGTTGTAAAGGGAGAAAATGTGCCCTGGGTGGTCCCAAATCCTGTGGTCTGGCCTGGACCTGCCCAGGACATTGGGTTGAAGCTATAGGTTACAGCAGTACGGAAGGGATCGCCAAAGCCCTGGCCCATAGGGCTATATCCCATACCGGTTTGAATCCCCTGCTGTTCAGGAGAAAAACTGCTGGCAATTGGGAAACCATGACTGATTCCCCGACCTTGCTGTCCGAACTGCTGAGAAAATCCAGTTTGTGTAGGGTTATATGCTGATACATGCATCATATTTAGAGTGTCCTCCTTTAAATGGTGTTTTTTTGGGCTCCCTCTCTCACCTTATTATGCGTTAGCTCCCAGCACATTATTCAAAGATTTAATTTATGGTCTTTTGTAAATACTATTATTTGAGGAGGGATTTAAGTTGAGCCGCGAGAAAAGAGTAGAACTCATCAAAACCATGGAGGAAGAGAGGAATTCTTCCTTGATATGTTATATAACCGGTGATAGAGAAAACTTGAGTACCAGGGTAGCGCCCGATATTATCCGGGTATTTTACCGTCACCTGGAAAATATCGGTTCTGCAGAAAAAATTGATTTATTCCTCTATACCAGGGGTGGTGATGTCCTCACACCATGGCGTTTGGTTAACCTTATCCGCGAATACACACCCTGTCTATCGGTAATAATTCCCTTTCGTGCTTACAGTGCTGGAACACTCATATGCCTTGGGGCTGATGAAATAGTCATGGCAAAAATGGGTGAACTGGGTCCTATTGATCCCAGTGTGGCCAATGCCTTTAACCCGGACGATCCGAACAACCCGCAGGCAAAGGTCCCTGTAAGTGTGGAAGATGTAGTTTCTTATCTGGGATTGGCCCAAGAAAGGGCCGGGCAAAAAGATCCACAACTATTAGCCCAGGTATTTTCCCGTCTAACAGAAAAGGTTCATCCCCTGGCATTAGGAAATGTTCACCGCAATTATTCTCTCATAAGGTTTTTAGCCCGGAGGCTTTTAGCTTTGCATTTTGATTCCCAGGAAGAAAGAGAAAAAAGAATTCCAGAAATTATTGATTATCTGACAGAAAGATTATATGCCCATAACTATATGATACCCCGAAAAGAAGCCAGGGAGCAGATAAAGTTAAATGTTGTTTATCCAGCTCCCCGCCTGGAATCTATAATATGGCAACTATATTGTGAATATGAAAAGGAGTTAAAGCTTCTGGAACCCTTTGATGCAGGAGCTCTCCTGCAAGGGCATGGCCCTGAAGTAGATTTTAAAGTATATGGGGGTATTATTGAAACATTTAATCACCTGGATGCTTTTATTTTTCAAGGGCGAATTACCCAAAAAAGAACCTCCAAAGGAGCTGGAGGCATAAACATGGATATAACATATCAGGGTTGGAACCATATGATATAAGGAGTTTTTAGTTTGAAAAAGAGTTCTTCTAAAAAAAACAAAACTCAATATTATTACCTGGGTGAAGGATCAGGGGTTATTTCCCCAGTGAAAGAAGTACATCTAGGAAACCTTAAACCTAGAATAATTATTGCTTCCTACGGTGGTGAGGAGAAGAGTTCAGAAGAATTTTAATAATGGGTGGCAAAAACATGATTTCCAATTGTCAAAAGAGTTCTCAATCCTTGAAAGAATGACATGTTTCGGGCAGTTCTGGGGTTGTAAAAATATAATGCACCACCTGTTGGATCTTCGCCAGCAAGAGCCCTTCTAGCTGCTCTGTAGGATGTTTCATTGGGTGTAAGAAAAAATTGACCATCAGGTATGCAGGAAAATTGGTTCTGTGCCATTATTACTTCTTCTATGGTGTTGGGGAAGTTTTTATCTCTAACTCTATTCATTACTACTGCACCAACAGCAATTTGTCCTTCAAAGGGTTCTCCCCGAGCTTCTCCGTGTATAACATGGGCAAGCCAGTCAATATCTTTCTCCGGATATATGCGGGTTTGATTTGTATCTGCAGGAGAACTAGAACTAAAGAGGCTTTTCCCAAGGCGAGCCACAATATAAACCAGCACTGCCACAGCGATTCCTTTATATAGAGAGCTTTCGTCCAGTGATGATGCAAGTGCCAGGCCGGGCCATATCACATGGTGACCGCACAATATAAGGAGCAGCAGGATTGAGATTATCAGTAGTTTTCTTTTACAGAATAACATTCCCAGAAGCCCCCTATCCATTGAGATATGTTCTAAACGCTGTTAGGAAAAAATATTGCCATTTCTCTTGCCGCTTCTGCTGGGGAATCAGAGCTGTGAATAATATTTTGGGTCTTACTCAAAGCCAGATCACCTCTTATTGTCCCTGGATTGGCTTCGAATGGATCTGTAGCACCGTTCAACTTGCGCATTTCCTTTATGGCATTATCTCCTTTAATAACCATGGCAACTACCGGGCCAGAAAGCATAAATTTCTTTAGGTCAGGAAAGAATGATTTGTTCACATGGGGAGCATATAACTCTTCAATATCTGTTTCGTCTAATGTTAGCATCTGGAGTTCTGCTATTGCCAAGCCTTTTCGCTCTATCCTGGCTATGATCTCTCCAATCAAACTACGTCCAGTGGTATCCGGTTTTAGCAGGGCAAATGTTTTTTCCAAGTATCCATGAACCTCCTTCTAGAAGATAATTATAAGTGCAATAAGTCCCACCACTCCTCCAGCCAAATAATACCTCATAAACCTGTTCTGTCTCTGGAGGCTTTCTATTGTCTCTTGATTTCTTTCTATTTCATCACGCAATTCTTTAATCTGAGTATGGGATTCATAAATTTCTTTTTCCATTACATTAATTAAGCTTTCATACTCCAATATCCTCCTGTCAACTTCCTCCAGCTGTTCTTCTAGTGCATAGAGGAGAACAATTTCATTTACCAGTTCACTAACCTCTTTCTGTAATCTTTGCTGTTCATGATGAAACATTCCTAAATCTTCAGCTGTGATAACATTGAATTCCTCTACTCCTTCAAGTCTTTCTTGTAAAAAGGCTATCTCTTCTGTCAATGCCACCAGTTCTTCTCGAAACTCTACAGTTAGTTTGCGAAGATTTTCTACATCAACTTCAGTTAGAGTAACATCATACTGATCTATGTAATCCAGTATACGTGCTATAATTTCTGCCATCTGATAGCGAGTGACGTCCTCCTGACCTCGAAAAGTTTCATCATCATATAGAGCAAGAAATCCCCGATCTACAAGGTCAATTACAATATCATACGCCCAGTGATCTTCTGGAATATCTTCTACTTTTGCTTGTGTTGTGAATGCTGAGAAAAAGACAAATAACAAGCAGAGAATCAGTACTTTTTCTCTCATGCCCATATTATAACCCTCCCATTTCTAGTTTTTTATCCTGATCATGAGTTCATCCGGCAGAATATCAATTTTTTTGCCGTTTCTATCAATTAGCTTCAGGTTAGTAATATTATATACTGCATCACCGCTTCTCCGGGCTAGAAAATATATTGTTGCTACAACTCCGGATGATACCTCTTTGTCTAGAAGATTTCCCTGTAAACCTGTGATAGTGCCTTCAGGTGTGTTTATTTTTGGGTGTTTGAATGGTAAAAGCTCATCTTTTTTGGTAAAAATACCACCTCTTGATACATACAGTGGGTCAAGTACTTCCTTGTCATAGGACATATCAAGGGAAATTTCTTGCAGGTCTCTAATATTGGCCATGATTATGTCAACAGCTATAATTTCGCCCACTGCATAGGATTTTTGTTCAGCATCCAGGTAGATTTTGCTGGGAGCTTCTGGCACCTCTATAGTCCTAACCTGACTGGACTGTGGTGTGTTGATGGAATGAACTTCAAGACCATAGGGCATATCTCCGGTTATTCCCTGGCTTAGAATACGCCAGGATATATCGATTTCCTCTCCTGCTCTTACTGGACCCAGGTCTATAGTTCCTTTATCACTATAGGCCAGGGAAAGACCTGGAGGAAGCGCAAGATAGGCTTTGGTATTATAAGCAGTTGACCCACCGGTGTTCTTTACAGTACCTGTGACAGTGAAAGGCTGATATTGAAATAGTCTGCCACTGATGTCCTGTACAGATGGGCCATCCAGTAAAACTTCAAGTCGGGCTGGAGGGAAAAACTTAATATTTCTGGTTGCTTCATTGCTGTCAGTATTTTCAGCTTCAACCAGAACTCTGAAAGTGGATTCCTCGGGAATATCTTCACCTGGTTTTGGTTTTATCCGCCAGGCAACCTGCACATGTTCTCCTGGTCCTACATCATACAGTTCTTTTTTATCCGGCCCATGGTCTTCAACCATGAGTTCCTCCGGTAGGTCTAACTGAGCTATAACATCTTTGGCGACTATAGATGATGTGTTTTCAATATAGGCAACTATAGGGAAGGATTTTCGTAATTCGTCAAAAACAAAATTAGCAGGGGAAGTAACTCCCAGCGATAATAGGCCCGGCACAATAGTAATGCCACCAAGACCATAGCTGGTAGTATAGGTTATAGACTCTCCAGTCTCTAAGGTTGTAGGTGTCCAGTAAAGGGCTATGGCGCTATCTAGCTCGAACTCTCCTTCCCTAATAAAATCCCGTCCAGACTGGAAGTTAAAGTCCCACACACCATCTGCCAGGCTGCCCCAGTTGGAAAAATAAATTTTATCTGGTGCCGTTAGATCAGGACCTCTCAATCCCCCTTGGGCCATTACCATTGGATTTGTCAGGGAATCAAAGGCCTGCCAGAAATCAGGGATTTCTCCCCTTATAAGGGTCTTGTCCTCTGTGATTGCTTGATCCAGAACTCGGAAGGGAGCGCCATCGTTAGCGCCAAGCATGGTATCGAGCATTACCCTTAATCCAATATTACGAGTTTCACTATCTTTGTTGGTTATTGTATATTTGATTTTTGCAGTGTCAGGTAAGCCGGTGGTGGTGCTTTCAATAAAGGATAGTGTTTGTGTTACCTCTACGTTATCCATTTTTACTACAGTGATTATTTTTTCTCCGTCCACAACTTCAGGAGGATTAACTACTTCACCATAAAGGCCTTCGCTGCCTGCTCTTTTATTGGTTGGTCCGCCAAAGACATAGTCTTTTCCATCTATCCTGATAGTTGAATAAGAAGTCCAGGGACGGGGATGACCATAGAGGAGTGGTTTATTGTTGTCACCATCGTGGATGGGATTGCCTCCTGTCACATCCAGGGCAAAACGTCCCAAATTTTCGTCTCCTCTATTGACAAAAATAGCTATATAATCATTTTCCAGGCGTAAATTACCCTGGCTATCAATATAATATTCAGGCGAAATAGCGAGAACAGAAGCTGGGAGGAGAAGAATAAAAATTATTACTGTAATTAGTATTCTTGTCATTCTTCATCCTCCTCATAGAAAAATATGTCTACGTACTCCCTGCTCACCTTTTCTAATCTAAAATCTATTTTGAGATGGATTATATATGGTTTGGGCATATCCAAAAATTCCCATCCCAGTTTTATAGTTTGATAAGCCTGATTATCTATTCTGCTATCACCTGAGCGGGCAATGAATTCAATATCATCTACATTACCATTGATGTCAACATGAACATACAGTTCCACTGTGCCTTCTATTCCTTCATTTTGTGCACCTTTAGGCAATTCAAGATTTCCCTCTCTTAAAACTAATAATGAGGGATCATCAGGAAGCTGTGGCTCCTCACTCTCCTCTTCAATGACAGTTTCTGGTTCTTCTTTAACCTCCTCCTCTTTTTCCTGGGGAGCAAACGCTGCCTTTAATTGTTCTTCAGGAGGAACTTCCAAGGCCGGGAGAGCTATATATTCATCGCTAAGGTCACTGGATATGATTGGTGGTGTGAGCTCAGTTGCAATAGTTTCTTCTTCAGGAGGTGGAGTTATGCTGTCAGAAATATCAGCAATTCCAGGAAGTTGCTTTTGTTCAAGTTCTTTCTCAACCATTTCTTCTGCCAGAGCTTCCTCTTCAGCTATCTTTTCCTCCAATTCCTCAACCAAAAGTTCAATTTCAATTTCTTCCAAGACAACTTCATCTTCATCTGCTTTTTTCTCATCAGCTTTTTCTATAGTTTCAACTTCTGCTGGTGCTGCAGGTTTTTCTTCTTCAATCCTGACATAATCAACCAGATAAAAATCAACCGGCTTTTTCTCGCCCGGGGAAGGAGGTTCTGTGTCAAATATAGACCAGGGAATGAAGGCAAAGGCCATTAGATGAAAAAGTGAGGAAATTATTATAAAACTTTTTAGAGTGCTATGTTCTCGATTCACCTTAATCACCTCTTAAAGGTTCAGCACCAAAGGAAATCCTGTAGATGCCACCATCCCTGAGAACATCCATAACTCTTACGACATAATTATAAGGAGTTTCCTGGTCAGCATTAATAATGGCAACCAGGTGAGGGGCTATTTCTTGTTTTTGTCTAATTTCCCGAGCCAGGTCAGGGATGCTCTTTTCCTCTTCATCGAGAAAGATTCTGCCTCCTGATGAAATGTAAATAGTAATATTCTGATCTTCCTGCTGGGCTGCTGTTGTTGCCTGTGGCAATCTGATATCAAGACCATGAGGAGTTGTTTTGAATGTAGTGAAAAGCATAAAGAAGACCAGCAGAAAGAAAATAACATCAATCATGGGAATAATCTCTATTCTGGGCCTCTTACGCAGCTTTGTTTTAAACACGGTCCTGGTCACCACCCATCAAAGTTAACAACTCTCTGGTCCAGCGCGATATTTCTCTTACTCTTTTATTAACTACACCAACAAAATGGGAGTAAAATATCAGGGTTGGAATTGCAATTAGAAGACCTGCAGCAGTTGTTAGAAGTGCTCTTGCAATACCAGAACTGAGCTGGGCTGGAGATGCTATTGCTCCTGTGGCAGCCAGAATATCAAAACTATCAATTATCCCCAGAACAGTGCCCAGAAGCCCCATCAAGGGAGCAATTGTGGCTATTACATCCAGTATAATCAGGTTTTTTTCCATTTTATCAATTTCCTGTTCGCCAGCTGTTTGTAGAAATTCTTTTAATTCAAGACCATATGGACGACCACTATAAGTAAGAGATGTTGCAAGAATTCGAGCTATAGGGCCTCTTTCATCTTTGAGATTTTTTATTGCTTCTTTGTATTGTTTTTCATCCATCTGCCGGGAAAACTTTTTAAAGAGACGGTAATTATCATTGTTCGTCCTGTTAAAGAAGATTAATCTTTCTAGAATAACTGCCAAACTTATAACCGAACAAATAATCAGTGGCACCATTACTGGCCCACCTTTAAGAATAATTTCCCACATCCCAATCGCTCCTTTTCCTCCCATTAGTAATCAATTTTATTCGACAAATGTTAGCAATATCCTTCCTCTACAAATCCCCCCCTGTACAGGGGGGGATACTATTCACGGTGTTTTGCTTCTTCCAATATTTCTTTTAAAGTTTCCTGACTAATATTCAACCCTTTTTCCTGGGCCAGGGCAAGAATATTGGCATCATACTGCCGGGTATATCGGTAAAAGTATTCTTCTAGTTTTTGCATCAAACTATCCTGCATATATCAGCCCTCCTCCCCAATTAGGATACCCTAAAAAAGGGAGGATATGCAGTATTTGATTATTTATTGTTGCAACAGTTCATCTTCTTCCAGGAAAGAAAACTTGCCTACCAGTTCAAATTCAGTCTTTTCGAATAAATTTTGCATATATTCATTAACAACTGATTCGCTTCTTTCATTCTTTAAGTGAGTATAGATTTCCTCATAAACGTCTTCTATGCTGGCTTCCTCTCCTTCAAGTATATCGTAGACGTAAATAATGTGATGGCCAAAAATAGTTTCTACTGGTCCGCGTATTTCTCCTTTTTCCATATTAAAGAGTACTTCTTCAAACTCTTTAACAGTTTCCCCGCGGGCAAGATACCCCAGGTCCTGTCCCTGATCCATAAAATCATTGAAGGATTCTCCAGCTTCAATTTTTGACCAGACCTTATTGGCATCATCTTCAGATTCATAAAGGAGGTGTTTTGCTGCTACCTTGTCTGGTAAGTCATAAAGAGAACGGTATTCTTCGAAGTGAGCTATTATATCTTCATCAGGTATCTCTATATCGTCTGTAATACTAGCCAGCACTTTTTCAATGAGCAGTTGCTCTTCAATTATTTCTCCATATTCACTTTCGGTGTATGACATTTCCTCCAGGAATTGTTTAAAATCTTCTTCGCTCTGGTACTGGTTTTTTATCATTGTTAGCCTTTCTTCTATTTCAGCACTGGAAACAGTAATCTCCATGTTTTTAGATTGCTGAATAAAGATCTTCTCCCAGATCATATCTTCCAGTATCCTCGCTTCCAGTACTGACAACCATTCTTTTCCTTCTTCAGAGTCAAAATCAAAGGCATACATATCTTCTATCTGTCTTTTAAGATATGATAGTCGTTTATCAAAGTCCTCCTGGTACAAGTTTTCATCATTCACAATGGCCACTATATCCTTTTCTTCTTCCCGGGCGCAACCCACAAATATTAATGACAAGACCAGTAATAACAGAATTATCTTTTTATTCAAGACGGTTCCCCCTTTAATTCTCTTTTGGCTTTTTGCAATGTTTCCAACCAGCGGTAAGGAATATTATACGCCCCTAAAATGGATTGGCCATTATAGATGGGGCCATGGCAGTCTGAGCCTCCAGTAGGAATAAGAGAATAATTCCTGGCCAAAGAAAGAAATTTTTTTTGCTCCTCAGCAGTATGATGAGGATGAATAACCTCCAGTCCCTGTAAGCCTCTAGGAATAAGGGAATAAATTTTTTCCCTGTGGGGCAGGTCCCCTGGATGAGCAAGAACACTTATGCCCCCTGCTTTTTTGATCAAATCAATTGCTTCTTCAGGGGTAACCCTATGGCGAGGAACATAAGCAACGCAACCCGGGTTCAGGTATCTTTGAAAAGCTTCCTGCCAGTCTTTCACATAACCCTCTTTTTCCAGTGCCTGGGCAATATGCATTCTTCCTGGAGAATTCTTTTCCAGGATTAGCTTTTCTGATTTTCTTATTGGAAGACCTATATTTTGCAGACATTGCAGAATTTTTTCTGCTCTTTTTCTTCTTTCTTCCTGCATCTTTTTGAGAAAATCAATCAGAGTTCCTTGTTGGAAATGGATATAATAACCGAGAATATGGTACTCTATTCCTTCTTCCTTTGTGCTCAGTTCAATTCCTGGAACTACTTCAATCTTATTTAAGCCGGCTGTTGTAGCCGGCATTATTCCTTCAACAGTATCATGATCAGTAATAGCAATAGCTCTTAAATTTTTCTCCAGGGCTTTATTAATTAGTTCCTGTGGTGAATATATGCCATCAGAGAAATTGGTATGCAGGTGCAGGTCAACAGACAGATTTTTATCTTTCATAACATCAATTATAACACTGTGGGTTACTATGTCAACAGGAAGGCAGTATTTCCTGTAGCAGTCTCTTCCAGTTGAGGCCCATTATTTTTTCCACCTCTGCAGAGGTGAATTTTTTTGCCAGCAAATCACAAAGATCAGGTAGTTTGCTAAGATTTTCAAGCCCTCTCGCTCCCTCTGATATTCCATCAAAGTCGCTTCCCAGGGCAATATTATCAGGCCCCCAACGTTGATAGATATAATCAATATGCTCCATAACATCGGAAATGGTTGCATTACCCTGATTTTTGAGAAAATGTGGGCAAAAATTGATCCCAATTATTCCCCCTTTTTCAACCAAAGCATGAATCTGCTCATCTTTAAGGTTTCGAGGATGGGATGCAATATTATAAACATTGGAATGGGACGCAACAAATGGGCCACTACAAACCTCTACTACATCCCAGAAGCCTTTTTCTGATAGGTGGGAAACGTCCACAACTATACCTAATTGATTCAGTTCAGCAACAATTTCTTTGCCTAACCTAGTCAATCCTCCTCCTGTTTCCTTTTCCCATACACCATCAGCTAAGTGGTTGCGTTGATTCCAGGTTAGAGTTACCAACCGCAACCCACAGGCGAAAAGTGTCCGTAATATTTCTTTACTGGTAATGGCCTCTGCACCTTCTAGAGCCATTAAAAAACCCACAACACTATTGTCATTTGTTAGTTTTTCCAGGTCTTTTTTATTCTTAACCAGAATAAGATTTTTAGGGCCCTCATCCAACAGTTGATGAAATTTCCCTATTAGTTCAACAGTTCTAACTAATGATTGGTATGGTTTATACTGTGGTTCTACAAAAAGAGCCATGATTTCCAGCTTAACGCCAGCATCCTGGATGTATTTCCAGTTGATATGTGTGTCTGTAAAACTATTATAGAATTCCTTTGGTTCAGTAATTCGCATCATGGTATCGCAGTGACCATCTACTATGAACATACTCACGTCCATCTTCCTTTCAATTGGGGAAATTAAATAAAAAGAAGCCTGTTTGTTTTTGCAACAAACAGGCTGATTAAACCTTATCGTGGTTCAACTATAAGTTTGATTGCAGTCCTCTCTTCGCCATCAATTTCAATGTCCGTAAAAGCAGGAATACATATGAGATCAATACCACTTGGAGCTACAAAGCCTCTGGCGATAGCAACAGCTTTAATACCCTGATTTAAAGCTCCAGCACCGATAGCTTGTAATTCTGCGCTTCCTCGTTCTCGTAAAACTCCGGCTAGAGCACCAGCGACAGAATTAGGACTGGATTTAGATGATACCTTAAGTATTTCCATTATTATGCCATACCTCCTTGGTGTGGTTTCTCTTCCAGATTAATGAGTACCCCCTTATCTAATTAATTAGATTCAAAAAGCAAAAACCCTTCTTTTTCAATTAATTTTATTAGTAAATTTTGCTAAATAATCTAAAATATCCCCGGTTGTAAAAATAATACCTTCCCCTTCTGATCCAATTCAATAATTACAGCATTTATATAGCTATCGCCAGAAGCCACCTGAAAACGGGTAGGTAGCCCATGAATAAATTTTTCCAATATTTCCTTAGGCCGCATGCCGATAACAGAATGTTGTACTCCTGTCATGCCTACATCTGTAATATATGCTGTTCCTTTGCTGGAAATTATAGCATCAGCTGTTTGCACGTGGGTGTGGGTTCCCATGATTGCACTTACCAGGCCATCTGCAAAAAATAAAAAACTTTTTTTCTCACTGGTTGCTTCAGCGTGAAAATCAACAATTATATTGTGAGTTTCCTCTCGGATATCTTTTATTATTGATTGAAAGGCCCTAAAAGGGCAATCCAAAGCCTCCATGAAGGTTCGTCCAAGTAAATTGATTATAGCAATTTTTTCTTTGTTTTTAGTAGAATATATATAGAACCCTTTCCCAGGCACATCTGGTGGATAGTTCTGCGGGCGAAGCAATCGCGGCTCACTATCAATAAAATCATAGATCTCTTTTTTATCCCAGATGTGATTTCCCGATGTAATGATATCCACACCACAATCCAGGATCTCATCTTTGATTTTTTCTGTAAGACCAAATCCACCGGCGGCATTTTCTCCATTGGCTATTACAAGATCAATCTTATACTCATCAACAAGATTCTTCAGTTTTTCCTTGACAATTCTTCTTCCGGGTTTTCCTACCAGATCTCCAATAAAAAAAATGCGCACCTGTAAAACCTCCATTTTATATTAAAAAGCGTATACAGTTAGTATACGCTAGAGGGCTATTAATTACCTGCTTTAAAAACCATGACTCTTCCAGCTTCTCGGAATCCATAATAACTTTCTGGAATTGAGATGTTTTTTTCCAGAAGGGTATTCAGTATGTATTTGTGTTCGTGTTGGGTATGTTTCCCCTGAACACTGACTTTAGCAACTTTTCCCGGAATAATTGTCTCCAGAAGTTCAATGATCATTTCCAGAAATTCTCTTTTAAGGCCGGTCAGTGTTATGGAAACGGATATCTCGGTGGTATTGTCATAATTTCCATATTTTAGAGTTATCTGAGGAATGTTTTTTCGAAAAAATTTTTGGTAAACAAGCAGGCTTTCTTCAATTTTCTTTTTTGCTTGATTCAATTTCTTATCAGTTATTGCGGGGATAATGAGGAATTTTAAATTCAAAAAATCATTTTCCGAATCAATCTTTGCCCTACTCACCTGGGGAAAACACAATAAAAGGGAAACAAGGAAGTCCACAGCTTCATTTTTTTCCAATGAAAACACCTACCAACATGTTATTATAATAGGGTTTTCTGCAGATCAGCCCTGGTTACCTTTAAAAAAAGCTTGAGAATATATGGAAAAGCGGGGGCAGTCCCCCCGCTTTACTTGGCGTAATCAACAGCCCGTGTTTCCCTTATTACAGTTACTTTAATCTGACCTGGATATTCTAGGTCTTCTTCAATTGTTTTTACAATATCTCTTGCGAGTTTTGGAGCAGCTTCATCTTTAATTCTATCCGGTTTTACAATAATCCTTATTTCCCTTCCTGCTTGTATGGCGTATGCCTTTTCTACACCTTCAAAGGAGTCTGCGATTTTTTCCAGGCTTTCCAGACGTTTAACATATGATTCAAGAGTTTCTCGCCTTGCTCCCGGTCGAGCAGCTGAAAGAGCATCGGCAGCAGCAACCAGTATAGCCTCAATGCTTTCAAATTCTATATCCTCATGATGAGCAGCTATTGCGTGGACGACTGCCTTGTTTTCTCCGTATTTCTTTGCCAGATCTGCGCTTATTTGAACATGAGGCCCTTCTACCTCATGGTCAACAGCTTTACCAATATCGTGAAGTAAACCTGCTCTCTTGGTTATGTTAACGTCAACCCCTAATTCTGTTGCCATAATAGCACTTAGATGTGCTACTTCTATGGAGTGATTGAGAACGTTTTGACCATAACTGGTACGGTATTTAAGCCGGCCAAGGATATGGATGAGTTCATTGTGAATACCGTGTACCCCCGTAGTGAAAACTGCTTGCTCACCTTCCTCACGAATTTTCTCATCAATTTCCTTTCTAGCTTTTTCCACCATTTCTTCAATCCTGCCTGGATGAATACGGCCGTCAGCAATTAACTTTTCAAGGGAAACTCTGGCAACTTCTCTGCGAATAGGATCGAATCCAGAAAGAATAACAGCTTCAGGAGTGTCGTCAATTATCAGGTCGATGCCGGTGAGGTTCTCTAAAGTTCTAATATTACGTCCTTCTCGGCCAATGATTCTTCCTTTCATCTCATCATTGGGAAGAGAAACAACAGAAACTGTAGTTTCAGCAACATGATCAGCAGCACAGCGCTGAATTGCCAGAGAGATTATTTCTCTTGCTTTCTTCTCTGCTTCTTCTTTTGCCCGGTACTCTTTTTCCTTTATCATCTTAGAAATATCTTTTTCTATTTCTTCTTCTACGCGCGCAAAAAGGATAGCTCTAGCTTCTTCTCTTTTCAGTTCAGTTATCTGTTCAAGTTTTTGAACCTGCTTATTCTTCAATTTCTCAATTTCTTCTTCCAGGCGATTGATCTTCTGTTCCCTTTGTTTTAGTCCTTCTTCTTTTTTTTCCAGTCCTTCAGATTTCTTCTCCAGATTTTCTTCTTTCTGGAGCAATCTTCTTTCCATACGTTGGACTTCATTCCTACGCTCTTTGCATTCCTGTTCGACTTTTTCTTTGAAATTGTGTGCTTCTTCTTTAGCAGCCAGCAGGGTTTCTCTCTTAATGGCCTCTGCATCACGCTGGGCATTTTCCTGTATTGCCCGAGCTTCTCTTTCTGCTGACTGAATTCTCATTTCCGCGAGATACTTCCTTACACCAAAGCCTATGATAAACCCTAAAATAAGGGAGAAAATACCTATAAGCCAGGGGTTCTGAAAAATATTGTTCACCTCCCTCCATATTCAGTTGTTATTTAAAGTAAAGACTGGCACAATGTTTACGGGGGTCACCTGTACATGTTGCTTCTATTTTATATCTTTTATTATTTGGTGTCAAGATAAAAGAAAAACCCCACATATTATGGGGTCTTTCTTAACAACCATTAATCTTTTGTTTCTGATATTGTTTTTTGTTCATCCTTTTTATCCTCTGTAACAAACCCCATCTTTTCTTTGACCTTCATTTCTATTTCCTTCAATAGCTCGGGATTTTCCTCAAGGTATGATTTTGCGTTTTCTTTCCCCTGTCCCAAGCGTTCATCACCATAGGAGTACCATGAACCAGCTCGCTCAATAATTCCATAATTAACAGCTTCATCAATGATGCAACCAGTGGCAGAGATCCCTTTCCCGAACATTAACTCCAGTTCCACCTGGCGGAAAGGAGGTGCAACCTTGTTTTTTACTACTTTGATTTTTATCCGGTTACCTATGTCTTTATCTCCATCTTTTATGGACATGGTGCGGCGGATATCCAGTCTGATAGAAGCGTAAAACTTAAGTGCCCTGCCACCAGGTGTGGTTTCTGGGTTTCCAAACATAACCCCCACTTTTTCCCTGATTTGATTAATGAAAACTACGATGGCTTTAGATTTGCTTATAGAGCCGGAGAGTTTCCGCATTGCTTGAGACATGAGACGAGCCTGCAGCCCCACATGGGAATCGCCCATCTCACCTTCAATTTCCGCCTTGGGGACCAATGCAGCAACAGAATCTATAACAATAATATCAACAGCATTGCTTCTCACCAAAGCTTCGCAGATTTCCAGAGCCTGTTCTCCAGTGTCAGGTTGGGAAATCAAAAGATTATCAATATTTACTCCTAGGTTTTGTGCATACTTGGGATCTAGAGCATGCTCAGCATCAATGAAAGCAGCTACTCCTCCCATTTTCTGTGCCTCAGCAATCATATGTATGGCAAGGGTTGTTTTCCCTGATGATTCTGGGCCAAAAACTTCAACTATTCTCCCCCTGGGAATACCACCTACACCAAGGGCAGCATCAAGGGATATAGCTCCGGAGGGGATGGTTGCTATATCCATATTAAATGTAGAATCTCCAAACTTCATTATGGAGCCCTGCCCGTACTGTTTCCGGATTTGACTTATAGCCATATCCAGAGCTTTTTCTTTTTCACTAGACATGCTTTTCCCTCCGTTTTATTAAATTTCATGCTCAACTCCATTATAGAACAATCGTTCCTATTTGTCAAGTTGAAATTTGAACTCATCCAGGGTTGTATAGACAGGACCACTGGGTGTTAACTGACTTTTAAAAAGTGTCGCTGAAGAAATTGAAAAGTCAGGTGTTGAAAAATGTCTTTGATTTTCCATGGCCAATCTTAATGGCCTGGTATTCTTGGGGTCCTTGACTCGACCGATGGTTAAATGGGGGTGAAATGGTTTTTTGTCTTCAGGGAAATTAATGATTTTGAGTGCATCTTCGATTGCTCTATGAATACTTATTAGTTCGTTGTGCCCTCTGCCAACTCCCACCCATATTACCCGTAACTTACCTTCGTGGGGGAATCCTCCTACCCCGGCAAAATTAAGAGCAAAGGGTTTGAAGTTTTCCAGTATCTTTAATGCTTCTATAATCTCCTGTTTCTGTTCATCGTCTATATTGCCAAGAAAACGAAGTGTTAGATGAAAGTTTTGCGGATGAACCCAGCGCACATTGACAGATGACTCCATTAATTGTTGTTGCAGATTATAGATATTTCGGCAGATGATGTCAGGGACTTTAACAGCTATAAAGCACCGAATTTTCACCGTTTCAACCTCCTGTGATAGTAAATATAAATTATCTATACTGAAAAAATGTTTCAGGAGATAGAGTTAAAAAAAAGTTCAAGCATCTTCTTTTTTAAAGTAATTTAATATTAGATGCAAGGCATGATTTGCAGCTGCTTCTTTATTTTGCATGCGATCTTTAAATAATTTTACTGCAGTGCTAATCTCTTCGTCTATAGTTTTATAGGCAATGCAGATATGTCCTACTTGTTTTTCTGTAGTGCCTCCTCCAGGGCCTGCTATACCAGTGATGGATAAAGCAAGATCAGCAGGGTAAATTTTTAATAAGCCCCGAACCATTTCTACAGCTACTTCTTCACTTACTGCACCGAATTTTCGCAGTGTTTCTTTCTTTACACCTAGTACTCTTTCTTTCAAGTCGTTGCTATAGGCTACAATACCTCCATAATAAAATGAAGAAGATCCCGGGATATTGGTTAATCGGTGGGCTAGAAGTCCTCCTGTACATGATTCTGCAGTGCTTATGGTTTTTCCTCTTTTCATCAGTATATCAGCAGTAACCGTTTCCAGAGTGTCATCATCATATCCATATATATAATTGCCAATCCTAGCTTGGATTTTTTCCTGCAAATCTCTGATTAGAAGCTCAGCCTTTTCCTTGGTTTTTTCCTTGCACGTAATTCGCAAAATTACTTCTCCAGTTTGAGCCATGGGAGCGATTGTAGGATTGGTTTGGCTGGATATAATATCATGGAGAATGCTCTCAACCTGGGATTCCCCCAGACCAAAGACTCGAAGTAAGCGAGAATGGATAATATTATTTTTCTGGTATCTTTGCAGTTCTGGAGATACTTTATCCTCAAATATTGCTTTCATTTCACCAGGCACGCCAGGAAGTGCGAACAAAGTACAGGCACTGTCTTCAATCATGAAACCCGGTGCTGTACCCATTGGGTTAATGAGCAACCTGCCTCCTTCTGGATACTGGGCCTGCTTTTTATTGCATTCTGGTGCAGTTTTGCCCCGCTGATGGAAAAAATCTTCGATTTGTTTTACCATGGTGGGGGAGGTTTTTAGAGGTACATTGAAGGCTTTTGCCACTGCTTCTCGGGTTATATCATCACTTGTAGGTCCTAGACCTCCAGTTGTTATTATTATTTTTGAACGCTGGCGAGCTTCTTTGATGGTATTGATTAGACGTTCAGGGTTGTCACCCACCGAGGTAATATAGTAAAGATCCAGTCCATGTTCAGCAAGTTTTCTGGAGAGATAACTTGCATTGGTATTCAATATATTGCCCAGCAGGAGTTCTGTTCCTATGGAAATGATTTCTGAAGCTATTGGGATACCTCCTTTCGTATTAGAGGTTGGCAAGACCTTGCTGAAGATCAGAAATTATGTCCCGGGCATCTTCAATGCCAACAGATAGACGGACAAGCCCCTCGGAAATACCTGCAAGCAATCGATCGTCTTCACACACAACTGAATGAGTCATTGAAGAAGGATGCTGAATCAGTGTTTCTGCATCTCCAAGGCTGACTGCCAGGGTGCAGAGTTTGAGATTGTTCATTAATTTTTTGCCTGCAGCAAATCCTCCTTTTAATTCGAAACTGATCATGCCACCGAAGCCAGTCATTTGTTCCTTAGCCAGTTGATGCTGAGGGTGTTGAGCCAAACCTGGATAGTAGATTTCTTGAATTTTTGGACTGCTGGCCAGGAAATGAGCAACCTCAATGGCATTGTTATTTATTCTTTCCATTCTCAGGGGGAGTGTCTTTAAGCCTCTAATTAGAAGCCAGGCATCAAATGGACTGATAACTCCTCCCAGGTCCTTGAGGGTTCCTTTCTTAATTTCATCTATATAGTCTTTGTTACTGATTATTATACCTGCTATAACGTCACCATGCCCGCCAATATACTTTGTTGCACTATGCAGGACAATATCAATACCATAGGTTAAAGGTTTCTGGAAGTAGGGTGTCATAAAGGTATTATCAACAACTGTAATACAGTTATTTGATTTTCCCAGTGCTGCTACTTTGGCAAGGTCTGCCAGCTTCATTGTTGGATTGGCTGGTGTCTCAAAATAGATCATGCGTGTATTTTCTTTGATATTTTTTGGTATGCTTTCTATATTTGCCAGATCAACAAAAGATACTTCTATTCCCCAGCGGGGGAAAAAGTCCTTAAACAATGAATATGTGCATCCATAAAGAGGTCGGGAAGAAATAATGTGATCTCCTTTGTTGAGAAAAGCTAGAGTTGCACTTGTTACAGCAGCCATCCCTGAAGCTGCTGCACAGGCGGCCTCCCCTTCTTCAAGGTCAGCCATTTTTTCTTCTAAAACAGTTTGGGTAGGGTTCCCCAGGCGGGTGTATATATATCCTTTATCTTCTCCCTTGAAAAGATTGCCTCCCTGCTCAACATCCTTAAATGCAAAGGTTGATGTTTGATAAATAGGGGTTCTTAAAGCTCCAGTTAAAGGGCAAGGGCTTTCACCTTTATGGACAGCTCGGGTATTGAAGTGCCAGTTCGTCAATTTGATCATCTCCCTGAACTAAAGGAATATTTTACGTGCCAAAACAATTATACATTTAAAAAACCCGGGCTTCAACATTTTGACCAATTATTTCTCTGATTTCCTTACCACTTATATTTTCTTGCAGGAGAAGTTTATGAGACATTTTTTCCAGTGTTTCCTGGTTGGTAATGATTGTTTCCAGCACTTTTTTTTGAATTTCTTGCAAAATTTCCGATAATGTTGTGTGTAAAAGATGCTGAGGCAAGTCATCAGGATCTACAAAACCCAAATCAGACATACCTGATTTGACTAAGAGTTTCCCCAGGTTATGTGCCTCTTTAAGGTCTTGTATGGCTCCGGTGCTTTTCGAGCCTAAAATTTCGTGTTCTGCTACCGAGCCTGCTATTTTAACTGCAATACTTCTACGAATTTCTTCTTCTGTATGCAGGTACCTATCTTCCTCTACATTCTGCCGCATATATCCCAGGGCCTGCCCCCTGGGTGTTATGGTTATGCTCGCTACTGAACCTGGCTGTAGAATTTCACTGATGAGAGCATGACCACATTCGTGTATGCTAACCCTTTCTTTTTCTTTTTTACTAGGAATTTTTTCTGTTTTTTCGCCTAAAAGGACTTTTTCAATAGCTTCCAGGAAATGTTCTTGTCTTATTTTTTTTGTTCCTTTTCGCATAGCAAATATGGCTGCTTCGTTAGTCAGGCTTTCCAGGTGGGCGCCAGAGAACCCAAATGTTTCACTGGCAATTAAATCAAGGTTAACATCTTCATGCAGCTGTTTGTTTTTCATGTGAATTTCCAGTATATGCTTTCGTCCTTTACGATCAGGAAGATCTACTTTTACAATACGATCAAAACGTCCCGGTCTTAGTAGTGCAGCATCCAGACCTTCAATCCTGTTGGTAGCAGCAAGAACCAATAGCTGAATATCATCAACATGGCTCAAACCATCCATCTCTACCAGAAGTTGATTCAAAGTTTGATCGTATTCCATATGACTGGATACCTGTCCTCTTTTTGCACCCAGGACATCTATCTCGTCGATAAAAACTATGCCACTTTTTTTCTTCTGTTGCCTGGCTCGTCTGCGTGTTTCCT